>JBCCIN010000133.1:0-12070 GCA_039028235.1 Pseudomonadota bacterium
TCGAGGCGGAGCCACTGCGCGTGGCGCCGGACCCTGCCAAGCTGATCGCCGAGTTCCAGCCGTCCGGCGAGACCTACACGCTCGCCGCCAGGGTCACCGGTCCGATCCGCTCGGCCTTCGCGGACGGGCCGCCGGAGGGGGCAGACGAGGAGCTGGCTGCGGCTCATCTCGCCGACGCAGAGGCCCCGCTCAGCCTGGTGATCGTCGCCGATGCCGACATGCTGCACGACCAGAACTGGGTGCGTCAGCAGGATCTGCTTGGCCAGCGCGTGACGCTCCCGATCGCCAACAATGCCGACTTTGCGGTGAATGCACTCGAACTGCTATCCGGTAGCCAGAGCCTGATCGGCCTGCGCTCGCGCGGCCTCAGCGTCCGCCCGTTCGAGGTGGTCGAGCGCATGGCGCAGGACGCGGAGTTCAAGTACCGCTCCAAGGAGCAGGAGCTGCTCGCACAGATCCAGGAGACCGAGCAGAACATCCAGAAGCTGCAGGAAGAGGAGCAACAGTCAGGCGTGATCCTGACCGTGGAGCAGCAGAGCGAGATCGAGAATTTTCGCGCCGAGATGATCGGTCTCCGACAGGAGCTGCGCGGCGTGCAGCGCTCGCTTCGCGAGGACGTCGAAGCCCTCGCCACGAAGCTGAAATTCCTGAACATCTGGGCGGTGCCACTGGTGATCGCGCTGATCGCCGTCGGCCTTGCGCTGTTCCGCCAGATGCGCGCCTGGCGCTTTGCCGCACGGCCGAGCGATTGAGGGGAGAGCAAAGAAGATGACACCCAAGACCTTCATCGGGCTCGCTGCACTCACCGTTTTCGCCACGGCGGGCGCTGTCGTCGCGGTGATCAACCAGCCGACCACGGGACCCGTCGCCCATGTCGACGAGCCGGCCTTTCCCGAGCTTCGCGCCGGTCCTGATCGCGTCGCCAAGGTGACCATCCAGACCAAGGACGGCACAATCACGCTCAACCGCACCTCGCCTGAGACCTGGACGTCGCCGGATCGCTTCGACTACCCGGCTGCAAACGACAAGATTGCGCGGCTGGTGCGCCAGCTGAACGACATGCGCCTGATCGAGGCCAAGACGTCGAACGCCGAGCGCTATGGGCGCCTCGAGGTCGAGGATATGACGGAGGAGGCGAATTCCAGGCTGATCCGTTTGGAGGATGACGGCGGCCAGGTTCTGGCCGAAGCGCTGATCGGCAAGCGCCTGTTCCGGCTCACCGGCAGTGCCAGTTCCGGCACCTATGTCCGCCGTCCGGGCGAGAATCAGAGCTGGCTCGCCTCGGGCGGATTCGATCTGGAGCCGGAAGTGGAGGCCTGGCTCGATCAGATCGTGGTCGAAATCGATCGCGAGGAGGTCAGCACCGTCGATATCGCCCTCGCCGAAGGTGGGGGCTACAGCGTCTCGCGCGCGAAGGCCGGCGACGAGCTGCAATTCGACAACCTTGCCGAAGGCGAGGCACTGAAGGCGGATGCCAGCATCATCGAGCTGGCAAGTGCTCTGACATCGGTGCGTCTTGCGGCGGTCAAGCCGAGCGCCGACGTCGTCTGGCCTGCCGATGCGTATGTGGTCCGCTATCGGACCTTCGACGGGCTGGAACTGACGGTCCGCCTGGCGTTGATCGACGACGAGCCCTGGGCGACGTTTGCGGCGACGCCCGGGACGTTGCCAGAGGATGCCGCCGCTGCCGATCAGACCAGCCAGCGCATTGAGGCGATCAACAACAAGACGGCAGGCTGGGCCTATCAGGTCAACCAGTCGCTTTTCCAGCGTCTGACCAAGCCGCGCGAGTCCTGGCTGGAGACGCACGACAGCACGTCCTAGTGGTGGTGTGACCACCTCATCGACTCGGACCGCCGTCGCCTAAATCGACGGTTTGCCGCCAGGCTTATGTGGGCAGGCGAGCGGATCTGCCGACATGGTCTTGTGACCTATCCCGGCCGAACCGCTTCTTTTCCCGAACAGGCGGAAGCTCTCGCTCGGCAAGAAACTGCCATGAAACGAGACATTAGAGCCTGCATCGCGATCACATCGGATCGGTATACAATCTCAATCCCGACCTTCGCGTTCGGGTACTCGTCTGCATTCACTCTTCCTTAACCCGCCTAAGCTATCCTCCGGCGTGTCTCGCTGGTCCATGCGATCCTGGGAGTCCGAGCTTCGGCCACTTTTCCCGGCGGGCGGCCGGATTCCTAGGATCGCATGGACCGTGAAACAGCATGGCATCCGGGTGTTAGCGAAAAGTTAAAGTCAGAACAAAAAAACCGCCTGAGACGGCGTGTGTTTGCGGCCTGCCGATAGGCATATTCGGCCTCCATCGGCAATGCACTGATCAGTGCGTCACCAATTGTGGGCTTTCGCTGCATCGAGCGGTGCTGCTTGTGGCCATGTCTGGCCACTGCAACGACAATTCGGTTGGCTCAGGTTGTAGCGCGGCCGCTGGTCGATAGCGCTCGCAGGCGCGATCGGCTAAAGTCGAGAAAGTTCAGGGAAAACTGGGGAGAGCGGTCGTGGTCGGCCGGGAAGAGGAGGCGCTCGACGGCATCGCGCTTTTGCGGACGCTAAGCGAGCTGGAACGGGCGCAAATCGCGCTCGGCTGCAGCTGGCGTCGCTACGCGTCCGGTGAACAGATCCTCGATCGTGACAGCCGGACCAACGACGTGCTGTTCATCACCGAGGGCGAGGTGCGCGTCGTGAACTACTCGGCGAGCGGCCGTGAGACCGCCTACGCCGTTTTTTCCGCAGGCAGCCATGTCGGCGAGATCGCGGCGATTGACGGGGAGGCGCGCTCCGCATCCGTCGTGGCGCTCAAACCCTGTACGGTCGGCGCCCTGCCGGCCGATCGCTTCCGGGCGCTCTACGAAAAACACCCGGCGATCGCCTCGGAGCTCCTTCGCCATCTGACCGGCATCATCCGCATCACCAATGAGCGGATCGCCGAACTCAGCACGGTGAGCGCGGTGCAGCGCATCTATCGCGAGCTCATCCGGCTGAGCGAACCCGGTGATGGCGGGGCTGATGCTGTGATCCCGGCCATGCCGACACAGCACGATCTGGCGAGCAAGGTCGGGGCGACGCGTGAGACCGTGGCGCGCGCGCTGGGTCAGCTCACCGGCACCGGCGTGATCGAACGACGTGGGCGCACGCTCCTGATCCGGGACCGCGAGATGCTGAGCGTGATGGCCGATCCCGAGGGCGAAACGATGTCCGCCGAAAAAGACCTATAGGGAAAGCTCGCGATGGGCGTGACGATCTGGGGACGGCCGAATTCGATCAATGTGCAAAAGGTGATGTGGGCCGTGGGCGAGCTTGGTATCGATCATCAGCGCATCGATGCCGGCGGTGCCTTCGGCGGCCTCGACACGGCGGATTATCGGCGCATGAACCCGAACCGCAGAATTCCGGTATTGAAGGATGGCGATGCGGTCATGTGGGAGTCTCACGCCTGCGTGCGCTATCTGGCGTCGACCTATGGCGAAGGCAGCCTCTGGCCGCTCGATCCCGCGAGGCGCTCGATCGCCGATCGCTGGATGGACTGGAAGATCACCACGCTCCATCCCTTCATGCATATCTGTTTTTGGGGCTTGATCCGAACGCCGGAGGCTGATCGCGATATGCCCGCGATCGAACAGGCCGCTGCGGATCTCGGGGAAACCTGGCGCCTGTTCGATTCCCATCTGCAGCAGCGCACCTTCGTCCTCGGCGATCGGCTCACCATGGGAGACATCCCACTCGGGTCTGCCTTCTACCGCTATGTCAATCTGCCGGTCGAGCGCCCGTCTCTGCCATCCGTCGAGGCCTGGTATGACCGCCTGCAGGCACGCCCGGCCTTTCGCAAGCATGTCATGATTCCGGTAACGTAAGTCACGATTTGATCGGCCCGGTACCGTCTCGATACGTCCTTGAATGCGCAGAAAGCCTGAAGCGATGCACTCCTCTACCATCTCGCCAAGAAGGCGAGAATTCTCTTCAAAACTGTGCTATAGCCTGCTGAAATCGTGTTGGTACTGAGGAAATTGGGTCCAGGCTGGGGTCGTCGATATGTCCGGGGGATATGATGTCGAGCATGTTTGAGCGCTGTGGAGGATTTGCAGCCGTCAGCAAAGTGGTGATGGCGTTCTACGAAAAAGTTCTCGATTCGGATGTCGCGGGTCCGTTCTTCGAGGATGTCGACATGAAAGCGCTTGTTGATCACCAGACCAAATTTGTCGCTCAGGTCATGGGTGGTCCTGTCGAGTACAGCGATGAAGTCCTTCGGACCGTTCATGCCAGACACAAGATCGACAAAGAAGCATTCGACGAAGTCGCGATGTTGATGAAAGAGACGTTGGAAGACTTCGAATTCGACCGCGCGGACATCGGGCAGATCATGCAGGAGATCAAGAGCCGCTCGTCATTTGTCATTTCTGCCTGAGCGAGACTCGGAGACTGAGCATGAACATGGACAAGTTCAACGAAGTCTTGCTTGAGTCCGTCGGTGTCGGGCTCGCCATTATCGATGCCGGCAGCCTGGAAATCATGTTCGGCAACCGCCGCTTTGGTGAGTGGTTTCCAGGTGAAAGCGGTGTCGGTCGGGATTTGGCCGACGTTTTCCCCACGATCGATCAAGGCCGCCTGCAATCTCGTCTCGATAGTGACCGGCCGTTTACAACGGAAGCCGAAATCAAGGTTGGGCGGCGGTCGGTCAGTCTGGCGATCAGCGTATCGCGACATCGGCACAACGACATGAGTGTCCTGATTTTGGAAGCGCAGAACATTTCGAAGATGAAAGAGCTCGAATATATGATCGAGTCCTATTCGAAAATGATCGAAAAGCAGAACAGGACATTGGAGCGGGAGAAAGAGCGCGTTGAGAAGTTGCTGCTCAATGTCATGCCGAAGTCCGTTTATGAGGAGCTGAAGACCTTCGGTGTCACGACGCCTCAGAAATACGAACAGGCGTCAATTCTCATGCTTGATTTCGTCGGCTTCACTGACATGGCGATTTCGAAGGATCCGGCAGGCATTATCACCGAGCTCAATGACATCTTCACGGCTTTCGATCGGATTGCGGAGCAGTTCGGCTGCGAGCGCATCAAGACCATGGGCGATGCCTATATGGCCGTCTCCGGCATTCCCGAGGCGACCCCTGACCATGCGCACAATATCGCAAAAGTCGCTCTTTTGATGGTGCGCTATCTTGAGCGTCGAAACCGGTCTCATGTCCAGAAGTGGAATTGCCGGATCGGCATCAATTCGGGCGTCGTGATCGGCTCGATCGTCGGCGTTCAAAAATATGTTTATGACATCTTCGGTCCGGGCGTGAATCTGGCAGCGCGGCTCGAAACCATTGCCGATGAGATGGAGATCGCGCTTTGCGAGGATATGTATGATCTGATCAAGGACGATTTTCAGTTCGAGGATCTCGGGGATCACGAGGTCAAAGGTTTTGGCACGAAGCAGATATTTTCTCTGACCGGCACGCATGAGGCGGTCAATTTCCGCCTTTAAGGAACCCTGAGCGGCAACGTGCTGCTGTCATCCGCAGGCTACGCCCGTCTGCAGGAACGGCTGGCGTTTTGCCAGCGGCACACATGATCCCGGCACCTAAGCTGCTGGCCGGACGGGCTCGCCATCGGCGGCCGATGAAGGGGCTGGCTGGTCGATCTGTGCCAGGTCTGGCCGTGGCCGCACCTTGCGTCGCGGTCGCCAGACGCCGACAACGACATTGGCGACCGACAGCGCCATGACGGCCCAAAGCGCATACCATTCATAGGCGATCGCCGTTTCGAGCAGCTCGTTTGGGGCCTCACCGGCCGCGATCCTCTGGGCGACGATGGCGGCGTGATCGGCCTTGGCGCCGACAACGGTCATCACGCCCTTGAACATCAGGATGCCGCTCGCCGCCTTGGCCCACACCCACCTTTTGTTCAGGAAAGGCCGATGTGCCGCCATGGCGATCAAGCCCGAGATCACCGCGAGTGCGAGGGAGGGAAATAAGAGATAGCTGCTGACCGCTGCGATCGACTGTCTCAGATCCGCGTAGGCAGCCGGCGTTCCCTGGGGGGCAAAGAGCAGCAGGATCATGTAGCAGGCAAGCGCGCCGATCAGCCCGCAGGCGGCGATGGTGTGAAGGATCTTCAGGACTTTGCGCATGCGTGGCGCCCTTCTCTTGCCGCCCGGCCCCGATGTGGTGGCGACCTGGTCTAGTAGTACGCTAGAAACATAAGATTCCCGCCGACTTTCTCAAATCTGGCTGTGTACCGCCGATCTCGGCTCAGGCGGAGAATTCAATGACGTGGACATTCCACTAGGTGACGGCATGTTCGACAGCTGGAGCCGCAGCACGAGCCGGGACGTGCCTGTCTCGAGCGATCACGCTGCCGCGATGGTCGACCGGGCGCAAGCGTCCGATGACGTCGTCTTCGAGATCGAGGGACGACAGGATGTCAGGCGAGCAGCTTGCAACGCCGTCCTCGATCGACAGTCGCACATGACAGCATCTGAAGTCGCCGCCGCTGCCGATCGCCAGATAGGCGTCGATCGCCTGGTCGTCATCGATGGCGCCGGCACGTATCGGCATCTCGGCGCTGTCCCGGATGGTCCCGATCGATCGGGTCTCGGCAACCACTGCAGGCCCGCCGTCCAGAAGGTCGACCACGCCCTCGAAGCGAAAGCCTTCCTCATCCAGATAATCGAGCGCACGGCGGCCGGCGCGGTGGGGTTGGCCCATGGCCGTTAGGGCTTCCCGGCTGAGCGTCTCGAGCGCGATCGGAGCCTTGGGCAGGAGCGCGTTGATCTCCTGTTGCCGGCCATGGGCGCAGAGATCATCGGCCTCGGCGAAGCTGCAGCCGAAATGCGGCGCGCACACCGAGTCGTAGAAAGGAGAGCGATCGTCCTCATCGACCACACCGCGCAGCTCCGAGAAGATATGCCGGCCGAAACGATCGGGGTCCGTGGCGATCAGCAGATAGCGACTGCGTGCCAGGAATGGGCCGATTCCAATCTTTCGGTAATCGGGATGGAGCAAAAGTGAGCCGACTTCGGTCAGGTCGGCATAGCGGTCGGTCGCCGACAGCGTCTCGCCGCCGTCCGTGATGCGGAAATTGAGAAAATCGGGACGCGGCATGCCGGCGGGCTTGACGGCGGCGCAGCCGACCACCCGGCGCGTTCTCCGATCTTCGAGTGCGAGCATGAGCGTGCCGAGGGCTCCCGCAAACGCGCACGCCGATGTCTGAAGGCGTTCAGCGAGCACCGCCTCGTTGGCCGGAAGGCTGGTGAAGCCGGCACCGGCGAGGCGCGCCAGCTCGCAAAAATCCGAGAGATCTGAAGGGGTTGCGGGACGTATCAGGAAGTCTTCAGGACGAATGGTGTCATGGGTATCAGCGGATCGGACCGGCGGCGTCGAACGCATGGGCATGGACCTCGAATGGTCAGGCGTCGTCGGGCTCTTCAAGATCGTGGCAAACGATCCATTTTCATGATGTAGTGCGGTCAGACTGTCTGGACCATGAGGAGTCCGATGTCATGTATGCTCAAGGCTTGATCGGCGCCGACGGCAAGACCGAGGAAACCCCTGAATTTCTTCAGGCTTTCCAGGCGCGGATCGATGCCGAGGAAAAGATCGAGCCCAACGATCCAATGCCGGAGGGCTACCGGAAGACGCTGATCCGGCAGATCGGTCAGCACGCCCATTCCGAGATCGTCGGCATGCTGCCGGAGGGCAATTGGATCACGCGCGCGCCCAGTTTGCGGCGAAAGGCGGCCTTGCTCGCCAAGGTGCAGGACGAGGGTGGCCACGGGCTCTATCTCTACAGCGCCGCCGAGACGCTCGGCGTCAGCCGTGAGCAGATGACCGAGGAGCTGCTCGATGGGAAGGCCAAATACTCCTCGATCTTCAACTATCCCACCCCGACCTGGGCGGATATCGGCGCGATCGGCTGGCTGGTGGACGGGGCGGCGATCATGAACCAGATTCCGCTCTGCCGCTGTTCTTATGGACCCTATGCCCGGGCGATGATCCGCATTTGCAAGGAAGAGAGTTTTCATCAGCGCCAGGGGTACGAAATCATGATGACCCTGGCGCAGGGCAGCGCTGAGCAGAAAGCTCTCGCCCAGGACGCGCTGGACCGTTGGTGGTGGCCGTCTCTGATGATGTTCGGTCCGCCGGACAGCGAGAGCCAGCACGGCGATCAGTCCATGGCCTGGAAGATCAAGCGCTTCACCAATGACGAGCTTCGCCAGAAATTCGTCGACGCCACGGTGCCTCAGGCGGATTTCATCGGCCTGAAGATGCCGGACCCGGACCTTCGCTGGAACGAGGAGAAGCAGGCCTACGACTTCGGTGAGATAGACTGGGACGAGTTCTGGCGTGTGGTCAAGGGCGGTGGACAGATGAACCGGGACCGCATCGTCGCCCGCAGAAAGGCCTGGGATGAGGGGGCCTGGGTGCGTGAGGCAGCAATTGCCCATGCCGAGAAACGGGCGGCCAGGAAGGCTGCTGAGCAGGTGGCGGCGGAATGAGCACGTCGGACGAACTGACACCGCTTTGGGAAGTGTTCATCCGCCCCAGAAACGGCCTCGCTCACAAGCATGTCGGCTCGCTGCACGCTGCCGATGAGGCGTTGGCGCTGCAGGCGGCACGGGACGTCTATACACGCCGCGGCGAGGGCAACTCCATCTGGGTGGTGCCGTCAGCGGCGATCACCGCCTCAGATCCCGACGCGGCGGCCGAGACCTTCGAGCCCACCGCCAGCAAGGTCTATCGCCACCCGACCTTTTATGAGATTCCCGACGAGGTCGAAAATATTTAAATGGCCACCGACCTCACACAGAGTGCCGAGGTCCAAGTCAGCGATCTGCTCGCAGCAGTTATCGCGTTAGCAGACGATCATTTGATTCTAGGCCATCGCCTCAGCGAGTGGTGCGGCCATGCGCCGATGCTGGAGGAAGATCTGGCGTTGCCCAATATGGCACTCGATATGCTGGGCCAGGCGCGGGCGCTCTACAGCTATGCGGCCGAGCTCGAGGGCAGGGGCCGGACCGAGGACGACATCGCCTATCTCCGGACCGATCGCGAGTACCGAAACTGCCTTCTGGTGGAGCGACCGAACGGCGACTTCGCCCACACCATGCTGCGCCAGTTCTATTTCGCCGCGTTCATGCAGCCTTATTGGCAGGCCATGACCGAATCGAGCGATGCGACGCTGTCGGCGATCGCGGCAAAGGCAGTCAAGGAAATCGCCTACCATGTCAGACATGCCGGCGAGTGGGTGATCCGTCTCGGTGATGGCACCGAGGAGAGTGCGAAAAGAATGCAGGCCGCCGTCGACGCCCTCCATCCCTACACAGACGAACTCGTCGCGGACGAGGACGTAGACTTCGCGGTGGTGCCTAACAGAGCCGGTATGCGGGCTCGCTGGGAGGCGACGGTCGGCCACGTCTTCCGGGAAGCGCGGCTTGCTGTTCCTGACGTTGCCTTTCCACTATCCGGCGGGCGGGAAGGGCGGCATGGCGAGGAATTCGGCTACCTCTTGGCCGAGTTGCAATATATGCAGCGCACCTATCCCGGGCTGACATGGTGATGGCCGCGCGGGTCAAGGCTGACGATCGCGCCGCCTTAGGCTGGCGTGTGGCCGCGGCGGTGCCGGACCCTGAGATTCCCTGCGTCACCGTCGAGGATCTGGGCATTCTGCGCTCGGTCGAGATGGAGGGTGACGCCGTGGTCGCCAGGCTGACGCCGACCTATGCCGGCTGTCCTGCGGTGCTGGCGATCGAGCTTGCGGTCGAGACCGCCATTCGCGAGGCCGGCTTCGATGTGCGCGTCGAGCGTGTCCTGTCGCCCGCCTGGAGCACCGACTGGATCACGGAGGAGGGTCGGGAAAAGCTGCGCGCCTTCGGCATCACGCCACCGGCCGAGAAGCGCTCTGATAACGCTTTCTTTACCGAGATCGTGGTTGCCTGTCCGCGCTGTGCGTCGGAAAAGACCGAGAAGCTCGCCGCCTTCGGCTCGACGCCTTGCAAGGCGCACTATCGCTGCCTCGCCTGCGCCGAGCCCTTTGACTACTTTAAGTGCCTTTGAGGGCAGACATTGGCCGCACCCCGTTTTCATCCACTGACCATCGCGTCGATTCGGGAAGAGACCGCCGATGCGCGTTGCGTCACCTTCGCGATACCCGATGCGCTGAAGGACGCTTATGCCTTCATCCCCGGCCAATACATCACCATCCGCATCGACCAGGACGGCGAGGATGTCAGGCGCTCCTATTCGATCTGCTCGACGCCTGACGATGACGGTCTTTCGGTCGGTATCCGCTGCATCGCCGGCGGCAGTTTTTCGGAAACCGCACGCGGCCTGAAGGAAGACGACGTCCTCGACGTGATGACGCCGCAGGGCCGGTTTCTGGCGCCGATTGGCGGCGAGCATGACTATCTGCTGCTGGCGGCGGGTTCCGGGATCACGCCGATGATGTCGATCGTCCGCTCGGTGCTCGCAGGCGAGCCGGAAAGCCGGGTGACGCTTCTCTACGCCAACCGCACCAGCGACAGCATCATGTTCCGGAGCGCGCTCGATGACTTGAAGGATCGCCATCTCCAGCGTTTTTCGCTGGCTCATGTGCTCGACGAAGAGCATCAGGAGGTCGAGCTTCTGAACGGCAGGCTGGATGCGGAGAAACTTCATGCCTTTGCCAGGGCCGGCGTCTTTCAGCCGGCGCGGCTTGATGGCGTCTATATCTGCGGCCCACAGCCGATGATGGAGGCGGCATCCGAAGCCATGCGCGAGCTAGGCGTTGCCGACGAAAAAATCCACTACGAGCTGTTCACCCCGCCAGGCGGTCCGCCGCCAACGGCCAGCGCTTCAGATGCTGCCACTAAGGCGGCGGCAAGCGGCGTGATCGTCGAGATCATTCTGGATGGAGCGAGGCGGCGCTTTTCGCTGGACGAGCAGGGCGAAACGGTTCTGGATGCCGCCGGACGCGCCGGTCTCGATTTGCCGTACAGCTGCAAGGCCGGCATGTGTTGTACCTGCCGCTGCAAGATCGTCGAGGGCACGTGCGAGATGATCCAGAACTATTCGCTTGAACCCTGGGAGCAGGAGGCCGGCTTCACGCTTGCCTGTCAGACCCGGCCGACGTCGAAGATCCTCGTGCTGGACTTCGACGCCACCTGACCGGCCACGTGCTCGGCTTACCATCGCTGTCCCGTTGGCGCACGGCCAGCCCGAAACACAACGGCCAGCCCGAAACACAAAAGTCGGGTAAAACCTGCCACCGGCGCGCGAATAAGGTGCAATGTTCCTAAAATTTATGTTATATGCGCTGCTGCCTGAGAGCGTGTTTCCAATAAGGTGATGGGGAGCCTCGACCATGCGCCTTTTTTCGACGTTGGTTTCTTCTGCATTGGCCGTTTGCCTCATGTCGACCTCCGGGTGGGCGGCATCGACGGATGAGGACACCGGTGGATCGCCGAACGTGCTTCGTCTCGCAGCGGGCCTCACCGACGCGCCCTCGCGCATGACCGCGATCGGCCTCAGCTCGCTCGCCGACGCCGAGCCGTCGGACCTCGCGATCGATACGACCTGGATCAGGACGGAGGACGAGGCACTTGATCGTCTCCAGGCCGAGGATGTCGAGCTCGTCCTCCTGCCGATCGACAAGATCGCGCCTGACGCCCTCGATCGTCATCCTGACTTGCGTGCCGTCATGAAATACTGGCGATCAGGAGGTGTCGCTGAGGGCGGTGCTGAGGGAATTCCGCCAGCCCATCTCCTGCTTGCCAAAGCGTCGCTTTCTGCGGAGCGCGTGGAGACCCTTCTCGACATGACGCTGCAGGATCACGTCGTTCTTGAGGCGGCGCGCATCGATGTGGCGAAGCTCACGCCAAAAGACGCTCTGACCGCGTTTCCCATCGCCGCGCACGATGGCGTGCAGAGCTATCTCGAGCGAGAAGGCGGGGCCGTTACGCCACCAACACCAGCTGCAAGACCTGTGGCGTATGTCCGCGGCACGGGACGAGATGGGCAGGGCCCGAAGCCCGGTTACACGAGAGCCGACATTCTGTCGGCACGCCTGGATCTGCAGGCCAGAAACAA
>JBCCIN010000134.1:0-12049 GCA_039028235.1 Pseudomonadota bacterium
CTCCTCGGCTTCCAAAGCCGTCTTCTCGTCAGCGATCCCCTGTTCATAGGCCCCGCCGAAAATCCCGGCTAGCCCGCCGAAGAAGCCTCCCTGTCGCGGATCGTCAGTGGTGGTGCAGCCCGCCAGCAACAGCAGCACGCTCGCGGCGCGAAAAGACGCTCCTGGCCCTGCCCGTCTCATGCGATCCGCCGCGTCGTCGCTTCAAAGTCGCCGATCAGCACGACGAGCGCATCCCGGCGCCGTTCCAGCTCGCGGATACGGCGGTCCCAATCCACCAGATCGACCGGCTCACTGTCGCGAAGCGCCTCCTGGTAGACCCTGCGGCTGACATCGATTTCCTGATTGACCTCGGCAAGCCGTTGGCGCGCCTGATCAAGATCGGCTTCGGCACGCCGACGAAGCTGGATTTTCTCGGCGTGATCCGCGCGCCCTTCCGCGATCGCAGCCTGAAGCGCTGCAACATCGCGGTCCAGATCGCCAAGCCGACGTTCAAGACCGGCATTGTAGACCCCGACCTGGTCAGTCTTTTCACGGACGATCCGTCGCTCTTCGATGACCATGTCTTCTGCTGAGGCGTAGTTCGCTTTCTTGCGCGCGACGGCCTCGCCAACGGCCAGACCGGCGAGACCGCCAACGGCCGCGCCGATCAGAATATCCTCTGGATCGCCTCCGATCAGCGCGCCGAGGCCGGCACCGAGAGCAGCACCGGCGCCGGCTCCCTGCGCCCGCGTCGCGTTCTGATCACTGGTCGTCGCACAGGCCGATGTGAGAAGTAGCATCGTCAGCAAAGCAATCGATCGATGTCCGGGCATTGTTGCCTCCGTCTTGAATGCGTCTTTGCGGCGGGACGCTTTTTCAACCTTAGCCTCGGTCCAAAGAGCCGGACTTAGGCCGCTCACCCTCTCATGCTCATGCACAAGGGCTGACGGCGCGGGCGAACCAAGCATGGTCCGGATGAACAGCGCCTGAATCGACCGCTCAGCGGTCCATTTTCGTGCTCAGGCCGGCTTATCAAGCAAATCGAGAACGCGTCTTGCCGCCTGCTCGCTCGGTGGGCCGTCCTCGCCGCCCTTGAGCATCGCGATGACCTCGCCAAGCTCTGCCTGCTGCTCCTCGCGAAACTCGTCGTCTTCGATGAAATGTATGGCACTGGCGGTGATGCGCGCCGCGCTGCAATCCTCCTGCAGCCACTCGGGCACGACGGGGCGATTGAGAATGATGTTCACCAGGTTCACATGGTCGACCTCGATCATGCGCCGCGCCAGCCAGGCGGTAATCGCACCGGTCCGATAGATCGTGATATGGGGAAGGCCGGCAAGCGCCAGCTCCAGTGTGACGGTGCCGGAGGCAGCGATGGCAAGCAGGCTCGCCGCATAGGCATCGAAGCGATCGGCGCGCTCGTCGAGGATGAGCGGCTGGATCGGCCAGTCCTCGATCATCGGCTGCAGCACAGGTGTCAGGCTGGGCAGGGTCGGCAGGATCAGGCGAAGATTCGGATAGCGCTGCCAGAGCTTGTTCGCCGTCTCCTTCAGCACCGGCATATGCTGCCTGATCTCGGTGAGACGGCTGCCGGGGAGAAGACAGATGATCGGTGCGTCGAAGGGCAGCTCGTAGCGGCGTTTGAAGCGTGCCCCGTTGCCCCTGCGGCCGGCTTCCTCGATAATCGGATGGCCGACGAAGCTGCAGGCGAGCCCGTAGCGTTGGAAAAAACGCGGCTCGAACGGCAGAAGAGCCAGCAGGTGATCGATCTTCCGGCCAAGTTTCGCAGCACGCCCCTGACGCCAGGCCCAGACCTGCGGCGCTACATAATGGACACGCTTCAGCGCCCTGCCATCGAGGCCCTTTTGCAGGCGAAGCGAAAAGGCCGGGCTGTCGATGGTCAGTGCCATGTCCGGCTGCTGGCGGAGGATTTCCCGGCGGGTCTGCGAAAGGCGCCGCAGCAGCCTCGGCACATGCGGCAGCACCTCGGTGAAGCCCATCAGCGACAGCTCCTCCATGGGAAAGAGGCTGTCCAGGCCCTGCGCCTTCATCCGAGCACCACCGACGCCGAAGAACTCGATCGGCCGACCGTTCTCCTGCTTGCGTAGGGCTTGGATCAAGCGGGCACCGATGATGTCCCCGGAGGGTTCGCCGGCGAGGAGGAAAATCTTGGCGCTTTTGCCGTTCTCGACCATGGGTCAGCCCGGCCCGGTGATACCGGTGATGAACAGGCCGGCTTTGTCGGCAATGTTGACCATCAAGGGGCGATTGACCAGCAGGCAATGCCCGGCGTGAACAGCGATGCCGGCGAGCCCGGCCTCGATGGCGCCCCGTACCGTAAGATCCCCCAGCGTCGGCAGGTCGGCGCGCCGGTCCTGTCCCGGTTTCTTGACTTTGACCAAGACACCGCCCGGCCCTTCGCACTTGAGCGTGGCGATGCGGGCGAGCAGCGCGTCGGTCCCTTCCACCGCTTCGACGCCGAGCACCCTTCCCTGCTGCACGACTACGGCCTGGCCGATATCGAGCTCACCGATCCGCATCGCCGCCTTGAACCCGACGTCGATGTCGCCGAGCGCAGCGGAGTCCGGAGATGCCTTCGTCATCACTCCATCAGGCGCCAGCATCGGTTCGATGATCTCGTCGGCGCCGAGAACGCGAAAGCCTTCATCCTCAAGTTCGCGGACGATGACCGACAGAAGACGATCATCCCCTTTCGCCGCCTCAAGACCGAGCTTTGCCAGAAGCTGCATACCGCGAAGATCGGGCTTCAGGTCACCCAGCGCCGGGCGGTCGATTGCGCCGATCATCACGATGTCCTGAACCGCCGCCTGGTGCAGCAGCTTGATCGTCTGGCCGACACCGCCGAGCCTGATCCAGGCATGTTCGCAGCTGGCCATCAGCTTCGGATCGGTCTCGCCCTCGATGCCGAGCACGAAGACATCGCGGCCGTCGGCGCGCGCCGCATCGATCACCGTCCCTGGCAGCGCGCCCTTCCCGGCGAGTACGGCGAGCTTTCTGGAACTTTCGCTCAAGCGGCCCGCTGAGGTCTGGGTAGACAGATCGATCGGTTATCTCCGCTTTGAATGAAATCGATAACTTCAATGACCCGAGGATAGGCCTTGTAATGCTCGGCCACCTCATGAAGACGGTCGGCGAAGGTGCCCTCCGTCACGAACAGTGCGCGATAGGCATTGCGCAACTGCTGAATCTCGTCACGATCGACACCGCGCCGCTTCATGCCGACGATGTTGAGGCCATTCAGATAGGCGCGGTTGCCGAGAACGGTGCCGTAGGGAATAACGTCGGCCTCGACGCCGGCAAGCCCGCCGATCATCGCCTGACGGCCGATGCGCACGAATTGATGTACGGCGGAGAGACCGCCGAGAATAGCGTGGTCTTGAACCTCGACATGGCCGGCGAGGGTCGCATTGTTGGCCATGATCACGCCATCGCCAACCTGGCAGTCATGCGCGACGTGAGCGCCGGCCATGAAGAGACCGTCATCGCCAACCCGTGTGGTGCCCCCACCATGGGCCGTGCCGGGATGCATGGTGACATGCTCGCGAATCTGATTGTTGCTGCCGATCAGCAGATCCGACTCCTCGCCCCGATATTTCAGATCCTGGGGACGATGGCCGAGACAGGCGAAGGGAAAAACCCGGCATCCTTCACCGAGAGTCGTTCTCCCTGTTACAACCACGTGGGATTCGAGCCTGCAGCCGCGTCCAAGCTGCACCCCGGCGTCGATCTGACAGAACGGACCGACAAAGACGTCATCCAGTTCCGCTTTCGGGTCGACGATCGCCGATGGGTGGATCTCGGACATAGGCTTCTCACAATCCCATGATTTTGGCCCCGATCGTCGCTTCGGCAACGAGCTGCCCGTCGACGGTCGCGCGCCCTTTGAACTTCCACATACCAAGCCGCCGCTGCTCCTTGATCAGCGTGAGCTCCAGGCGATCACCTGGTACCACCGGCTTCCTGAACCTGGCCTGATCGATCGTCATGAAATAGACCAGCTGCCCGGCAACCTCGTCGCCGAGCGTGGCGACCACCAGAACCGCCGCCGTCTGCGCCATCGCTTCGATGATCAGGACGCCCGGCATGACCGGCTTCGCCGGAAAATGCCCTTGGAAATGCGGCTCATTGGCGGTCACGTTCTTAATGCCGACAGCGCTCGTCTCGGCGACGATGTCCTTGACACTGTCTATCAAGAGAAACGGATAGCGATGCGGGATCATCCGTTTGATGTCGTCGATGTCGAGATCATCCAGCTCCGTGCCAGGCTCGACAGGGCCGGTTTGAACCTTGTCGCTCATTCTCCCACGCCTCTTTTTTTGGTCAGACGATTGATGGCCACGACCTGACGCAGCCATTGCTTTATCGGCATGGCTGGCGCGCCTCCCATGGTCTGGCCCGCCTCCACGTCCTTCATGACGCCGCTTCGCGCGGCGAATTGGGTGCCGGCCCCGATGGTCAGGTGCCCGGCGATACCCACCTGCGCCGCGAGCACACAGCCGGCACCGATCTTCGTGCTCCCCGAAATCCCGGTTTGGGCGACGACGACACAGCCCGGTCCAAGCTTCACATTGTGCGCGATCATCACGAGATTATCGATCTTGCAGCCGCGCCCGATCACCGTGTCAGGGCCGCTGCCGCGGTCGATCGTGCTGTTGGCGCCGATCTCGACATCGTCCTCGATGATGACCCGCCCGATCTGCGGCACCTTCACATGCCCCTTCGGCCCCATGGCGAAGCCGAAGCCATCCTGCCCGATGCGGGCACCTGCATGTATGACCGTGCGGCTGCCCACCAGGCAGTGGGTCAAGGTCACGCCGGGTCCGATGATGCAGTCGGAGCCCAAGACCACGCCGCGGCCGATGGTAGCGTTCGCGCCGATACGGCAACGCGCACCGATGCGCGCGCCCACTTCGATCACGGCGCCGGACGCGATCTGACAGTCGTCGCCGATCTCGGCTTCAGGATCGATCACGGCGCCGATGGCAATGCCGGCAAGCGCCGGCTGCAGCGGGTTGGGATCGGCAGCATCGGGGTAGAAGGCGGCGGCGATACGAGCGTAACCGCGATAGGGTTCGTCGGTCACAAGGGCGGCGACGCCATCCGGCAAACAGTCGGTCAGATCCTCGCGGATGACGCAGGCCGATGCCTTGGTGACCTTGGCCTGGTCGGTATATTTCGGGTTGTCGAGAAAGGTGACATGGCCGTCGCCGGCGAGATCAAGGGTGGCGACGTCGACAATAGGCCTGGCGGGATCGCCGCCCTCCAGATGAGCCTCGGCGAGGCTGGCGAGTTCGGCTAGGGAAAACGGCCCCGATAGGCGAAAGAACCGTTGATCCGCCATCGATTAGTCGACTCGATCCGTCACCGGCACCTCTGACAATGTCGCATCGAGCTTCGCGAGCACCTCGTCGGTCAGATCGATCTGGCGGGAGAAGAAGAGAACCTGAGAGGTGGGCAGGACCACGTTCAGACCGCGCTCCTCGGCGATGCCGGTCAGAACCTCGAACAGGGCACGCTCAACCTTGCTGACCGCGTCCGCCGAAACCTGCTCCAGCTGCTGGCGGCGTCTTTGCGTCAGCTCACGCACTGCCTGCACCTCTGCCTCCAGCTCCTTCTGCTTGGCGCCGACCGCCTCTTCCGAGAGCAGCTTGGCCGCACGCTGCTCAGCGAACTCGCGCTCCGCCGTGTAGACGCGCTGCTCCTCCTTGGCGATTTCGTCCTGGTAGGCCTGACGTCTCACATCCATCTGCTCGGCGATGCTCTTCGACGCCGCCGCTTCCTGCAGCACGCGCTGATAGTCGACGACCGCTGCCACGGTGGGCGGCAGCTGATCACCCTCGACAGCCCAGGCAGGAGAGGGCAACCACTGAAGCGCCATCTGCAAGCAGAGGACGATGGCAACAGCGCTCCATCTCGGACCAGACACGCATCAACTCCTTTACGTCAGAAACGGGTCCCGAAGCTCACGCGGAAGGACTCGGTGTTGTCCTCGTCTTCCTTCAAGAGAGCCTCGGAAAAGTCAATCGAGATCGGACCGAGCGGCGACAGCCAGGACAGACCGATACCCGTCGACGCCCTGAAGCTGCCGGAATCGAGCAGGTTGCTGTCGTCGACCCCATCGGGAACGTCGAGATCGGTCAGCGTGCCGCCCTCGACAAAGACGCGACCGAACATGCGCAGCTCTTCCGGAAGTCCAAGCGGGAAGCGGAGCTCGGCCGTGGTCGTCGCCAGCGTGTTGCCTCCGAGTGCATCATCGGTCAGACCGTCACGCGGGCCGACACCTGCGAAGCGAAAACCACGCAGACTGGAGCCGCCGAGGAAGAACCGGTCGAACAGCCGAACATCTTCGCCGCCATAACCGAAGATATAGCCGCCGCGCGCTGACAGGTTCAACACCCAATTCGGCGTAAATGGGTAATAGTAGGAGCCGATCAGCTCATGCTTCAGATACTCCGTATCGCCCCCCAAACCGGCGAACTCCTGGCTTAAGCGCAAGAGATAGCCTTCGGTGGGCAAGAAGCGCGTGTCGCGCCGGTCATAGGTGAGGGTCTGACCAAGAAGGACACTGAGATCTTTGCCTTCCTCCGCCTGAATGAACTCGGACGCGTCACCGTCGACGTCACGGATCTCGTCCTGGCGCACCGTGACCTTCAGGCCGTGACGCAGATGCTCGGTCAGCGGATAGGACGCGCGAAGCGAGCCACCGGTGGTCGTCTGATCGAAGGACGACTCGTCCTGGAAGTCGGTTTCCGTACGGAAGGCGTCGACGCCGGCGGTGATATCAGTATCGAGGAAATACGGCTCTGTCAGACTGAAGTCGATCTCCTGACGGCGCTGCGACAGCCGGAAATTCGCGGTGACGGACCGGCCCGTGCCGAGAAGATTTCGTTCCGTGAGGCGAACATCGCCGAGGGCCCCGTCCGAGGTGGAGTAGCCGGCGCCAAACGAGAGTTCGCCGGTGGACTTTTCCGCGACCTCGATCTCGATGCGCGTCTTGTCCGGCGCGGAACCCGGAAGGGTGCGCAGATCCACCTTTTCGAAATAGCCGAGATTCTGAATGCGCTGGCGTGATCGTCTCAGAAGTGCGGTGTTGAACGCGTCACCTTCGGAAAGGCGAAACTCGCGGCGCACCACCTCGTCAAGCGTGCGCACATTGCCGATCACGTCGATGCGCTCGATGTAGACGCGCGAGCCCTCGTTGATCACATAGGTGAGATCAATCGTCTGCTCGTCCGGCTGCTTGTCGAGGTCGGGCTCGATATCGACGAAGGCATAGCCGAGCTTGCCGATCTCATCGGTGAGCGCCGTGATCGAGCTTTCGACATCATCGGCGTTGTAAACCTCGCCCTGATCAGTCTCGAGCAGTTCTTTGAGCTGTTCCGGCTGCAGATCCCGCAGGCGTGAATCGATATCGACCTTGCCGATTTCGTATTGCTCGCCTTCGTCCAGCGTGAAGGTGATGACGAAGGTCTGTCCGCCGGGCGTGAGTTCGGCGAGTGCCGAGCGCACATTGAAGTCGACATAACCGCGCGCCAGATAGTGCCGGCGCAGCAGTTCCTGATCGAAAGCAAGACGGTCCGGGTCGTAGGTGTCACTGCTGGTCAGGAAGGTCAGCCAGGACGACTCCCGGGTCTGAATGACATCGCGAAGCGTGGTGTCACTGAAGGCGTCGTTGCCGATGAACACGATGCGGCCGACCTCGGTCAGCGGCCCCTCATTGATTTCGAAGATCAGATCCACCCGGTTTTCCGGCAGCTCGACGATCTTCGGCTCGACGGTCGCGGCATAACGGCCGTTTCGGCGATAGAGTTCGAGAATGCGGCTGACCGCGTTCTGCACGCGCGAACGCGTATAGACGACACGCGGGCGAAGCTGCACCTCGGGTTCGAGGGTTTCGTCGTCGAGCCTGCGGTTGCCCTCGAAAGCGATGCGATTGATGATCGGATTCTCGACGACATCGACCAGTAGCCTGTCACCCTCCTGCCGAAGGGTGACGTCCTCGAAGAAGCTCGACGCGTAAAGATTCTTCAACGAGCGATCGAGCTCCTCGTCGTCGAACGGGTCGCCGGGCTCGACGGAGAGATAGCTGATGATGGTCGTTGCTTCGATGCGCTGGTTACCGCGCACGTCGATCGAGCCGATGGTCTCTTGAGACTGGGCGGCCGCCGGAACGAGCGCCGCGAAGACAAAAGCGGCAAGTCCAAACGCCATCGCCAGGTGCCGAGGCCATTGCAACGCCATCCTTACCCCTTTCTTCTTCAAGAAAGCTCGCTTGAAGTCCACGGTACGACCACGATGGAGACGTCCCTTTCGAACCCGTTCGGAATGCCGCAACGCATTGATAAGAAGAGAACTCTTACCAAACGTCGCAGGAACCGAATGATGCGGACATGCCCCTAGGACACCAAGCTCTTCACATACTCAAGCAGTCCAAAATCAAACCGGCTCAGATCCTGAACGGTGGCAAATACCATAAGAGACAGCACTAAGGCGAGGCCGAAACGAAACGCAATTTCCTGACTGCGTTCATTCAGTGGCTTTCCGCGCACCAATTCGATGAACAGCATGACCAGATGACCGCCATCGAGGACGGGGATGGGGAAGAGGTTGATCAGCCCGAGATTGATCGACAGCATCACCGTGAACATGACCGCGGGGAACAAGCCGTCCTTGGTGAGCTCACCGGTGATCTGCGCAATGCGGATCGGACCGCCGACATCGTCCGTGCTGCCCTGGCCACTGATCAGCTGCCAGACGGCACCAAGGATCAGTGCTGTCAAGCGGTAGGTTTCCTTCAGGCCATCGATCAGGGCCGTCACCGGGCCAACGCGATGCAGCGCCGGCAGTGGCCGTTCGACGCCGATCAGACCGATCACCTTGGCCTCGCCGCTCTGCTCATCGGTGACTTCGACACCCCTCGGCGTAATCGGCAGTTCGAGACTGCCGCCATTCCGCTCGATGGTGAACAAGAGTTCGATATCGGCGCTCTGGCTGACAATGGCCTGCAGATCTTCGAAACTCTTAAGGACCTCGCCGTCAACGGCGACGATCCGATCTCCGGCTTCCAGGCCGGCCTCGGCGGCCGCACCATCCGGGCGCACATTGGCGACATCGGCAGGCGTCAGCGGCGGGCCGATACCGAGATCACCAATTTCAAAGGTCTGATCCAGACGCTCATCCTCGCGCGTCACCATCGCCGGGGTCATCGCGAGATCGAGAGACTGACCATCACGCTCCACGGTCACCATAAGCTCGCTGCCGGCATTCTCGCGCTCGATCGTCCTCAATTCCTCAAAGGAAGCGATCTCGTCGCCGTCGACGGCGACCACACGGTCGAAGGGCATCAGTCCGGCAACTGCGGCCGGGCTGTCATCTTCGACGGTGCCGATGCTCGCAGGCGTGAACGGCCGGCCGACGATCATGAACAGGAGTGCCAGAGCGAAGGCGGCGAAAAGGATATTGGCAAGCGGCCCTGCGGCGATGATCGACATGCGCTGAAAGACGTTCTTCGCCGGGAAGCTGTCCGGATCGACCGCGGCTTCATGGTCGATGGTCGAACTCGACGCATCGGCATCGCCATGCATCTTTACATAGCCGCCAAGCGGCAGCAGGCTGAATTTCCAGCGTGTGCCGGCGCTGTCCGTATAGCCGAACAACTCCTTGCCGAAACCGATCGAAAACACATCGACCCGGACGCCGTTCCAGCGGGCCACGATGTAGTGGCCGTATTCATGCACGAACACCAGAATGGAGAGCACCACTAGAAACGGGATAACGTAGTCCCAGATGGTCATGCCAAATGACAGCAGGAGGTCCATGGTTGTTCCTCAGCTAATGCGCGCGCGTTGAACGCTCTTGCAACAGATCGGCAGTTCGACGGCGCGCCTCGTCGTCGACCGCAAAAACAGTAGCCAGACCATCAAGCGGCACCGCCGGCATCGCGGTGAGCGTCGCTTCGACGATCGCCGCGATATCGGTGAAGCCAATGCGTTCCTCCAGAAATGCAGCAACCGCGACTTCGTTGGCCGCGTTCAAGACGTTGGGTGCGCTGCCGCCGGCCTTCAAGGCTTCTCGCGCGAGGCGAAGCGGCGGGAATCGTTCGGGATCCGGCGGCTCGAAAGTCAACGTCGCAACGTCTGCGAGATTGAGCCGCTGCGTCGCCGCCTGCAGCCGCTCCGGCCAGCCGAGCGTGTAGGCGATGGGAATGCGCATATCCGGCGATCCGAGCTGCGCCAGAAACGATCCGTCAGTGAAGGCCACCATGCTATGGATGATCGACTGCGGATGCACCAGGATGTCGATACGCTCTTCAGGCAGGCCGAAGAGGTGGTGAGCCTCGATCAGTTCGAGCCCTTTGTTCATCATGGTCGCCGAATCGATGGTAATCTTGGCGCCCATCGCCCAATTGGGATGATCGAGCGCCAGCGCCGGCGTGGCCTGCTTCATCGCCTCCGCGGTCGCCTTGCGAAACGGCCCGCCGGACGCGGTCAGCACCAGCCGCTCCACGGACGCCATGTTTTCTTCGCCGGCAAGGGCCTGAAAGATTGCGTTATGCTCGGAGTCCACGGGCAGCAGTGTCGCCCCGCTGCGCTCGACCTCGGCCATGAACAACGAGCCCGCCGATACCAGGCATTCCTTGGTGGCAAGCGCCACCATCGTGCCCCGTCGGACGGCTTCGAGCGTGGCCGGAAGCCCAGCTGCTCCGACAATCGCAGCCATGACCCAGTCGCTCGGCACGGCGGCTGCCCGCATCAGGCCGTCAGGGCCGGCGGCCGCTTCTATTCCGCTTCCCGACAGCGCTTGTTTAAGGTCGCCATAGGCGGCGGGATCGGCGACCACGGCGAGCTTGGCCCGATGTTGCTTCGCCAGAGCAGCAAGCTCATCAGCCCGGCGGTTGGCGGTGAGTGCTTCGACCGTGAAGCGATCGGGATCGGCAGCGATCAGATCGAGCGTGCTCGTGCCGATCGAACCCGTGGCGCCGAGGACGGTCACCGAGCGGGGTTGATCGGGTGATGGCGCTTCGCTCATGACAGCTCCTGCCGGCCCGCGATCAACACGACCACGGCGAGAACCGGCGCGGCGAAGAGAAGCCCGTCGATGCGGTCGAACAAGCCGCCATGGCCGGGGATGAGGCCGCCGCTGTCCTTGACACCGGCCTTCCGCTTCAGTGCCGACTCGGTGAGATCACCGATCTGCGCGACTACTGCCAGGCCCGTCGCTAGAACGATCGCAGGCAGCATGCGAAGCGGCTCGATCGCCAGCGACATCAGCGCACCAACGACGGCGGCACCAGCGACGCCGCCGCACAATCCGGACCAGGTCTTGCCCGGGCTGATCGAGGGAGCCAGTTTCGGCCCGCCAACTCTGCGCCCGATCACATAGGCCATGATGTCCGTCGACCAGACCACGAAGAACAGCCACAGAATGATAACCAGGCCGATATCGGGCAAAGCACGCAGCCAGACGAGCGCGAGCAAAGGCAGGCCAAGATAAAGCACGCCGAGCCCGGTCCAAAGGGCGGATGCGCTCATGATTTGGGCGATCAGGCCCGCGGCGACGGCGCCGAGCAACGCCAACAGCAGGGCGGGTTCGACGAACCCCATCGCTGCCACGCCTACCACCAAAAGAGCGATGCCGCCCGCCGCTATGCCGGCGATATCGCCTGATGTCTGATCGGTGCGTGCCGCGATCAGATGGCGCCATTCCAGGGCCAGGAGAACGGCACCGGCCGCAAGCAGCAGAGCGAACGACCAGGTGCCCAGGATCTCAAGTGCAAGGACTGCCGGCGCCAGTACAGCCGCCGACAGGATCCGTCGTCTCAAAGCCGGATCGGCCTCAGCCACTCGAGGCCCCGTAGCGACGATCACGCCGCTGAAACTCGGCGATCGCCTGCTCGAGATCGTTCCTGTCGAACGATGGCCAATTACCGGGCAGAAAGACGAACTCTGTGTACGCAAGCTGCCAGAGCATGAAGTTGCTCACGCGCTGCTCACCGCTGGTGCGAATCAGGAGATCCGGATCGGGAATGCCCAGCCCATTCAGCGATGCA
>JBCCIN010000135.1:0-12002 GCA_039028235.1 Pseudomonadota bacterium
AGATGCACTATGGTGAAGCAGAGAAGCGCAGCATCTACGGCGAGGCGACCAGAGAAGAGGCAGAAGATCTCGCCGAAGAGGGTATCGACGTCACCCAGATGCCCTGGCTCACCAACCGAAACAGCTGAACAGCGACCCGTCACGCAGCTAGTGCCCTGATCGACCCTCGTTAATCCGGGCCAGAAGACACCAGATCGAGAAGAGCCTTTGCGGCCGCCTGCTCGGCCTGTCGCTTCGATGAGGCGCTCGCAGTTGCTGGCGGATAGTCGGCCAACGCCACCTGGACCTCGAAACGCGGAGCGTGCGCCGGCCCGCTGGTGTCGAGCAGCGTGTAGGCCGGCAGGCTGAGCCCCCTTCCCTGGGCCCATTCCTGAAGCGCCGTCTTAGCGTCGCGCGGCGGCTGGCCCATCGCGCGAATATGCGCCTCCCAACAGGCGCTGACGAAACGCTCCGCAGGTTCCAGCCCGCCGTCAAGATAAAGCGCACCGATCAACGCTTCGAGCGCATCCGCCAGGATCGACGGATTGATCCGACCATTCCCGGCCTCCTCGCTGCGCGCGAAGGTCAGCAGGTCGCCAAGACCGAAGTCGCCGGCAATGTCGGCGAGGGTTTCCTTCCTTACCAGGGCGGCGTGCCGGCGGGAGAGCGGTCCCTCATCTTCATGGGGAAAGCGTGCGATCAGCAGGTGGGCGACGATCAGCCCGAGGACACGATCGCCGAGAAATTCGAGCCGCTGATTGTTGCGCTGCGCATTCTTGCCGCGTCTGGTCGCACTCGGATGCGTGAGTGCCTCGACGAGCAGATGCTGGTCGGCAAAACGATGCCCGACCCAGGTCTCGATCCTGGCTCTGGCGTCCGTCATGAAGTCAATCGATCAGATTGAGCAGCCGGCCGTAGCGAATGGTGATCGGCCATTTCCAGAATTCCCAGATCCTGGCGCTGCCATTGGTGGAAAAGAAAATGATCTCGGCCCGTCCGACCAGATTCTCGATGGGCACATAGCCGACCTTGGCACGGCTATCCAGAGAATTGTCCCGATTGTCCCCCATGGCAAAGACGTGATCTTCCGGCACGGTGAAGACATCCGTGTTGTCGAAGTCGCCATTGCCGTCGGGGCATTCGTCGAGAACCGTGTAGGTTACGGCTTCGTCGCCGCTGCCGAAGGTCGGCATGGTTTCCTCATAGCGTTTGACCGCCTGCGCCGAAGCGCTGTCCGGCTGCAGAAACGAACCGCAGGACCTGCGTGCCGCCGGGCCATCATCGATGAAATCTTCTATGGCCGCGCGCTCGACTTCCTGATCGTTGACGTAGAGAACGCCTTCCCTGACCTGAATCTGATCTCCCGGCAAGCCGACGATGCGCTTGATGTAGTCGGTCCGGTTGTTCGACGGCAGCTTGAACACGGCGACATCGCCGCGCTCGGGCAGGTCGCCAAACAAGCGGCCACTACCGATCGGCGGGCTAAGCGGCAGGGAGTGACGCGAATAGCCATAGGCGAATTTCGACACGAACAGATAGTCGCCGACCAGAAGCGTCGGCTTCATCGAACCCGAGGGAATGTTGAACGGCTCGTAGAGAAAAGTGCGCACCACCACCGCGATCGCGACGGCATAGATAATCGTGCGAACAGTCTCCCACATGCCTTTGGATCTTGAGCTTCTGGACAAGGCCACTCGGTTCACTATTCAAACTCGTTGGGCAGGTAAGCGAGTGACGTCCGACGCGCGTCGAAGGGATCGTACTTCACAGACCTACAGTTGAAGGAGAAAGAGGCTGCTTTTGCTGTGCCAGCGACACTAGCCAAGCTGCCATTCAAGGTAAAGCCGATGGAGCCAAGAATCGGTCACACTGGCGGCCTGGCGGCCCTTTCCTCTTCGGTCTCGGCCGAGATGATCACCATCGCGTGGGCGTAGGGCGGCTCATCGGTCAGACTGATATCGATTCTGGGAAAATATCCTGCCGGAAGCAGCACCTCGAGCCGCCTTGCAGCGCCGCCCCGGAGTCTGAGATAGGGCTGACCGCTCGGGAAATTGTCGACACCGATATCACGCCAGAAGACACCGTCGCGAAACCCCGTTCCGAGCGCCTTGGCACAGGCTTCCTTGGCAGCGTAGCGCTGGGAGAAGGCGGCTGCCGGCGACGCGCGCCGTTCAGCCTTTTGCCGCTCGGTCTCGGTGAAGATACGTTCGAGAAAACGATCACCGAAGCGCTTGATCGTGCGTTCGATCCTGCGAATGTCGATGAGATCCGTCCCAACCCCGAGAATCATGCCCTGGCCCCGACGCTTGATACATCCCGTCCCCACGCTCCCGCCGACATCGGATCAGCCGACACAGCTCTTAGGATCCACAGCGCGCGCCGGCCCCGGTGCAGGCAAGGTCACGTCCCGCGCGCGACGCGCGGCGCATCTCTGCCGGCGGCGCTCTCTCGCCTTATGAAAGGCGTCGATCGCCTTGACCAGCGGAAAATAGCAGGCGAGGCCGGCGATCAGGGCAAGCGGGATGCTGCCGATGAACATCGGCCAGATCAGCGCGCGAAGGTCGAGCATGACTTCCTTCAGTGCACCCCAGGTGTTCTCCCCAGAAAGGGTCGGCCAGATCAGCCCGCCGAGATCGGTGACGACATGTCGGAACATGGTCACCGCAGGCCAGGGGGCGGCATCCGCGCTTCCCAGGAGAAACTGTCCGACCTTATAGGTCGCAAGCCAGATGAAGGGAAATGTCCAGGGATTCCCAACCACGGTACCGACGACGGCGGCGATCAGGTGACCGCGCAGCAGCCAGGCCAGGAGCACGCTCAGCGCGATATGCAGACCGACGAAAGGCGTGATGGAGATGGCCGCCCCACAGGCAAAACCACAGGCGATGCTTTGCGGCGTGCCGGAGAGCCGTGTGAGCCTCTTTAGAAGGTAGACTCCCAGACGACGCCACCCCATGGCTGGCCACAACCAGCCCTTGAGGCGGACCCAAAGGGGGAGCTCTTTCCTTCGACCAAACACAGCGCCCTCAGTTATCGATTATAATTCTTAAACTTCAATGACCAGCGGCGAAAACTTTCGTGCTCGCCGGCGAACTCCGATCATGAAGTTCGGACCGCCCCAGGCGGCGACCCTTGTCCTGGGCCTGGAGACGTTCCGCCTCCCCTCATTGGTAAAGTGAGGGGTCTGGCGAGGGCTGGCCAGCCCCGACGATATTAGGAAGAGAAAAAAAATTGCCGGAAAACAACTTTTCGGCAGGCTGATCCGCCGACCGATCGCGGCTCAGCCGTCGGTACGCTCGACCGACTCGACCACTTCGCAGGCCCGCAGGCTGGCCACGATCCCGTCGAGTTGATCGACGTCACCGACCTCGATGTCGATGACCACCTCGAACACATCGGGCGTTTTGGCGCCGAAGCGAATGTCGGTGATATTGCCGCCATGCTTGCCGATGGTCGTGCTGATCAGGCCGAGGCTGCCGGGCTTGTGCCGGCTCGCCACTCGGATTCGGGCGACCGCCTTGGCGTCGGCATAGTCCTCGTTCCAGGCGAGATCGAGCCAGCGGTCACTGTTGTCTTCCGCATGGCGGGACAGCGTCGAGCAATCGTTTCTATGGATGGCGACGGCGCGTCCCGTACGCACCACGCCTACGATCTTGTCGCCGGGAATCGGCCGGCAGCAACCGGCGAAGCTGATCGCCATGCCGGTGAGCAGCCCGGATATCATGGCCTCACGACCGTCGGGTGCCGGCTGCGGGCGCGGACGGCGCAGCTGGATGACCTTTTTCTCGCCACTCGGCGCCTCGGTGGTCCTGACCGAGCGCTGGCTGCGCCTGAGCGCATCGAGCACGACTCGCGGCCGCAAGGTCCCCTCGCCGATGGCCGCCAGCATGTCGTCGACGGACTTCTGCTCGAAGCCCTTCAACACCTCCTGCAGCTGCTGCTCGCTGACCTCCAGCTTCTCGCGCCTGGCTGCGGTCTGCAGCATGTCGCGGCCGTGATCGATATAATCCTTCTGCTGCCGCGTCCTGAGATGGCGCCGGATCTGGCTCCTGGCCTTGCCGGTGACCACGAACCGCTCCCAGGCCGGTGACGGCCCCGCGCCCTTGCCGGTGATGATCTCGACCTGATCGCCGTTCTCAAGCCGCGTTCTGAGCGGCACCAGCCGGCCATTGACCTTGGCGCCGACCACCATGTCGCCGACCTCGGAATGGACCGCATAGGCAAAATCCACCGGCGTGCCGCCACGTGGCAGCGCGATCAGGTCACCCTTGGGCGTGAAGCAGAACACCTGATCCTGGAACATCTCGAGCTTGGTATTCTCGAGAAACTCCTCCGGTCCTGAGGCGTATTCCAGGATCTCCAGCAGGCCGCGGATCCAGCGATATTGCCGTCCGTCGGTGAGCTTTCTCTCCTGCTTGTAGGCCCAGTGCGCCGCCACACCGAGATCGGCGATCTCATGCATCTCGGCCGTTCTGATCTGCACCTCGATGCGACGCTGCTCCGGGCCGAAAATCGTGGTGTGCAGCGAGCGATAACCGTTGGGCTTGGGCGTGCTGATGAAGTCCTTGAAACGCTCCGGCACCATCGCGTAGTGGCCGTGGATCACGCCGAGCGCCGCGTAGCAATTGGGCACGGTATCCACCAGCAAGCGGAACGCCATGATGTCGGAGAGTTCTTCGAAGCTGATATTCTTCCGCTTCATCTTCCGCCAGATCGACAGCGGCGACTTCTCCCGCCCGGTGATGTCGACTTCCAGGCCCGCCTCGGTCAGGGTCGTGGTCAGCTCGGCGACAATCCGGTCGATCAGATCGGTGTCGTGCTTCCTGAGCTGCGCCAGACGGTTGAGCACGGACTCGCGGGCGTCGGGCCAAAGCGTGGCGAAGGCGAGATCGTCGAGCTCGTCCTTCATCGCCTGCATGCCGATCCGTTCGGCGAGGGGCGCATAGATTTCGTGGGTTTCGCTCGCGATGCGACGCCGCTTTTCCGGCTTCTTGATGTGCTGCAGCGTCCGCATATTGTGCAGGCGATCCGCGAGCTTGACCATCAGCACGCGGATGTCGTCGGACATCGCGAGCAAGAGCTTTCGGAAATTCTCGGCCTGGGCGTTCTCGACGGATTGCAGCTCGAGCTTGGTAAGCTTGGTTACACCATCGACCAGCCGCGCGATCTCTTCGCCGAACAGGGTCTCGATGTCGCCGAAGGTGGCGCTGGTGTCTTCGACGGTGTCATGCAGGAGCGCCGTCGCGATCGATGCGCTGTCCAGCCGGAGCCTGGCGAGAATGCCGGCGACCTCGACCGGATGAGAAAAATAAAGATCGCCCGATGCCCGAACCTGGGCACCATGCGCCTTCATCGCGAAGACATAGGCCCGATTCAGCAAATCTTCGTCGATATTGGGGTCGTAGGCCCGGACGAGTTCGACCAGCTCGAACTGCCGCATGATCTTGCGGCGCGCCGGCGTTGGCACCGGCGCCGTCGTGGCTGTCAGTTCTGTGGAAAGCGGTTGTTGTACCGTTTCCAAGATCCTGGCCTATTACCTCTAGCGGTTAGTCGTCCACCGGCGGCTCGTCAGCGAACGAACCGGCTTCTGCCACCGTCGACGTCTGCTCCATCATCGGATCGACCGGCGCTGACAGGCTGCCGTCCTCGATAGCAGGGCTGTGAAAGCCCGGAAGCACGTCGTCGGTCTCGTCGGGCTGATCATCGATCTGCACATGACGACGAAGACCATGGATCAGCTCATAACGGAGATGATCCAGATCGACCGTCTCATCAGCGATTTCACGGAGAGCGACAACGGGATTCTTGTCGTTGTCGCGATCGACCGTCAGCGGCGCTCCAGCGGAAATATCGCGAGCGCGCTGCGCCGACAACATCACCAGGTCAAACCGATTTGGTACCTTGATCACGCAGTCTTCGACTGTGATGCGTGCCATACAGCGAGTCTCCAATTAGCAATAGCTCACATCTATAATTGTTACATCGGCGGCAAAACCTTAGCAACAACCAGTTGTGAGCAAGCCTGCGGGTTGGATGCGCGATCAAGTCGCACCCCTTCGTGACAGCCCAGATGTCGTTTCTCGATTTGACGATACAAGCCCCTTCCCGCCGCGAATCATCGTCAATTTGGTCAAAAAACCATCATCTTCTGCCGTCAGGGTTGCTTTGCTTTGAAGTTATGAAGTATTGTGGGATCGGTATGGGTGGCGTGCTTTCGCTTTAGACGGGCGATGGCTGACGTGAACTGAAAATTCCAACTTGTCACGTCGACGGCAAATCATCATTTCTACGAGCTTCTGGCGATCCGAATGATCGCTGAAGCGTAAAGAGTTAGAAGGCCGGCCGCTTAAGGCCGGATCATTCGGATCGGAGGTTCGAACAACATGGATTGCCCCCTTCTCGAGGATATTTTGCATGAGGACGATCGTTTCGCGATCATGATAGACGGTGCGAACCTCTATCAGTCCGCACGCGCCTTGGGTTTCGACATCGATTACCGCCTTCTCCTGGATACCTTTGCCGGTTGTGCCAGGCTGGTGCGGGCCTGTTACTATACGGCGCTGCTGGACGATCAGGAGTACTCGCCCATTCGGCCGCTGGTGGACTGGCTCGACTACAACGGCTATTCGGTGGTCACCAAACCGCTGAAAGAGTTCACCGACGCTTCCGGACGTCGGAAATTCAAAGGCAACATGGACATCGAGCTTGCGGTCGATGCCATGGAGATGGCGGAAAATCTCGACCACATCGTGCTGTTCTCAGGCGATGGTGATTTTCGCCGGCTGTCCGAGGCCTTGCAGCGCCGCGGTCTCCGGGTGACGGTCGTGAGCACGATCAAAACTCAGCCGCCCATGATCGCCGACGAGCTTCGTCGTCAGGCCGATACCTTCCTGGAACTTCAGGAATTGGCTCCTTTCATTGCCCGCGAACATCGCGCTGGCCCGAGCATGGCGCCGGCCCCGCAGATGGCCGATGATGTCGATGATGGCGACGCCGCCGAGGGCGACGACGAGGACGATCGTTACTTCGAGCCAGCCTGATCACCAATCAGCGTGGTTCCCGCTCGAGGGAGTTTGGCAGCAGGTGCCGTGCCGTCGCGCGCGGCGCCGCCATTCTCTTGCTCGCTTTGTCCACGGCTGGCCGCCTTTAGGCGAGACAATACGGAGAGCTTTCCCGACTGGCACAATGCGCCGGTGCCGTCCTTCGGCCCTGACGATGCCACATTGTTGATCGTCGGCCTGGCGCCTGGACTACGCGGGGCAAACCGCACCGGGCGACCCTTCACCGGCGACTATGCGGGTGACCTCCTTTACCCAACGCTCCTGCAGTTTGGATTTGCCAAGGGTACATTCGGCGCCGAGCCGGATGATGGGCTGGATCTGGTCGACTGCCGAATCACCAACGCCGTACGCTGCGTCCCGCCTGCGAACAAGCCTGTAGGTGCCGAGATCAACGGCTGCAGACCGTTCCTTCAGGGCGAACTCGACGAGCCGCATTCTCCCAAGGTCATCCTGACACTGGGCGGCATCGCTCACGGCTCGACGCTGCGCGCCCTTGGCCTGAAAGCCAAGGCTTATCCTTTTGTCCACGGCGCCGTCCACCACCTTCCGGAGGGTCGGATCCTCTGTCCCAGCTATCATTGCTCCCGCTACAACGTGAACACGGGACGCCTGACGCAGACCATGTTTGAAACAGTCGTCGGTGAAGTTCGGCGTCTGATCGCCTGATCCACTTACAGATGCCTCGGCGCCATGGTCCTCGGAGAAAAGCGGTGATATCGACGACAAACAACGGATTTTTGGTGTAAGAGAACAAAGAAAAATTTTCCATAAACTCTCGATTATCCCCGCGCGAAACGCTATGTTCCAAGACGTTAGTCTTGTTTTCTCAAAAAGCCCGTGAACAAAGAACAGGATGGCTGGCCCGTGGCACGGTCGGTGGTCCGGAGCGGAGGACATCGATGCCGGGAATGAATCACCGCATCGAAAGCGAGTTCGTCCATTTCGTCGTCGAGAATCTCCAGCCGCTCGGCCCGATCGTCGCCAAGCGCATGTTCGGCGGGCATGGCATCTTTCTGCACGATGTCATGTTTGCGCTGATCGCCTGGGATACGCTCTACTTCAAGGTCGATGAGACCAACCGTCCGGCTTATGAGAAGCGCGGCCTGAGCGCCTTCGCTTACGTCAATCATCAGGGACGACCGTCCAGGATGAGCTATTATGAGGCGCCGCCGGAGGGATTGGATGACCCCGACCTGCTTCGTGACTGGGCACGCGAGGCCTATGCGGCGGCGCTACGCGCGCAGCCGCCTCGACGAGGGGACGAGAAAGCGCGCGCGGGCTGACGACGTTGAGCATGGAGACCGTCCCGGACCTTAAGATCGCTTCAGCATCCGACGGTATGACTTCCCGTAAGTTGGCCGGCTATGCTCCGACAGAATCACTTATAAGGGCTGTTCGGCGGTTCGGTTTTCATCGACGGCGGGCTCAGAACCATGACGGCGACATCCTGGTCAATGGATAAAACACGCCAGATAGGCCGCATGCCTTTCATCGGCATGGTGATCGGCGGCGTACTCGGCTACGGGATTGGCGGCGCAATCGGTGCCATCATAGGCGTTGTCACCGGCCATGTTGTCGATCGCTTCCGGGCGACGGAGCGTCGCAACCGGCGACGTGAGCGCAGCCAGGCGTCCAGCAGGGCGAACGACACCGGCGCCAAGCCGATCTTCGACGACCCCACGGAAACCCGCCGCATCGCCTTCGCCACCGCGATCATCGTGCTCGGCGCGAAACTGGCGAAAGCCGACGGTCAGGTCACCCGAGACGAGGTCGACGCGTTCAAGCGACGCTTCCAGATCAGCGAACAGGAAGTGGGCGGCGTCGCCCAGATCTATGATCAGGCCAAAACCTCGGCCGAGGGCTTCGAGCCCTATGCGCGCCAGATCGCTGCGCTTTTCGGCCGCGACGCCGTCATGCTGGAAGAATTGCTCATCGGCCTGATCGAGGTCGCCCAGGCCGATGGCGATCTCACTATCGGCGAGATTGAATTTCTTCGAGAAGTCGCCTCGATCTTCGGCTTTAGCGAAGCCAAGTTCAATCAGATACGGGCGACCTTCAGCGCTTCCGGAAAGTCTCAGACGAATGGCGAAGACCCCTATAAAGTGCTGGGCATCTCGAGGGGCGCGAGCGACGCCGAGGTCAAGCAGACCTATCGAAAGCTGGTGCGCGAACTCCACCCCGATCAGCTGATCGCCAAAGGTCTGCCATCGGAGTTCGTCAGCCGCGCCAACAGCCGCCTCGCCGCCGTCAACGCGGCCTACGACCGAATTGAAAAACAGCGCGGCATGAAGTAGGCGAAGGATCGTGCAAGGCCTCCCCGCACTCTCGCCCGCGCGGTGACGTCAGGGTGCAGCCGAGGTCAGCAGCCGATCCAGCTCACCGGATTGCTCAAGTGCTGCAAGCTCGTCGGAACCGCCGATCGACTGATCATCGATGAAGATCTGGGGCACGGACGTGCGTCCGCCGGCACGCTCCACCATCTCCTGGCGGCGATCACGTTCGCTCCAGAGATTGATCTCGGTATAGGCGACCTTCTTGCCGTCTAGGAGGCGCTTGGCCCGCCAGCAATAGGGGCACATCGGTGTTGTGTAGACTTCGACTTTGGACATCAGAAGCGGTTCTCTTCTTTCTATCGTCATCAAGATCGGTCCTCGCCGATCTCGCCTGATGATATGGGAGCACCACCTTCCCTGACCACCCTTGCGATCGCCAGAACGTCGACTTCCGCAGCGCCGCCCTGCTTGAGAACCCGCGTGCAGGCGGTGACCGTCGACCCGGTGGTCAGCACGTCGTCGACCAGGAGAACGCGGCGCCCGACGAGACGGTCCCGATGGCGGGGATGAACACGAAATGCCCGCGACGTGATGTTGCGCCTGCGCTGCGTGCCACCCAGCCCCTGCTGCGACGATGTCGCCTGGATGCGCTGAAGCAGATCCGGGATCATCACCCTCCCGCCGCCGACCGGTAGCGCCTTCGCCAAAAGCGCTGCCTGATTGTAGCCGCGCTGCAGCAGGCGCCATCGATGCAGCGGGACGGGCGTGACCAGATCACAGTCCGCCAGCAGCTCGGCGCCGGCGCGCTCGATCATGCGCCCGAAGGTTCGAGCGATATCGGTGCGATCGGCATGCTTGAAGCGAAGCACCATGGCGCGGGCACCATCGTCGTAGCGAAGGGCCGCCCGCGCACGCTCGAACACCGGCGGCTCGGCAGCACAGGCGCCGCAGACGGGCATGTCTGCCACCGCTTGCTGCAGGGGATAGCCGCAAAGCCGGCAGAGCGGCGGCCCGAGAAAGGTGAGACCGCGCCAGCAATCGGCGCAAAGACCGTTCATCTCGTTCAAAATAACGCCGCAGCCCAGGCAGCGCGGCGGCAGCAACGCGTTCAGGCACTGGAGGGCAGAACGCTGCAAGAGATCGCTTATTTGCATATATCAAACCCAAGAGTTTCAATTAATGATTGATAATATATCAAAATAGGATTTTCACCAAGGTGAGCTGCATTCTCCCGGCTTGGTGCAATCACATGACGTGGTCATACCACCTAGCCGTCCAGCGTCGCTGCCCCGTAGACATGCCAGAGCAGGATCGCACCGCAGCCGCGAAGGGGGCGCCAGGGCTCGGCGAGCCTGTCCATGGTCTTGCGATCAGGCCGTTGATCCAGCCCCTTCAGGCGCTGCATGCCGACCTGAACAGCGAGATCGTCGCCAGGAAAGCTGTCGGCGCGGCTGAGCGCAAACAGGAGATAGATCTCAGCGCTCCAGCGTCCGAAGCCCTTGAGCTGGCAAAGCTCGGTGATCGCCTCCTCCTCCGGCATCGAGGCTAGCCCGTCGAGGTCGAGAGAACCGTCGAGCAGCGCATGCGCCAGGCCTCGGCCGTAGTCGATCTTGCGGCCGGAAAGCCCGACCGTCCTGAGCGCCGTTTCGTCCAGGGCGAGAAAACGCTCAGGCGTCGCGCGATCGAGACAGGCGGCTTCCAGCCGTCCCCAGATCGCCGCCGCCGCCCGGGTCGACACCTGCTGCGAGACCATGATCCGAAGGAGCGTCGCGAAGCCAGGGTCGCGAAGGCGCGGGATCGGATAGCCGATGCGCTCGACGGCCGCACGCACATCCGGATCGATCGAGGCTAGGCGGTCAATGGCTCGCGCCAGCACCGGCCCGGTCAGGGGTTCCATCTCAGGATCGACAGTCATGGCCTGTGTCTTGCAAGAGCATTGACAGAGTTTCAATGGGGTACACAATCAAGACAAGGGAGGAGAGGCAAAAATTATGGCGGACAACAAGCCGAAAAGCCGAACCCGAAACGCCGAACGACGTCGTTGACGGGCGCTGACATCGACAAAGCGGCAACGCCGCTTCAGGAGAAAGCTGCGGATCTCAGCCGCCGCCTGAACTGGCTGATCGAGCGCATCATCGCTCTCCTGATGGCGCTTCTGGTTGCGGATGTCTGGCTCGGCGTGGTCGCCCGCTATGTGCTGCGCGCCCAAATACCCTGGACCGAGGAACTCGCCCGCTATCTCATGATCTGGGCAGCACTACTCGCGATCTCCTCAGGTATCGCACGCCGCGAGCATATCGGCTTTCGGCTGTTGCTCGAGCGTTTCCCAGACGGCCTGCAAAAGACGTTCCTCATCGCCTTCGACGCCCTCGCCTTCGCCTTGTTCGCCTTCCTCTTCGTCTACGGCATCGGCATGACCGGCACCGGGGCGAAGCAGTTCGCCATGATCTTCGGCATGAGCATGGCCATCCCCTACGCTTCCGTGCCCGTATCGGCGCTGCTCGCCTGTATCCAGATCGTCCTCGCCGGGATCCGCGATGCCGGGCGCCTCGATCAGGGCGGCGGCACACCGCCCGACATCGACGACGACGCCGATGGCCCGGCTGAGGTTAAGCCATGATCCTGGTCCTGATCATCTTCTTCACCCTTCTCGCCCTTGGCATGCCGATCGGCTTCGTCCTCGGCATCG
>JBCCIN010000136.1:0-11924 GCA_039028235.1 Pseudomonadota bacterium
CGCTTTCTTGGTGGTGGCCGCGCTTCACGCGCCACACCGTCTATGCCATCTCCGACCGTCGTCTTCTGATCATCCGCAACTGGCTGAGGCGCAAGGTCACCAGCTACGGCCCCGACGAGATCGACGTGGTCGAGCGGCGCGAGAGCAAGGACGGCTCCGGCGACCTCGTCTTTCGTCATGAAGAGCATGGGAAGCTTCGCCATCACCATGATCACCGAAACAAGCGCCGCATGAGCGAGCGGCCCGTCGGTTTTTTCGGCGTGCCCGACGTAAAACGCCTGGAAGCGGCGGTCTGGGCGCTGAAGGAACGGCGCCATGCGCCGCCTGGTGGGCATGGCGGCAACCCTACTCTACCCGAGAACGCTGCCCCGCCAGGCCTGCCGCCAGTCGGGGAAACGTCCGCAAGCGAGCCGCCAGGGCCACGATCGGCTTGAAATCCGACCACGAGTGATCACTTCTCCGGATTCAGAGCGAAATCGCCTTGTGCGGCTCACATTTCGTTGCCAGTCTCTCGCAAACAGCACAAAAGAAGCGTTGCCCGTCTGCATGAGTTCTGCTGCCCGTCTCCTCATCTATAGCCATGACAGCTTCGGTCTCGGCCATCTGCGCCGCTGCCGCGCGATCGCGCATCACCTGGTGGAGCGCTATCGGCAGCTCTCGATCCTGATCCTGTCCGGCTCGCCGATCATCGGCAGCTTCGATTTTAAAGCGCGCGTCGATTTCGTACGCATTCCCGGTGTGATCAAGCTCAGAAACGGCAATTACACGCCGCTCAGTCTGCATCTCGATATTGAACAGACGCTGGCGATGAGGAGTTCGATCATCCAGCACACCGCCGAGATCTTCGATCCGCATCTCTTCTTGGTGGATAAGGAACCGCTCGGTCTGCGCGGCGAGGTCGCCGATACCCTTGATATGCTGAAAGACCGGGGCACGCGCCTGGTGCTCGGGCTTCGCGACGTGATGGACGATCCGAACCTCTTGCGCGAGGAATGGCAGCGAAAGAACGTCTATCCAGCCCTAGACGAACTCTACGACGAAATCTGGATCTATGGTCTGCCGGAGATATTCGACCCGCTCTCCGAGCTGCCGAACATGCAGCATCTGGCCGACAAGATGACCTTCACCGGCTATCTCAGGCGCCAGCTGCCCCAAGCCCCGCCCGATGCCAGCGAGAACGAGCTGCCGAGCGAGCCCTATCTCCTTGTGACTACCGGCGGCGGCGGCGACGGCGAGCGGCTGATTGACTGGGTGCTGAGCGCCTATGAGGCGACGCCCGATCTGCCGCATCCCGCCCTCCTGGTGTTCGGCCCTTTCATGAACCGGGACCGGCGCCAAGCCTTTCAGGAGCGCGCCGCGCGGCTTTCCAAGGTGCATGCGATCACCTTCGAGAGCCGGTTCGAGCGGCTGGTCGACCGCGCGATCGGCGTGGTGGCGATGGGGGGGTACAACACCTTTTGCGAGATCATGTCCTTCGGCAAGCCGTCTCTGATCGTGCCGCGCACGCGGCCGCGCCGCGAACAGCTCCTGCGGGCCAGACGGGCGGAAGCGCTCGGCCTGGTGCGCGTGTTGCCGGATGACGGCAAGCGCAATCCAAGGGTCATGGCAGCGGAGTTGGCGACGCTGCCGGACTGGCAGCCGAGCAAGGATGTCGACATGACCGCCTTTCTTGGCGGGCTCGATCAGGTCGCCGATCTGGTGCGGCCTTGGCTGCCGGTGCGCACGCGCCGCGCCGCCGATTCCGCTCTTCGCCAGACGGCCTGAACGCCGGCAAGCCGATGTCACCCGTGGCCAGCACCATCCCGCCCAAGATCGCTCTGGTGCTGAAGGGTTATCCGAGGCTCTCCGAGACCTTCATCGCTCAGGAGATCCTCGGTCTGGAGCAGCGCGGCCTGCCGATCGAGATCGTGTCCCTTCGTCACCCCTACGATCCCGCCATCCATCCGATCCACGAGCAGATCGGCGCGACCGTGCGCTATCTGCCCGAATATCTCTATCAGGAGCCGCTGCGCGTGCTGCGCGCCTGGTGGCGTGTGCGCCGCTGGCCGACCTATCCAGCCGTTCGCTCGCTCTGGCTGAAGGATCTCTGGCGGGATTGGACGACGAACAGGGGCAGGCGTTTCGGCCAGGCTCTGGTGTTCGCCGCAGAGATGCCGGAGACGATCGACCTGATTTATGTGCATTATCTGCACACGCCCGCCTCGGTCGCCCGCTACGCTGCCATCCTTATGGGACTTCCCTATACGATCTCGGCCCATGCCAAGGACATCTGGACGTCGCCGGACTGGGAGCTGAAGGAAAAGCTCGATGACTGCCGCTGGCTCACCACCTGCACACGGGCGAATCGGGAACATCTGGCGGCGCTCGCACCAGGTGCGGACGTCTTCTTGACCTATCACGGGCTGGACGCCGCGCGCTTTCCGGACCCTGAGCGCGCGCTTGGTCCGAATGGCAGCGAGCCAGAGCGGCCGGTTCGGCTTCTCGGCGTTGCCAGGCTGGTGGCGAAGAAAGGGGTGGACGTGCTGCTCGAGGCGCTCGCCCGCCTGCCCGCCGATCTGCACTGGCGCTACACTCATATCGGCAAGGGGTCGGAGGCCGACCTCCTTCACAAGAGGGCCGAGGAGCTTGGTCTCGCGGAGCGCATCGACTGGCAGGGTGCTAAGGCTCAGGCCGAGGTGATCGCCGCCTATCGCGAGGCGGATCTCTACGTCATGGCCAGCCGCATCGCCTCCGATGGAGACCGTGACGGCCTGCCGAACGTGCTGATGGAGGCGGGCACACAGGAACTCGCCGCGGTGACCACCGCCGTTTCCGCCGTGCCCGAACTGATCACCGACGGTGAGAACGGCCTCCTGGTGCCACCTGATGATCAGGCAGCGCTCGCCACGGCACTGGAAACACTCGTCCGAGACCCGGAAAAACGCCTGTCGATGGGAAGGCGCGCACGACACACCGTCCTGGAGCGCTTCGCCATGGAGCCAGGCCTCGACGCGCTGGCCGCAAGGCTTCGAGAGGAGATCGAGGCCGCACCGAGAAAGGCGGCCTGAGCCGCGTTTCGCGTTCCAGGCTCAAATTGTGCTCCGGCCAAATGAGAGCGTTCCCCGGCGGGCCGAGCCGCTCGACTGATAACAGAATGCGGCGAGGTCATAGGATAGCACCCGAACGCGGATCCCAGTTAACCCCGACCCACACCCGACTTTCGTCGACAGACCGCCACACGACGGGGCCTCCGGCAGGCTTTCGTCCGAGCGTTAGGTTTTCGTTAACGCCTCCGTCCCATGCTGTTTGACGGTCCATGCGATCCTGGGAATCCGCCCGCCCGTCGAGGGAGGTTGGGCGAGGCTCGGACTCCCGGGGTCGCATGGACCGGCGGGGCATGCCGGAGGATAGCCATGGCAGGTTAAGGAAGGGTGAAGGCAGCAGGCTTTTCTGAATCCGTAGGTCAGGACTTTGTGCAGCCGGTGTAACGCGGTCGCTCTTCAGCATGGGTGACTGCCCCTCGGTGCGATGACCGATGCAGCAGGCGGACATCGCACCGAGGGGCCTGCTCAATTGATCGTCAGGTCGCAACTCGGTGTAGCGAGACCACCGCTGTCCAACCGCGCCTTGGTACGATCCCGGCCCGCCGAGACAAGCTCAGGCAAGTCACCCCCGACCCTGGCAGGGTCAGATGGCGCGGTCGCCGATGGGGCGGAGGATGACGCCGCTGATGCGCCAGCTGGCGTCGTCCTGGCGTTCCATCATGTAGTAGGCACTGAACACATCGTTGTCCGGGCCAATCACCACCAGGCGTTGGGTCGGCTTGCCGCGCACGTCCAGAAGGTCGGAGAATTCCACCTGGCGCGGCCGGTAGACCGGCATGTAGCCGCGCTTGACCATGGCGACGAAGCGCGACGCGTCGCCGAAGCGGCTTTGGATCATCGGCGTGGCGAAGCTGAAGGCGAGGTCGGCGTCATCTGCCTTGAAAGCTTCGATCTGGCTGGAAATCGTCTGGCGGATCGCCGCCCGATCGGCATCGCTGAGCTGATCGATGGCGTCCGCGTTGGCGGTGGATGTGACCAGGCTCGCCATCGACATGACGAGAAGCAGGGCAAGACCTAGGAGTACGTGCGGCGCTCGAAGCCGTTTACGCATCAAGGGACTGTTCATCTCTGTCCTCCCGAGCGAAATCATCCTATTCGAAGTAGAACGGACGCCGGAATAAACAATACCGATCCGTGTGCCGCCTCGCTGACAATGCCAAGGAATCCAACGCAAACAAAGAGTTCAGACGAATTTGCCGATATAGTCTGGAAAATTTTCCACAATTTTAGGATTTTCTTAAGGCAACGTCGCGATGATGGCCCTCTCAACGGTGAACATCAGCGCAAGGAAGCAGAACATGGGTCTCATCAAGTCTCTGATTGAAAACGAAGACGGTGCCACCGCGGTCGAATACGGCCTGATCGCAGCACTGGTTTCCGTCGCGATCATTACGGTTCTTCAGTCCCTCGGTGCCAATCTGGCAGAGACCTTCACCACCGTCTCCAACGGGCTGGACCTTACGATCGAAGGCTGATCGCCGCGGTGCAGCGGATCGGGCGCCTCCGGTCTGTGTCCGATCCTGCCGGTATCAGAGCCCGCGTCGTTCCAGATCGGCCTGAAGGGCCGCCGGGCTCGAGAAGTGAACGGTGTCGAACCCCAGCTTCCTCGCCGCCTCGATGTTCTTCTGGCTGTCGTCGATGAAGAGGCAGCGCTCGGCTGGATGGCCGATCCGCGCCAGCATCAGCTCGAAGATCGCGGGATCGGGCTTCATGAGCTTCTCCTCGCCGGACACCAGGATAGTGCGAAAGCGGTCGAGGAAAGCGTAGCGTTCGCGCGCGATCGGGAAGGTCTCTGCTGACCAGTTGGTCAGCGCGTGCAGCTCGAGGCCGTCCCGGTCCAGCCGTTCCAGGATCTCGACCGTGCCGTGAATCGGCCCCTTCAGCATTTCCGTCCAGCGATCGCGATAAGCAATGATCAGATCCCGGTGGTCCGGGTGCTCGGCGGACAGCAGTTCGACCGCCTCGTCCCAGCTTCGCCCGCGATCCTGCTCGGCGTTCCAGGCAGGCGCGCACACATCGCGCAGGAAGGCTTCCATCGCCTCCTCGTCGTCGAACAATTTCCGATAGAGATGGCGCGGATTCCAGTCGATCAGGACCGCGCCGAGATCGAAGATGACGACAGGGTTTTCGGGCATGGGATACTCGTCGATGGCTGTGGAAGACGCGATGTCAGACGAGAGGCTTAGAACATGACGATGACAACTGAAAGTGGTGACCGCCCAGCCGAACGATGATAGATGATGTCGGCGGCGTCGCCCGCCGCGTCCAGCCCCCGAATCCGTTGGCCGCCCGCCCTTCTCGGAGTTCCCGCCGCCATGATCCCCTGTCAGCGCCATCTCTTCGAGATTCCAGAGGACGTCGCCTATCTGAATTGCGCCTATATGTCGCCGCTGTCGCGCTCTGTGGCCGAGGCCGGCATGAGGGCGGTTGGCAGGAAGGTTGCGCCCTGGACGGTCAAGCCCGAGGATTTCTTCACCGAGAGCGAGCAGGCGCGGGCTCTCTTCGGACGGCTGGTCAATGCTGATGCCGATGATGTCGCCATCGTCCCGGCGGCGAGCTACGGTCTCGCGGTTGCCGCGCGCAATCTTCCGGTGACGGCCGGCGGCAGGCTTATGGTCCTGGCCGAGCAGTTTCCGTCGAACGTCTATACCTGGCGCGAGCTCGCCCATGAGAAGGGGGCCGAGGTGATCACGGTCGATCGTCCACGGGATGGCGACTGGACCGCCGCCATCCTCGATCGCCTCGATGAGCGGGTCGCCATCACCGCACTCCCGCACTGTCACTGGACCGACGGCGGAATCGTCGATCTGGTGAGCGTCGGCGAGCGTTGTCGGAGCGTCGGCAGTGCCCTGGTACTCGACATTACCCAATCGATCGGTGCCCTTCCCTTCGACGTTCAGGCGATTAGAGCCGATTACGTGGTTGCCGGCGGTTACAAGTGGATGATGGGACCTTACAGTCTGGGTTATCTTTATGTCGCGCCCGAGCATCAGGACGGACAGCCGCTGGAGCAGAACTGGGTCACCCGGGCCGGTTCCGAGAACTTCTCGCGCTTGATCGACTACCGGGACGACTATCAACCGGGTGCTCGGCGCTTCGATGTCGGCGAGCGCTCCAATTTTGGGCTGATGCCGCAGAGTATCGCAGCACTGGAACAGTTGCTCGAATGGACCGTGTCGTCGATCGCCGAGACGCTGGCGGCGAAGACCGCCGCGATCGCCGAGCGCGCGCGCAGCGCAGGCCTGGCGCCCATGGCCGCCAACCGCCGCGCCGGACATTTTCTCGGTGTGCGATTTCCCGACGGCGTGCCGGATGGCCTCCCGGAGCGCCTCGCCGAGAATCAGGTCTATGTCAGCCTCCGCGGCGACTCGCTCCGCGTCACCCCGCATCTCTACAACAACGAGGCGGATGTCGACCGGCTGTTTTCCGTGCTGGAACCGATGCTCGGCCGCTAAGGTGCATGTGGCCGCGGCGGGGCACGTAGGCCGTCGATGTGGTCCGTTGCCAGCATCAACGATTCCTTAACCCGATCTTGCTAACCAGTTTCCGTCTGAGTGGTCCATGCGATCCTGGGAATCCGACCGCCCGCAAGAAAATTCGGGCTGGGCTCGGACTCCCAGGATCGCATGGATCAGGAAAAGCAGTCTGAAACTAGCGATATCTGGTTAAGAAAAGACGAATCTATTGCCTGGTCGGGCAAAACGCTGCGGGAGCGGTGTAGCGTCGTAAAAAACGGCTTCTTCGGCGAAGGCGGGTCAGGCTGAGATGGTGGCGGTTCCCGTCAGTTTCTTGGTGGTTGGGGTGCTTTGCTGTCGGATTCCGTAGCCGTTCCCATCAGCTCAGGCACTTGCCAGCAGCGCCTTCAGATCGACCGTAGGGTCTGCCGCTTCGGCCTTGGATAGTGACCGTCCCGCTGCCAGCAGGCGTTTGGTGACGTTGTAGGAAACGGGGTCGTTCATCGCATCGACCGCGAGAAGATCGTTGCCGGCGAAATAGAAATGGGCGCGGCTGGTGCCCTCGGCACCTGGCCTTACCACTACCCGATCGAAGCCGCGATTGAGGCCGGCGATCTGTAGCTTGACATCGTACTGATCGGACCAGAACCAGGGTTCCGGCCGGTAGGGCACGTCCTGGCCGAGCATGTTGAGAGCGACGTTGGTCGCCTGATCCTGAGCGTTTTGCACCGATTCAAGACGGACTGGATCGCCTTTCCAGGTAAGGCAGGTGCAGTCGCCGGCGGCGAAGATCGCGGGATCGGACGTGCGCCCATAAGCGTCCACCTGGATGCCACCATGCTCGATCCCAAGGCCGGCATCGGCGGCGAGTTCGCTGTTGGGCAAAATGCCGATGCCGACCACCGCGAGGTCCACGTCGAGGGACGAGCGGTCGCCGAGCGTCGCGCAAAGAGGGCTTCCCTCGCCCTCGGCGAGAGCTTCGAGACCAACGCCTTCCCGTATGGTGACGCCATGCCCCTCATGCAGATCACGGAAATAATCGGCGGTCTCGGCTGATGCGACCCGCTGCAGGATGCGCTCGGCTGCTTCGATCAGCGTGACGTCGAGGCCCTTCTTGGCCGCTTCGGCCGCCGCTTCGAGCCCGATATAGCCGCCGCCGATCACCAGGACCCGCTTGCCAGGCGCCATGACGGCGGCAAGGGCATCGGCATCGGCGAGATCGCGCATCATGAAAACGTTCGGCAGATCCCCGCCGATCTCGGCCGGCAGGCGCCTCGGGCGCGCACCGGTGGTTAGCGCGAGCTGATCGTAGGCGAGGCTCTCGCCGTTCGCGAACTCGACCGTTTTCCCCTCGCGATCGATGCGCATGGCGGTCTGATCGAGCCGGACATCGATGGCGTTCTTTTCGTACCAGGCCTCCTGGCGCAGCAGCAGACGCTCCCGCGGCATCTCGCCGGCGAGATATTTTTTCGACAAGGGTGGGCGCTGATAGGGGAGATGCGGCTCGGATCCGACCAGCGTGATCTCGCCATCGAAGCCCAGGCTTCGAAGCTTGACCATGAGAGACGACGCGGCCTGGCCGGCGCCGATGACGAGTATGCGTTCCATGACTGTCCGTCGCTTGCGTGGCTGGCCTCATCCTCAAGGCTAGCCGCGGGCTTGTCCAGATTGGGCGGACGGCGCTCCCGAAAAGGCTTGCAGCAAGGGCAAAGCTGGCCTCTACGTTGACATATCGGATGCGAAGGAGACGCTTCGATGAAGAAGCCTGCATTGTTGATGGTTTTCTCGTTGCTGATCTCGTTCTCCAGCATTCTTCCGGCTCTGGCTGAGAACGAGCCGCCGCCGAGAACGCCCTGGCAGAAGGCTGAATCGGCGACTGGCCAGACGGTTCGCTGGGTCGTCGAAGGCTGCGCCGCCTATCCCGTGACCGTAGAGGCCGCTGTCAAAGCAGCAGGCGCAACGCCGGAACCGGACATCGTCGCCGACGCAACGCGTCATCCGCAAACCCGGTAGGGGCGAAACGCAACCAGCGTCGATCGGCTCGATCGCGGATAGTAAGGCTGTCAGCGACGGGCTCTTAACCTTCTTTTGTCTTTCTCATGCGATCATCGCACCCTGGTCCATGCGACCCTGGGACTCCGTTCGCCCGCCAAGAAAGGTCCGGCCGGGCTCGGATTCCCAAGGTCGCATGGACCATATCGTCATGAAGGCAGGGTCCGGTTAAGGCATCGTTACTGCTCGGTGGCCAAACACGGTGATAAGCGAGGTGGCCTGATGCGTCGTCCGTGCGCGGTATGTGGCAGCTCGATCACCATATTTGTCCACCGGTGTCGTAAGCCGGCCAATTTCGATTTTCAGAGGGAGGCTCGAAAACCAGGCGGCAGACGGTCACTCCGGGCGCCGGCGGTCAACGTCGATGAGGTGGTCACGCCACAGTCATACCACTCACATCACTCGTGCATGGGGGGAAGGCGTGATATAGAGCGCCACTCGACGAGCGAGGAGACGGGAGCAAGAGGTGGCAGGCCAGCGGGCGACGCCGATGATCGCCCAGTATCAGACATTGAAGGCGGAGCATCCGGAATGTTTGCTGTTCTTCCGGATGGGCGATTTTTACGAGCTGTTCTTCGACGATGCGAAGCGCGCGGCCCCGGCGCTCGACATCGCGCTCACCAAGCGTGGGCGGCATGGTGACGAGGACATCCCGATGTGCGGCGTGCCGGTGCACAGTGCGGAGGGCTATCTCGAGCGGCTGATCAAGAAGGGCTTCAAGGTCGCGATCTGCGAGCAGACCGAGGACCCGGCCGAAGCCAAGAAGCGCGGGCCAAAATCGGTAGTGAAGCGCGAGGTTATCCGCCTGGTGACGCCGGGCACGCTCACCGAGGACAGCCTCCTGGAGGCGCGCCGGCATAATTTTCTGGCCGCTGTCGCCACCAGTCAGAAGACGCTTGGCCTCGCTTGGCTCGACATGTCGACGGGCGAGTTTCTGACCGAGCCGATCGTGAATGGGGGCCTTGGTCCGGCGCTGGCGCGCATCGAGCCGGGCGAGCTGCTGCTCGCGGACACGCTGTTCGGCGATGACGCTTTTCGCGAGCGGCTCCTGGATTGGGACGATCGCCTGAGCCCTCTACCGGACCGCGACTTCGCCTCGGAATCCGGCGAGCGGCGGCTGCAGCAGAGCTTTGATGTCAAGGCACTCGATGGCTTTGGCCAGTTTTCGCGGGCGGAACTCGGTGCCTGCGGTGCGCTGATCAACTATGTCGAGCTGACCCAGAAGGGCCGGCTGCCGCGGCTCTCTCCCCCGCGCCGGATCACGCCCGGCACCCATATGGTGATCGATGCCGCGACAAGGCGGAATCTGGAGCTTCTGCAGAGCCTCGGCGGGGAGCGTCAGGGCAGCCTGCTTGCCGCGGTCGACCGCACGGTGACCGGGGCCGGCGGCCGGCTGCTGGCGGCAAGGCTGGCGACACCGCTCGCCGAGGCCGCACCGACCAGGCGGCGGCTCGATGCGGTGCAGGCTCTTGTCGAGGAGCCCGGCCTCCGCTCCGATCTGCGGTCGAGCCTCAAGGGTTGCCCGGATCTGGAGCGGGCGCTTTCCCGTCTGTCACTCGGTCGTGGCGGACCGCGTGATCTGGGCGCTGTCCGTCAGGGGCTGGAGGCGGCTGCCGCGATCAAGGCGAGGCTGATCGAGGCAGCGCCACCGCTCGATGCCACCGGCCATGCGATGGCCGATCATGCCGACATCGGTGAGAGGCTCCGCCAGGCTCTGGTCGACGAGCCACCTTTTCTCGCCCGCGATGGCGGCTTCATCCGCGAGGGCTGGCTGGAGGACCTGGATCGTCATCGCGGGCTTCGTGATCAGACCAAGCGGCATATTGCGGAACTTCAGGCGCGCATTCAGGGCGAGACTGGCATCCCGTCCTTGAAGATCCGCCACAACAATATGCTCGGCTACTTCATCGAGGTCACCGCGACCCACCGGGACAAGGTGCCGGCGGGCTTCGTGCAGCGCCAGAGCATGGCGAACGCGACCCGCTATTCCACGGAGGAACTGGCCGATCTCGAAACCCGGATCGCCAGCGCGGCTGATCGGGCGCTGGCGCTGGAGCAGGAGCAGTTCGAAACCTTGGTGGCGGACGTGCTTTCCAGCGCCGAGACCATCGCCAAGACCGCGCGGTCCCTTGCCCGCCTCGACGTTGCGGCCGGCTTTGCCGAGCTTGCCGAGGAACAGCACTACACCCGGCCGGTTATCGACGATGGCGAGGGTTTCGTGATCGAAGCGGGGCGGCATCCGGTGGTCGAACAGGCGCTGTTGAAGGAGCAGACGCCGTTCATCGCCAATGACAGCGATCTCACGGAAGCGCAGCGTCTCTGGCTTCTCACCGGGCCGAACATGGCGGGGAAGAGCACGTTTTTGCGCCAGAACGCACTGATCGCCGTGCTCGCCCAAGCAGGCAGCTTCGTGCCGGCGGAGCGCGCCGAGATCGGCACGGTCGACCGCCTCTTTTCGCGGGTGGGAGCCGCCGACGAACTCGCACGCGGGCGTTCCACCTTCATGGTCGAGATGGTCGAGACGGCGGCGATCCTCAACCAGGCGACGGCGAAGAGCCTGGTCATTCTCGACGAAATCGGTCGCGGCACGGCGACCTATGACGGCCTTTCGATTGCCTGGGCGGTGGTCGAATATCTGCACCAGGCCTGCCGCTGCCGGGGGCTGTTCGCGACCCATTATCACGAGCTCACGGCCCTTGCCGCCAAGCTGGACCGCCTTGCCTGCCGCACCATGAAGGTGAAGGAATGGCAGGGTGACGTGGTGTTCCTGCACGAGGTTGGCGAAGGGGCCGCCGATCGTTCCTACGGTATTCACGTGGCCAGGCTCGCCGGTTTGCCGCCCGCTGTGCTCGATCGGGCGGAGGAGGTGCTGCACCGCCTCGAGCAGGGTGAGGCCAAGGCGGCGCCCGCGGCGCTCGCCGACGATCTGCCGCTCTTCCAGGCGGCTGCGACGCGCAGTGCGACCGCGACGCGCGGTTCGGTCAAGCCCAATGGGGCCGACCCGGAGCCGATTCACTCAAGCCCTGTGGAGGACACTCTCCGGGATGTCATCCCCGATGATCTCACGCCAAAGGCGGCCCTGGATCTGGTTTACCGGTTGCGGTCACTCCTTTCGGATGACAGTCACTGAGAACCGACGGCAGGTCGAAGCAACCGTCCAAAGCAACCACAAAGTGTCTGGTGTAAATCTTCGCGAGCGGAAGTGGCGAATATTATTCGGTTTTTCGATATTGACTTGGTTTGAACGGGGATTGGCGCCATATTCAGCGCGACATTTACGGAAAGGCCTTCGACGATGTTGTCAGCAAATGCCAGCGGCCGTTCTTGGCTTCTC
>JBCCIN010000137.1:0-11830 GCA_039028235.1 Pseudomonadota bacterium
ACCTGCTGTAAGAGCTGCAAAGACCAGATTGTGCCGTGACTGCCTGGCCTGCATCTCCTGCTTCGTGGCGATTTCCAGCCAGCTCTCAAAGATCATGAGGATATCTTGGAGCCTGGCTTCACGACGGTCGAAGCCATCAAAGCGATCGTCTGTAGAAAAATTGGCCATCGTCGCCATAGGAATCACCCGGTCACGCTGAAGCTCATCATTCCTTCTATGGGACCATGATAGCTGGCCTGATCAAAAATTCAACCATAAATTGATTTATTTTGATATCTTCTAGTATTTGGGAAAGATCTTGCCGCTCGGCGCGTCTTCACCCGCCCTTCCGTGCCACCAGCATGTAGCATTGCGGCAGCTGAGCCGGCTGGTCGTCGTAGATGTCGAAATCGGCGCCGCTGATATTGTGGGGGTATTCCTTGTAGTGCTCGATCGTCAGGCCGTGATCCAGGCAGGCCGAAAAAATGTCGCCAAGGGTGTGGACGAACCAATAGTGCCTCTGATCGCCGGTGGCTGTCTGGCCGTCATAGACGATCGGGCCCTCCTCCACGAACGGCTCGGGCTTGAAATAGCTATAGGTCAGACGCGTGGGATCGGGATCGGGCACGAACGGTTCCGTCATGTTCATGATCGGGTGTTGTTCATGGATAAGGAGTGCGCCGCCCGGTCTTAGAAGGCGCATGATGACGTCGAAGAAAGCGGGGAGATCCGGCATCCAGCCGATGGCGCCGATGGTGATCAGGACGATGTCGAAACCACTGTCGAAGCTCTGGTCGATATCGTAGACGCTGGTTTCGACCAGGCGGGCGTCGATGTTGCCGGCTTTTCGGAACGCCTCGCCCTGCTTCAGAAAGTCACCGGCCTGATCAAAACCGACGACGCTCGCAGCACCCAGGCCTTTGACCGATAGGATCTCGCAGCCATTGTTGCAGCAGAGCTGCGCGACGTCCTTGCCCTTGACGCCGAGCGCCTGAAAACGCTCCACCAGAAGGTCATCCAGGCAGGAAAAGCCGGGCTTCGAGAAACCTTCGAGCAGGCGCCGATGCCGTTCCGATTCAAGATGATGGGGGGCTGAGGCGTTCCAGGCGTCCCGATTGGCCTCGATGATCTTTTGCTGGTCCTGATCGATGGCCATGACCCCTTCCGCTGTCGTGACTTGATGATGCAACCAGGCCTATACGCAAGAAGCCAAGCACAGTTTGGCGAGTTGACGATAACGTTTCCAAAATTGAAACCTTCAACTCGGGCCTGAATCGAGTTAGGGCCGGATCGATCCCGCCGCCACTTGCTCTCGCCTCGCCGAATGATGCTGCCGCCACCCGATCACGAACATCAGCGGGAAGACGACGAGAGCTGAGCGCAACGTCCAAAGGGCGAAACGATGCAGATAGATCGTGGGGCCGATGTCTTCGAGCATCCGTTCATACTCCGTCACCTGCAATGAGGGCAGATATCCGAAGATGAGTGACACCCCGTCATAGACGTATTTCTCCAGCTTCTCGTGCCCGAGCGGAACATAGATCGAGTCCACGAAGCCATGATATCTGTTCACATCGGCGGCTGATCGATAGCCAATGACCACGCCATCAAGGAACGCGCCGAAATACCGCGCATGGTCGTCTTTGCGCTCGTTCAGCGGATCGACCTTGGCGTTGGGGATTGCGCCATCGGTCAGATCGGCGACATCGAAATAGCGCTCGCCATCGGTGGGAAGCCCACCCTCCAGCATGTCGATCAGCCCCACCCGTTCCTGGCCATTATGCCGATAGGCGACGCGCATCAAGGTATGGCCGATGCCGGCGAGGAATGTTCCCGAATGCATCAAATCGATGATCTGATAGTCGATGCCGTTCTCACCGAGATAATGGGCGAGCCCCAGAGTCTTGGTCGCACAGTTGCCGCTGCCGCCCAAAATCGTCGCCTCATATTTGGCGGACGGCTTCACGGCCCAGACCTCGCCGCCCCGATAGGGGATGTCGCCGACGACCTTGTCGGCGTCGAGCGGCGTACTGACGATCAAGTCGGGGACGCCGCGCGGCGTCGAAGGGGTGACGACATTCGCTTTTTGAAACGCGATCGGTGATGAAGCGGCGATCCAGGCGGCGGCCAGCAGAAAAGCCAGATAGCCGAATGCCCACATCCAAAAAGTCCGCATGATCCCTGGCCGCTGTTGATCGGATGAGCTTGGAATGGAACCTTGTCTCACGTTCATTTACCCTCGAAGTCGCGAGCGAGGCCAATCACATTCACAAAGGCGCGGAACGAACCATCACCTTCAGGAGCAGTCGCGACATTCGAAGCGCTCGTCCAGAAACTGCACCGTGGCGTCCCACCAAGGCGGGATATCGGCAAAGTCGATTTTCTTCACGGCGCTATGAGTCCAGATGATGGCGCCGTCGGCGTGCTCTTCGAGAAAATCTAGCTGGAGCCGCCAGAAGTCGGGTTCGATGGGATCACCGCCGCGCCGACGGTTGGACTGGTGGTAGGTGGGCCAGACGAAGGCGACGACAGACTTGCCATCAGCCAGACGGCGGCTCTCGTCGATCTGCGCCTTCGCATAAATCAGCCATTCTTCAGGCTTATCGTAGAAGGTGTAGAGCGATGGGAACAGAATATCGACGGCATCGGCGAACGGGGTGAGGCGATCGTTCTCCGCCTGCCATTCCTTATACTCCCCGTGGTCCTTGCCTTCGATCGCCCGGAAATAGTCGCGGATCGGCACCATGCCGTAAAAGCCGAACTGCTGGCCCTGAGGCGTGACCTCCCGGAACCAGTCGGTGATGGTAACATAGTTGTCGACCGCCGCGTCTGCGTAGTCCTCGTCTTCCAAAGGCCAATGCTCGATGTCGAACACCGAGACCGGCCCATAGCTTAGCGAGCGCTTCGCGACCGTCTGGACCAGATCGCGCTTCGGCAGGCCGAGGTCCATGGCCTTCCTGCTCGGTGTGCCGTCCGGCCAGAATTCACGTCCGTACCAGATCTTCATGGGTTGCAGGCAGTAGCCCAGCCGCTCCGGTGTATTCCGATAGCGAATGACCTCGTACATCATGAATGGCTCGCCTGTCGACTTTCTGACGAGCTGACAGGTTTCCTCTGCCCGCGCCGTTTCGGAGGCAGCCATCAGCACAGCCAGCAAGAGCAGGCCAACATTCGCACCAAACCATAGCGATTTTCGTCGCATGTCCTTCGTCACCATGTCGATAGACTTCGCGAGGCAAGATATAGGACCAACGACTCATGGAAAAAAAGAGGGCAATTGACCCAAATTGCAAATATCGGGTTAGGAATCGAGCCATGCCTTCGCTGGCGCGGAGATGTTCTGCTGTCTTCTCCAGGCTCTGTCGTTCTGGTTTCGGTCTTCATAGGCTTCTGATCGATCAGCGCGATAGGCAAACCCTTCTTTGCCTCACCCAACAACCCCACCCAGCTCGTCCTCGATATGCGCGCGGATGATCTCCTCGATGCTTTCATCCGGCTGAAAGCCCAGCTTTCTCGCCCGCTTCGCATCGAAATCGGGCATCCAGCCCGAGACGATTTTCTGGATGTGGGCGTCCGGTGTCCAGCGGATACGATCCGCAACGGTCTTGCCGGCGACCTTGGCGAGGGCTGTCTCGACCTCGCCGATGGAGACGGCGATGCCGGGAAGCGTCAGCATGCGGGCGGGGCCAAAGACCTCGTCTGGCAGTGCCAGTGCGTGGATGAAGGCTTCGATCACGCGGCGGGGGGAGAGGATGTACATGACGGAGTCGCGGCTGACCGGGCAGATGGCGGGCTCGCCGGCGAGCGGTTCACGGATGATCGAGCTTGCGAAGGTGGAGGCCGCCTTGTTGGGCTTGCCGGGGCGCACCACGATGGTCGGCAGGCGAAGGGCCCGGCCGTCGACGAAGCCTTTTCGGCTGTAGTCGTTCACCAGAAGCTCGCTCGCCGCTTTTTGCGCGCCGTAGGAGGTCTGCGGGTTCAGGAAGAGGTCGTCATGGCCGATCGTCGGCATGTCGCCGCCATAGACCGCGACCGAGCTGGCGAAAACGACGCGGGGCGTCGACCCTTGACGGCGGCAGGCTTCGAGGATGTGGCGGGTGCCGTCGAGATTGACCGCCATGCCGAGATCGAAATCGGCCTCGGCATTGGCGCTGACGATCGCAGCGAGGTGAAAGACGGCATCGACATCGGATGTGATCAGGCTTTCGATCTGAGCCTTGTCGGTGATATCGCCGGCGATGATTTTGATTCTTGTATCGGCTGGCAGACCTTCTGCCGCCTCGACCACGTCGAAGAGGGTCAGGCGTTCGAGCTTTTTTTTGGGACTTCCTTCGAGCGTGATTCCATCGGAGGCCAGCAGGGCCGCCGCAAGTTTCTTGCCGATAAAGCCGGCACCGCCGGTGATCACGATATGCACGAACTGCCTCCGCTCACGTTCTTCCGCCAATTGCAAGCTTGGGCGCTTGCTGTAAAAGAGATCTCGTCTTTCATCATAACCATCGAGGAACGCGATCACCAAGGGTTCCCGTTCCGCAGCTAAGCGGCCTCACATGACGATTCTTCTCGGATGCATCGCCGACGATTTCACGGGCGCCACCGACCTTGCCAGCATGCTCGTGCGGTCGGGCATGCGCACCGTGCAGCTGATCGGCGTGCCCGATCGGCCGATCGACATCGGGAACGCCCAGGCCGTGGTGGTCGCCCTTAAATCCCGAACCATCCCGGCGGATGAGGCGGTCCGCCAATCGCTCGAGGCGCTTGCTTGGCTGCGCGGCCAAGGCGCGCGCCAGATCCTGTTCAAATATTGCTCGACCTTCGATTCCACCGATCAAGGCAATATCGGACAGGTGACCGAAGCCCTGATGGCAGCACTCGACACCGATTTCACCATCGCCTGCCCGGCATTTCCGGAAAACGGCCGAACCGTGTTTCAGGGGCATCTGTTCGTCGGCGATCGGCTGCTTTCCGAGAGTTCGATGCGCCACCATCCCCTCACACCGATGACCGACAGCGATCTGGTCGCGGTGCTCGGCCGGCAGAGCGAGGGCAAGGTCGGCCTTTTGCCCTATGGCGTTGTCGAGCGCGGCGCCGACGCCGTTCGCGAGGCGATCGAGGGGCTTCGAAGCGAGGGCGTGCGACAGGCGATCGCCGATGCGATCAGCGATCGTCATCTGACCGCCCTCGGCCACGCCGCCGAGGATTTGAAGCTGATCACCGGCGGGTCCGGCATTGCCATGGGTCTCCCCGGCAATTTCCGTGATTCCGGTCTGATGACCCCGGCCGAGAACGCTGATCAATTGCCGCGGATCGAGGGGGCATCGGTCGTGCTCGCGGGAAGCTGCTCGGCAGCGACCAGGGCACAGATAGAAAATTTCGAAGGACCGGCCCATCGGATCGACGTCTTTGCCCTTTGCCGCGGCGAAGATGAAGTCGGGCGTGCTCTAACCTTCGCGAGACCGCGGCTTGGCGCCGAGCCTATTCTGATCAGCGCGTCCGCCGCCCCTGAGGACGTCGCCAAGGTTCAGGAGGTCTTCGGGCGCGAGCGCGCAGGGACCGTCGTCGAGGAGGCCCTGGCCGCGATCGCGATCGCCCTTCGCGATCAGGGTGCCCGCCGTTTCGTCCTCGCCGGCGGCGAGACATCCGGCGCCATCGTCGGCGCCTTCGGCATTCGCGGCCTGCGTATCGGGCGGAAGATCGATCCCGGCGTGCCCTGGACCGCGAGCCTCGATGACGAGCCGCTGGCGCTCGCGCTGAAGTCGGGGAATTTCGGCAGCGTCGATTTCTTCACCAAGGCCTTTCGCCGCCTCGACGCGGCCAACACGGCCGGGGGTGCTCAGGCGGCATGAGCCCCATCGCGGAGCGACTATGAGTAACGAGGCGGATCTTCGCGAAGAGATCGTCGAGCTCGGCCGGCTGCTCACCCATCTCGGCCTGTCCCACGGCAGCACCGGCAATATCAGCGTACGCCTCGATGACGGCTGGCTGCTGACGCCGACCAATTCGCGCCTCGGCCGGCTCGATCCGGCGCGCATTTCGAAGCTGGACGATCAAGGACGGCATCTGGACGGCGACAAGCCCTCGAAAGAGGCCTTTCTTCACCGATGCGTCTATGAGATGCGGCCGCGCGACCGGGCGATCGTGCATCTCCATTCGACCCATTCGGTGGCCGTCTCCTGCCTCGATGGGCTGGATGCGGCCAACTGCATGCCACCGCTCACTGCGTACTATGTAATGCGCGTGGGTAAGCTGCCGATCGTTCCCTACTTTCCGCCTGGTGACGAGCGGCTCGCAGCCGCTGTGCGCCAACTCGCCGCGAAGCACGCCTCCGTGCTGCTCGCCAATCACGGGCCGGTGGTGTCCGGGAAGAGCCTGGATGGTGCGGCGGGTGCGATCGAGGAGCTGGAAGCGACGGCCAAGCTCTATCTGCTGCTGCATGACAAGGCGACAAAGCCGCTTACGCCGGCTGATGTCGAAGAGCTCGAGGCCCGTTTTCCCAGGAACTGACGGCCAACAGCCGAGCGCTTATATACTATCGTGCGCCGTAGGCCTCGATGCCGCGCAGCCGAAGCGCCGCCTCGTCGGTGCCTGCCTCGCCGATCGAGGAACCGGCGAGCAGGGCCTGAACCGCTAGATCAGGGGCGAGCAGCGTCTGCACCGTGCCTTTGACAGGCTCCGTTCCGTTAGCTGTCGCCTGCGCACCCTCATCGATCGGCGACGGTGCACCAGGTGCAGGCGTCGCCGGCTCTGCGGCGGCTTGCAGATCGGCCTGCTCCGCCCGCGCCGCGCCGACCTGTTGGGCCAGCCGCTCCGCCTTTCGACCCTCGCAGGACGGGCAATAATCGACCGGCGGCATGAGAGAAACTGGCGTCATGGGCGCATGTTAAGAACGATCGTCATCGAACCGAAGTTTAGCACCACAATCTCGACAAAACCTTAACGCCCCGATCAGGCCGCGCGATGGTCTTTTTTCCTGCCGGTCGGCGCGGTGCGTGCGGTCGGCAGGAGGAAGACCGCGCCGAACAGGCGCCGGATATCGTTCATGGCCTTCGGCTTGACCGCTTCCCAGCCATCACCGATCGCCTCGGGAAGTCGGTTTTCAAGCCAGAGCGTTTCAGTGATCGCCTTTCCCTGTTCGATCAGCGCGTAAAAGGCGTCCTGAGTGGCCCGATCGTAACGTATGGCCTCTCCTTCCTCTGACGAGGACGTCATCCAGGGGACCCAGCACCAGCTGTCTTCCCAAGCCGTGATCGCCCGTTGGAAATAGAGCCTGGCCTGCTGATAGTTCCTCTGGCGCATCAGGGCAAAACCGTAATTGCTGAGGCTTGCAGCCAGCCTCGGATCACCACGCTCGAAATGTCGTTCGGCGATGTCTAGCGCTTTGATCCAGCTTGTCCTGGCGGTTGCGGCACTGCCGGTCTGATAGGCATGCATCGCCTGTTCTTGCACACGTTCCCAGGTCACGTCGACCAGGTTGCGATCGATCGCAGGCTGACGGCTTTGAGCGGCGCTAGGGGATTTCGCCATGAAGAACTCCGATTAATGAGATCTGCACGCTGACTTTGTAGAATATAATCAAAAATAAAATAAAATGCAATAAAAAAGCGCGTATAGTCACTAATAATAAATATTAACCAATAAATCATTCTGACATCACCGACATTCCTCGCGTGATCGTCTTTTGACGGCCTTGCCGGGCTATGCTTGGCTAATGATGGTTCGGCAAGGGAGGCCTATGGTGATGACCGACGCATTGACGACGAACCTGATCGATGACTAAGAAACCCTGCGCGCCCTTTACGGTGAGCCCGGACGTCTCGCTGTGATGAAGGAGCTCGATCGTCTCGACCGCAACAGCAGACGCTTCATCGAACTCTCGCCGTTTCTCTGTCTCGCGACCTTTGGCGCCGACGGCCGTGCCGACAATTCGCCGAGGGGCGATGCGCCGGGCTTCGTCGGCATTGCCGATGACAAAACCCTGCTGCTGCCGGACCGCCCCGGCAACAACCGGATCGACTCCCTCGCCAATATCGTGCACCGGCCTGAGGTCGGCCTCCTTTTCTTCATCCCGGGCTTCACCGAGACGCTTCGGGTCAACGGCCGGGCAAAGCTCAGCATGGCGCCGGATCTGCTCGAACGTCTCGCGGCGGGCGGGCGATCGCCCAAGCTGGTGATCGTGATCACGGTGGACGAAGTGTTTCTGCAATGCTCGAAGGCCCTGATCCGCTCGAAACTTTGGGAAGAGGAAGCGAAGGTGGAGCGCGGGACACTTCCGACCCTCGGCCGGATGATCGCGGATGCAGTGGATGCGAAGGCCACAGCGGCGACCGTCCAGAGCTACGACGACCTGATCGAGCGCAATATCAGGGAGGAACTCTACTGAGCGGCCCCGCCTGATCAGGCATGCTGGCATGAGAATTGCTCAAATCAGCAATGGCAGGTTAAGATCACGTTTCGTCGAGAGCGTAAGAGAGTGTCGCAGCTAACGATGTTTATTTTGGCGGCATTCTGCACTAATGGGATGCAGTTCGGCCTCGGTCGCTCGACGAAGGGCGATCGGAGGACCATCAACGAAGGGGAGAGCTGACGGCTTGGCTGATAACGCCGCAACCAAACATGCCACCGGCGACGACGCCTATGTGCGTTTCGCCAATGTGCAAAAGAGCTATGACGGCGAAACGCTGGTGGTCAAAAATCTGAACCTCGACGTTGCCGAGGGCGAATTTCTGACCATGCTCGGCCCTTCGGGCTCGGGCAAGACCACCTGTCTGATGATGCTGGCCGGTTTCGAGATCGCCACCCATGGCGAGATCATCCTGGACGGACAGCCGATCAACAACGTGCCGCCGCATAAGCGCAATATCGGCATGGTATTTCAGAACTATGCGCTCTTTCCACATATGACTATCAGCGAGAACCTGGCCTTCCCGCTGGAAGTGCGCGGTATGGACCGCGCCGAAGTGGAGAGCCGGGTGAAGCGCGCGCTCGATATGGTGCAGCTGGGCGCGTTCGGCCACCGCCGCCCCGCGCAGCTCTCAGGCGGTCAGCAGCAACGCGTCGCTGTGGCCAGGGCTCTGGTCTTCGAGCCGAAACTGGTGCTGATGGATGAGCCGCTGGGTGCGCTCGACAAGCAGCTGCGCGAGCAGATGCAGTATGAGATCAAGCATATCCACGAGAATCTCGGCGTCACGGTCGTTTACGTCACCCACGACCAGAGCGAAGCGCTGACCATGTCGAACCGAATCGCTGTCTTCAATGATGGTGTCATCCAGCAGCTCGCCCCGCCGGAAGATCTTTACGAACGTCCGGAAAACGCCTTCGTCGCCCAGTTCATCGGCGAGAACAACAAGATCGCCGGCAAAATTCTGGGCTTCAACGGCAGCACCTGCCGCGTTGCGGTCGAAGACGGGGAAATCGATGCGCTTGCGGTCAATGTCCGCGAAGGCGATGCCGAGACGCTGCTGTCACTTCGCCCGGAACGCGTGACCATCAATCCGGAGAACGGCCACTACGCCAATGTCTTCGACGCCAGGGTCGAGGAACAGATTTACCTGGGTGACCATATGCGCACGCGCGTGCGTGTCTGCGGCCATGACGACTTCATCGTCAAGGTGCCTAACGCAGCCGGGCATGTGCATATCGAGCCCGGCGATCAGGTGAAGATCGGCTGGCATGCGGAGGACTGCCGGGCCCTTGACGCGCTACCGAGTTGATCAGGGGACCCATTGACCCAATTTCTCGTCAAGACCTCGTGTCTATGCTTATGTCAAAGGCAATGAACGCAAATCAACCAAGGGAGCTATCGATGACGTTCAAGACCATCCTACTCGGCACGGCGGCGACGGTGTTCGTCGCCGGCACGGCTGCCGCCAACGATCTGACCGTGGTCAGCTGGGGCGGTGCCTATACCAAGAGCCAGGTCGAGGCCTATCACAAGCCCTGGATGGCCGAGACCGGCAAGACCATCATCTCCGAGGACTACAACGGCGGTCTCGCCGAGGTGAAAGCCCAGGTCGAGGCCGGCAATGTCACCTGGGACATCGTCGACGTGGAGCTTTCCGACGCCGTGCGCGGCTGCGACGAGGGCCTGTTCGAGGAGATCGACGCTTCGATCCTTCCCGACGGCGCCGACGGCACGCCGGCCGCTGACGATTTCATCGAGGGCGCGATCAACGACTGCGCTGTCGCCAATATCGTCTGGTCGACCATCTTCGCCTATGACAAGGCGGTACTCGCCGAAGGTCCGGCCAGTCTCGCCGACTTCTTCGACCTCGAGACGTTTCCGGGCAAGCGCGGCATCAGAAAGAGCCCGAAGGCCAATCTCGAGATGGCGCTGATCGCCGATGGCGTGTCCCATGACGAGGTCTATGACGTGCTGAGCACGCCTGAAGGCGTCGATCAGGCCTTCGCCAAGCTCGACAGCATCAAGAGCGAGGTGGTCTGGTGGGAAGCCGGTGCGCAGCCGCCGCAGCTTCTGGCCGACGGCGAGGTCGTGATGACCACCGCCTATAACGGTCGTATCTTCAATGCGGCGATCGGCGAGGGCCAGGACTTCGAGATCGTCTGGGACGGCCAGGTGCTCGACTTCGACCTTTGGGCCATTCCGAAGGGTGCGCCCAACATGGAGAACGCCCTCGACTTCCTGACCTTCTCGACCGCGACCGAGCAGCTGGCAGCGCAGGCAAGCTGGATCTCCTACGGCCCAGCACGCCGCTCGGCTGGTCCTTTGGTCGGCACCTTCAATGACGGCAAGACCGAGATGGCGCCGCATATGCCGACCGCCGAAGCCAACATGACCACGGCGCTGGTCAATGACTTCGAGTTCTGGGCCGATAACCAGGACGAACTGGACGAGCGCTTCAGCGCCTGGCTCGCTCAGTAAGACGACGCTGATCGAACCCGGCGGGTGCCTGTCGAAAGACTCCGCCCGCCGGGCCGATCACCGCAACAGTTGACCAGATCATGGAATGATCCGTTGATATGACGGATATGACCGCACCGACCCCCGCCGTCTCCGGCCCCGTATTGGCCGCCGATGGCACGCCGCTTCGAAAGAAGCTGGCTCAGGCGCTGTTCGTCAGCCGTCTTCGCGCTTTCGGGCTGGTCGCCCCGCTTCTTCTCTTCATTCTCGCAAGCTTCGTCATTCCGATCATCCTCCTCCTTTGGCAGGGCGTGAGCAACAACACCTACGCCGTGAACATGCCGGCAAGCGCCGAGATGCTTGCCGACTGGGACACGACCAGCGAGCCGGACGAGACGATGTACGCGGCGCTGGTCCAGGACCTCATAGCGGCACGCGAGGCCAAGACCATCGGCCGGGTCGCGACCCGTGTGAACCGGGAACTCTCCGGCACCCGCTCGCTCTTCACCTCGACCGCGCGCAGGGCCGGCAAGATGGAGCCGCCCTTCAAGGAAGCAATCCTCGACGCCGACGACGAGTGGGGCGACATCGAGGTCTGGCAGGCGATGAAGGTCGCCTCCAAGAGCACCACCCCTGCCTTTCTCGCCGCAGCCGCCGACTTCGAATACAAGGCGGACGGCAGCTTCGAGCGCCTGCCGCAGCAGGAGCGCATCTATGTCTGGCTGTTCGTGAAGACCCTCCTGGTCTCGCTCGCGGTCACGATCTTCTGCCTCCTTCTCGGCTATCCCGTCGCCTATCTCCTCGCCCATCTGCCGCTTCGGACATCGAACCTCCTGATGATCCTGGTGCTGCTGCCGTTCTGGACCTCGCTCCTGGTGCGCACCACCGCCTGGATCGCCATGCTCCAGGGCGAAGGTGTGCTGAACGACATTGCGGTGGTGACCGGCATCACCTCGGACGACCAGCGCTTTTCCCTGATCTACAACATGACCG
>JBCCIN010000138.1:0-11779 GCA_039028235.1 Pseudomonadota bacterium
AGAGTTGTTGATCTGCAAATTTATTGTTGATTTTTCTGACTAGTTTATAAAATGCGCATGGCTGTCGGTCAGCATTGTTCCAATTTTATGAGCCATGACTGGTTTGCCATAGTAAAAGCCTTGAATCTCTTCGCAGCCTTCCTTGCGCAGATGTTCGATCTGAGCCGGGGTCTCGACGCCCTCTGCGCTGGCGCGCATGCCAATGCTGCGGCCAAGACCGATCAGTGCGTGGACAACGGCATTGGCCTCGGTCATCTGATCGAGACCCTGAATGAAGGAGCGATCGATCTTGATCTTGTCGAAAGGAAAACGCAGCAGATAGCTGATCGATGCGTAGCCGGTGCCGAAATCGTCGAGGGCCACGCGCACGCCGAGCGAACGCAGGCGGTTCAGTGTCGCCATGGCTTTCTCGGAGTCGGACAGCCAAACGCTTTCCGTGATCTCAAGTTCCAGCCGCTCCGCCGGCAGTCCAGTCGTCGCCAGCACGGCTTCGACGGTTTCCACCAGATCGGACCGCATGAACTGAATCGGCGAGAGGTTGACCGCCATGGTCAGGGATGGCCAGGCGGCCGCCTGCGCACATGCTTCGCCTAGCACCCATTCGCCGATGGCCACGATCAGGTCGCTCTCCTCGGCGAGCGGAATGAAGTCGGTGGGCGGCACCCAGCCGCGCTCGGGATGGCGCCAGCGAAGGAGAGCTTCAACGCCAGTCATGCACCCGGTTCGCAGATCCAGCTGCGGCTGGTAGCGGAGCTCGAGCTGCCGCTCACTCAGCGCGAGGCGCAAATCCTGCTCCAGCAGCTTGCGCTGCTGGATGCGGACGTTCATGCCTTCCTCGAAGAAGCAATGGCCGCCGCGCGCATCAAGCTTCGCCTGGTAAAGCGCGAGATCGGCGCGGCGCAGCAGCTCACCAGCGCACTCCGCCTCCTGCCGCCCGGGTGCTGCGATGGCGATACCGATCGACGTACCGACATGCACGCTCTGGCCGCCGAGATCGAAGGTCTCCTCGAAAGCGCGCCTGATCCGCTCGGCGAGTGTTTCTGCGTCTGCCTTGTCTCCGAGTTCCATCTGAACGATGACGAACTCGTCGCCGCCCAGACGCGCCAGCGTGTCGCTGCCCCGAACGCAGGCGCGAAGGCGATCCGCGGTCTGCTGCAGCAGGCGATCCCCAGCGTCGTGGCCGAGCGTGTCGTTAATCGTCTTGAAGCGATCGAGATCCAAAAGCAGCACCGCGAGCCGGCCGCGTTTTCGGTGCGCTAGCAGGAGAGCCTGGTCCAGGCGATCGTGGAACAGCATGCGGTTGGGCAAGCCGGTCAGCGAGTCGTGCTGCGCGAGGTGGAGAACATGCGCTTCCTGACGTTTTCGATCAGTGACGTCGGTCGAGGTCCTGACGAAGCCGCCGCTCGGCATGGGATTGTCCTCGATCTGCAAAAACCGGCCCCTGGCGCCGATCCAGTCGAAGCGCCGGTTCCTCGATCGCAGGCTCCCCGGCTCGGGAGGTAGGGCGGCATTGTCTCGTCCTCGTTCCTGATCGGCGTCCGGGCAAGTCCCGGACCCTGTATCGACGCCCGGCAGGAAAGCGTTCGTCGTGTCGCCGCAAAGCTCGAGGTGGCGGCGATTGCAGGTCATCAGCCGATGATCCCGGTCGAACACGGCGACTCCCTGATTGATGTGTTCGAAGGTTACCTCCAGCTGCGACGACTTTTCCTGAAGCTCGGACGTCTTCTGGCGAAGCGCCGAAAGGAGGCGTTCGTTCTCGCCGGCAAGGCGCACCGACTGCCGGAGATAGCCGTTGAACGACCGGCCGAGCCAGCCGATGCCGATCATGTAGATGAGGACGGCGGCGGCCATGGTCAGATGCGCCTGATCGCCCTCCCAGGCGAGGCGGAGCGCATAAGGGGCGGCAAGGCTGATGTAAAACGCGAAAAACGCCGATTTCGATCCCGAGAGCCCGACCAGCGAGCCGCCGGACATGCCAGCCAGGACGAAGGGCAGGAAGGTCTGCGCGACGATGGACTCGGGGTTGTAGAAGAACACCGGCGCCATTCCCCAGGCACCGCCATTCAGACCGGCCGCAAGGGTGAAGCGCCTGGTCCAAAGTGAATGCCCGCGCCGCTTCCCGGACGATCGCCGAAAGTCGTGCCAGACCTTCAGACGATAGGTGAGGCTCGCCAGCATCGCCCCGAACCAGAGCATGATCAGGCCCAGCGGCTCGGTGATGGAAAACGCGATCACGGCGCAAAGGGCGATCGCCAGGTTGATGCCGAGCACATAAGGCAGGCGCTCGAACAGGCTGGTCAGCAGGTCCGACTCGGCCGTCGTCGATGATGCGGCGCTCACGTCGCGTTCTCCTCGCGGGCACGGGGCTATATATCTTTATGGTTAATTAATTTGTTGTATAATACGCGTCAAGGTTTATTAAACTTCAGATTAATCACCGAGCCATCGACCGAGCCTCTCCCTTGTCAGGATGATCGTGATGCGTCCCGTTTTCAGAACCTGTCTCAGCCTGCTGGCGGCCTTCTGCCTGACGGCATGGCCGTCCCCGGCCATGCCCGCCGGCTTCGCCATCAAGAACCAGTCCGGTCTCGCTCAGGCCAACGCGTTTGCTGGTGCCACCGCGGGTGCGGAGAGCATCGGCTACATGTTCTTCAACCCGGCGGGACTGACGCGGCATCACGGTCATCTGACGGAGATCGGTACGGCCTATCTCGTGCCGAGGGTTCGCTTTGAGGACGGGTCGGCGTCCACTGTTCTCGCAAGCCCGATCGCCGGGGCAAGCGCGCAGGGCGACGTCGCCGACGACGCGCTGGTGCCGTCGGTCTATGTGATGGCCTCACTCGGCGAGACTTGGCGGGCAGCGCTCGGCATCAATGCGCCGTTCGGGCAGAAGACCACCTATGATCCCGATTGGATCGGCCGCTATCATGCGCGCCGCTCCGAACTCTCGACGGTCAACATCAACCCGACTTTCGCCTGGCGCCCCGGCCCGTCGCTGTCGGTCGGCGCAGGCCTGCAGGTCCAACATATCGAGACCGAGCTCAGCAACGCGATCGACTTCGGTACCATCGGTGCTGCTGCGGGCGTCCCCGGCGCCGTGCCGACGGCGCAGGACGGCGAGGCCTCGGTCGAGGGCGATGACTGGGCGATCGGCTACAATCTCGGCATCCTGTGGTCGCCGAAACCGGCGACGCGCTTTGGCATTGCCTATCGCTCGCGCCTCGAGCACAGCCTTCGCGGACGGGCACGTTTCACCCGGGATCAGGCCGGCATAGCCGACGCCCTGGCCGCGAGCACAGGGCGTTTCGTCGACAGCAATTCCAGCGCCGAGGCGACGCTTCCAGCCACCCTTTCCGTCGGCGCCTATCACGACATCGATGCGCATTGGGCGATCATGGGCGAGATCGCCTGGACGAGCTGGAGCGACTTCGACGAACTCAGGATCTCCTTCGACAACCCGAACGAGCCCGACAACGTCACGGAGCTGGCGTTCAACGATACGATCTTCGCCGCGGTCGGCGTCGCCTGGACACCGAACGACGCGTGGTCGGTCCGGGGCGGGTTCGCCTTCGACCAGGGTGCCACCCGCGACCGTTTCCGCACCCCGCGCCTGCCAGGCGGCGACCGCTACTGGCTCTCAGCCGGAGTGAGCTATACACCTGCCGCCTGGCTTCAGCTCGGCGTCAGCGCGACACGGATCTTCGTCGAAGACAGCGATATCGCGCTCACCACCGACGGCCCCGGCAATCAATTCCGCGGCAATATCTCGGGCACGGTCGAAGCCGACATCGACACGATAGCGTTTGCTGCGGCGCTCCAGTTTTAGGATTTCGACGAGCTTCGAGTTCCGTCATGAAGCGCTGGCTCGACGCTTGATCTACCAAAAGGAAAGCCTGACAGCGTGTGCCAAGAAAAACGTGAGTGGCAAGCGAACGCTGTCATGTGGCAACCGTGCCAGGACAGTGTCTGCTCTTGGCACGACCTTTCCTTCCCGGTCGCTGGCACCTTGCGCCCGAAGCTGCTGGGTAAAGCCGACAGAACAACGATCATCGTACTCTAAGGTCTCGAGTCCGGCGCTTAGCTGCCCCGCCGGTGAGACCGTACTTGATGGAGAATCTGACCCAACTCGGCCATTCCGCCACGTCGAGGCGTGCGGCACTCCGTTCGTCAACCGCCGCCGCAGCCAGAGGCCGCTGGCATCTACAGGTCGATGCAGCTCGGTCAGATCGCCAGATCGAGACGGGGCTTCCAGAAGGGGCGGAACAGCTCGATCTTGGGGCAGCGGTTCATCACCACCTTGAGGCCGGCGTCCTCGGCCAACCTGGCGGCGCGGTCGTCATAGACGCCGATCTGGCCCCAGAGCACCTTTGCGCCGATCATAATCGCCTGCTCGGCGATGCCGTAGAGTTCTTCCTTCGGCCGGAACACCTCGACCATCTCCACCGGGCGGTCGATTTCCTGAAGCGAGTGATAGACCCGGAGACCGCGGATCTCGGTGACGGCGGGGTTGGGGTTGACCGGCAGCATCTCGTAGCCGGTCTCGTGCAGGACACGCAGCACGCCATAGCTGAACTTGGTCTTGTCGGCGCTGGCACCGACCATGGCGATGGTTTTGACCGAGCGCAGGATGTCGGCGATGTAGCCGGGCGGGTAGTCGTAAAGACGGTCGATATCGGCCTCGGGCATCTAGGTCTCCTTCGGCGTGGCGATGTCCGCCTTAAGCTCGTGCGGGTCGAGCGGGTCGAGAAAGGGGTTGCGATAGAGCTTGTCATGGCTCTCGACGCCGATCTCGAGCGTGCAGTCCGACGAGGGTCTGGCGACGCAGAGCAGCACATAGCCCTGGGCGATCTGACGGTTGTTCAAGGCGGTCTGCCGGCGCTGATCGACCTCGCCCGCTGTCAGCCGGGCGGCACAGGTGATGCAGCCGCCATATTTGCAGCCATAGGGCAGATCGACGCCCTGTTCGTGCAGTGTGTCGAGCAAAGGGCGCCGCGCGTCGACCGCGTAGGACGCACCGCCGCGATTGGCGATGGTGATGGTCCGGGTCTGGCTCACAGCCAGATGTCGCTGGTGCAGTCCCCGCCGGGATAGCGGGTTTCGTGGCAGCGGCTCGGCCCATTGGGCTCCTTGCCGAAATCGACCATGAAGTCCTTGTTTATGCGCATGCCGCCATTCTCGACGTCGCAGTCGATCATCACCATCACGCCACCCTGGGTGCGGATCTCGGGGTAGAACTGGTTGTCCCAGGTTGAGAACAGCGAGGTGGTCACGTAGAGCCGCCGGCCGTCGAGCGAGAGCTGGAACATCTGCGGGCCGCCCGCGACCCGGACTCCGTTGATCTCAGGCGCCCTCCCCAGAAGGCCGCCCATCCAGACTTGGCCGGTCAGCTTCGGCTTGTGGGGATCGCTGATGTCGTACTGGCGCATGTCGCCGTGCAGCCAGTTGTTGAGATAGAGGTACTTGTCGTCCATCGAGACCAGGATCGCCGACATCACGCCCGGCACCGGAATCGGCCATTCCGGATGGGGCTCGTTCTCGACGTCGATGATCTTTTCCCATTCCCAGCTGCCCTCCTCGGACTTCCAGAAATGGATCACGTTCGAACTCAGCGCCGCGCCGCAGAAGCCATGGGTGCTGTCCGGGTCGTGGTGGAACTTGACCTCGAGCGGGATCAGCCCGTCTTCGCCGAGATATTTGGTCTCGACCGGCACGCGCTTTTCGAAATCCCAGAAATGCAGGCGGCGGCCGTATTTCAGATGGCCGACCTCCTCCAGGTCGAAGCCCGGCATGAAGGTGTTGGGCGCCGCCCATTCCGATGACACCATCACATTGTGCCGCGGCTGATACCAGAAGTCGTAGCCGAACGGGATGTCGCCCATCGATTGTTCCCAGCGGCCGACGATCTCGAAATCCTTGTTCAGATGCAGATAGCCGCCCGGCGCCTCGCCTTTGGCGTCGCCCAGGAACGAGATGATGATCTCGGAGCTGAGACAGTGCACGGTGTGCGGCCCGGACAGGTTGGCCTTGCCCCGGATCTCGGCGCCCTCGATCAACTTATGCAGGCGCGGCGCACGCGGGTCCGTGGCGGTGTCGACCACATGGATGTTGTTCGAGCGCACCCCCGGCACCAGCAGATATTTTCGCGACATCGAGGAATCGCCGTGACAGGACGAGCAGGCGTTCCAGCCCATATGATGAAGCTCGTCGCCGATCCCGGGCATCTCGAGGCGGTGGATCACCTGCGAGTAGGTCGGGCTCTCCGGGTCCGCATCCACCGTCGCCAGATAGTCCGGTTTCTGGATGCCGGTGCCGGTGTAAATCGCGATGGTGTAGAGCAGTTTTTCGCGCGGCGCCCGGATCGCCTCGGCCGGGCTGGCATAGCCGGGGCCGCAGCAGGTCGTCGCGCCCTTCGCTCCCATGTCCCCGTTTGCTCCCATGCGATTTGCCTCCGTCCGGCGACATTTTGGGCTTGGCTCACGATGGGTTTCATCTTAATATTCGAGACAAATGTCTGTAAAGTGAGAATTATGAGTCTCGATCGATTCATCGCTGTCCTGGAATCCGTGGCCGTCGCCGGCAGGCCGGTCTCGCCCGCCGACGTGCAGCGCGCCACCGGCCTGCCACGGCCCACCTGCTACCGCCTGCTGCAGGCTCTGGCCGAGCAGCGTCTGTTGGAGACTCCCGGAGAGGCCTCGCGCTACGTCGTCGGCCAGAGGCTGCAGCGGATCGCCGTCCTCGGCCGGCCGGACGCCGATGTCTGCCAGGCGGCCGCCCCGACACTCAAAGAAATCGCCGTCGACTTCGGCGAGGCGGTTTTCCTATCCAGGTTCAGGGATCGAAGCGTCGAGATCATCCACGTGGAAACGCCAGACGATGCCGCGCGCTCCTTCATCCACCCCGGCCTCGGCGACCGGCCGCTGCACGCCTGCTCCTGCTCGAAGGCTATCGCCGCCTTCGCCGATCAGGCGTTTCAGCGTGAACTCCTCTCCAGTCCTTTGCGCGCCTACACGGAGCGGACAAAGACCGTGGCCGGCGACATCGAGCGCGAATTCGCCACCATCCGCGAGCGCGGCTTTGCGGAATGCGTCGAGGAAATCGAGGTGGGTGTTTCCAGCGTCGCGGCCCCGGTCCGCGTTGGCGATCTCGGCGTGCCGTTCAGCGTCGGTATGACCGGCCCGATCCGCCGCTTCACCAACCAGCACCGCGAGACGATCGGCGCCGGGCTGATCGCGGTCGCCGACCGGATCGCCGCGAAACTGGAGCTTGCCCGGCCGGCCATGGCGAGCTGACATTTTTTCCGAGACGTATCCAATAGGGATCAACGCCAATGAACTCGGACACAACGGGAACACGCCGCACCATCAGCTTCGGCAGGCAGATACGAAAATCGCCCTATACGGACGCCGCCCTTCGCTGGGGGGCCAGGGGATTTTCCGTCTACAACCACATGTACATCCCGCGCGATTTCGGCGACCCGGTGCAGAATTTCTGGAACCTGGTGAACGAGGCGATTCTCTGTGACGTCGGCGTCGAGCGCCAGGTCGAGATCACGGGCCCGGATGCCGCACGGTTCACACAGTATCTCTGCTGCCGGGATCTTTCGACCTGCGAGGTCGGTCAGTGCAAATACGTCATGCTCACCGACCAGGACGGCGGCGTGATCAACGATCCCATCCTGCTGAAGCTCGCCGAGGACCACTACTGGCTGTCGATCGCCGACAGCGATGTGCTGTTGTGGGCGAAAGGCCTTCTCGCCAACACCGATATGGATGTTCGCATCGACGAGCCCGATGTCTCCCCCCTTCAGCTGCAGGGGCCGAAATCCCGGGACATCCTGCGCGCGGCGTTCGGCGACGGTCCCGCGGCGCTGAAGTATTTCAGGTTCGTCGAGCACGAGTTCAACGGCGTGCCGCTGGTCATCTCGCGGACCGGCTGGTCGAGCGAGCTGGGTTATGAAATCTATCTGTGCGACGGCTCTGCGGGCGATCAGGTCTGGGAATATCTGATGGAGGTCGGCCGTCCGCTGGGGCTTCATCCCGGCCACACCTCCAGCATCCGCCGTATCGAAGCCGCGATGCTGTCCTATCACGCCGATATGACGCTCAAAAACAATCCCTTCGAACTCGGGATGGATCGTCTGGTCAATCTGAATATGGCGGCCGATTTCGTCGGCAAATCGGCCTTGACGCGCATCAAGGAGAGGGGTGTTGCGCAGCTCCTCGTCGGCCTGGAGCTGGATGGCCCGCCGCTCGTCGGATCGAACGACGAGCACTGGCCCATCACCGTGGACGAACAGCGCGTCGGCCGCGTCACATCGGCGATCCATTCGCCGCGCCTCGAAAAGAACATCGCGCTCGCGATGGCGGCCAGCCCATACGCGGAGATTGGCACGCGCGCGGTCGTCGACATGCTGGCGGAGCAGCGGAACTGCGAGGTCGTTCCCAAACCCTTCTACGACCCCAAGAAATCGATCGCAGCACGAGATTAGGTCATATCCCTGCTTGTGGCAGGTCCTGGCACGAAGGGTGATCGGGGGTGTCACCGCCTTACGTCCAAAGCTGCCGGCAAGAGCTGCCGCAACTCTCTTCCCTCATGGGTTCCTTTGCTCCCAAGAATATTTTTGACTCGACAAACACACAGCATGCGCATAATATATGCGCATGCTATTTGCCTTCTCATGCGGCGTGGGCTGAAAAGATGACCTTCGATCCTGGCGTACCCAAGGTTAAGCGGAAGCCACTGAATATTAGCGTTCGCGAAGATCTAATCGAAGCTGCCAAAGGGTTCAACTTGAACACGTCAAAGGCTGCCGAAGCCGGAATTGCCGAGGCGGTAAGGCGCGCGCAGGAGGCTGCATGGAAGGAACAGAATCGAATAGCTATTGACGCCCACAATGCGAGAGTGGAGGAGCGGGGACCACTGCTAAGGCCTTCCTGGCTTTCCAACTAATGGCTCGATTCGACGTCCATGAGATGAGAGCACAAGCTGACGTGCCATTGGTGGTCGATGTTCAAGCCGATCTCCTCGAAGATCTACGGACTCGGGTGGTTGTTCCACTACTGCCTATGGCCGATGCCAAGGATGAAGTCGCCGCGCGACTGAAGCCGGTCGTTGATGTTGCCGGCGAGCCTCATGTATTGATGACGACCGATCTTAGCGCCATACCAAGTTCTGCACTTGGTGAATGTGTAGCTTCAATCGAACAACAGCGACAGCTCGTCATCGACGCACTCGATTTTCTTTTCCAAGGATTCTGAGCCAACGGGCACCAACGAGCCGGAATCGATCATTCGCTCTTTCTCGCGGATGATGGCGAAAACTGATAAGCCGCAACAGCCAGCGGCAGCTTTTCTCAGCAGCTTTGGACGCAACGGCGGTGACACCCCCGATCACTCTTGGCGCCATCCACGCATGGCACAAAGCCTGCGCTGTTTCCCAGACATCAATGGAGACTGACTTCCCGAACTCCTCGATTGGGATCGGCTTCGATGACAACATCACTAGGAGCAAGGGTCCGGCGCAGGCTGTCGAGATCGCTCAAACGATCCACGATATGGAAACGTTCACAGCCGACCCTTTCCAAGACGATGATTTGCTCGGGTAAGATCGCTTGGCGAGGTCCGCATTTGATGATGCCGACAAGCATGCTGTCTTCCTTACGAGTCGATATGCAGTCTATATATAGCACAATATAACCTTGATGGCACCTATATATGGACGTACAAGAGAACAGGACCAACCAGTTTAGACGAGACGCAGATAGTGTTCGGCCTCATCGACGGTCATGACATCGCATGGCTGTCCATGATCTATCGTCCGCCAGGCGATATGGATCATGTCAGCCTGATCTTTGGCAACTCGCAGTAGCGTCAACAACGCCTTCGTCCCAGCCGGAATGTCTTTGGCCGGTCCCTTCAGGGCGGTCGGCAGATCGCGACCACCATTAGTCGTGTTCGCCAACTCGGTGCAGATTGTGATGGGCATGAGCGTTCCCCTGGTTCCTGGACCAGGAGCGCTCCGGCCAAGGCTGTACGGCGACGTCGTCTGTGCAAGTACTAAGGCCGATCGCCGATGAAAACACCGATCAGCGCCCAAAGTCACAATCATCCGTGCTCGGTCGCTGCGTCTGAAAGAGGGGCGTCTGCCCCCCGCGTCTGGAAACGCGGCCTTGAGGCCGATCAGGGCCGCATCCGGCGCATGGCTGAGAACCATGCTAATGCCGCAACCCGGACCGCCCCGCCCGCATGCCCAAACACACCCCCCCTCGCCGGAAGGCAGGATTGTATGCGCAATCCAGTTTCTACGAAGAGGGCAGGGAGGTTGTGGGTTTCATTGAGCCTCTTTCCTATTGCCCAACCTGCCGCGCTCTAGGATAGCGGCGGCGACACGCTCAGCAGCTTCCAACAGAAAGTCATCGGAAAGATGAGCATAGCGATGCGTGCTGCCGGCATGGCGATGGCCGAGCAACTTGCCTGTCATGTACAGGGTCTCGCCGTTCATCACTGCGAGCGAGGCATAGCTGTGGCGAAGATCATGAAGGCGAAGCGTCGGCGGCAGTTCCGCTTCCCGGCGCATGATCAGCCAGAAACTCTTCAGCGAGGGGCGTGGACGGCTGGGATCGCCGGTGCGTGGAAACACGAATTGCGAGCTGTCCTGCCGGTTCTGCCTGCGTTTGGTCAGGATGGCGGTGGCAGGTTCGCCGAGGAGGACCTTGCGCGGTCCGGTCTTGCTGTCCTGAAGATCCAGATGCGTTTGATGGACATCCTGCCAGCGAAGGCCGAGGATCTCACCATGACGGCACCCGGTCAGCAGAAGGAGGCGCACCGCATCGACCTGATCGGGCCGGATCAGGGCGTGACGGCCAAGGGCAGCTGCGAGGCGTTTGAATTCCGCGTCGCTCAAGATAAGGCCAACCGGCGCCTGGCGATTGAGCCTGATGCCTTTGGTGGGACTGATGAAGTTCTCCTGGAGAATGCCCCAGTTGCGCGCGCAGATGAACATATTGCCCAGGATTGCCAAGGCGCGGTTCGCACCACCCGGCCAGCGTTCGCCATAGTCATAAAACCAGCGGGCGACATCGGCGCGTTGGATGCGGTCAATCGGCACGTTGTCGAAGGCTGGCAACAGCGTGCTGCGCAGATAGATTTTCACGGCGCGTTGACCCGATGGCTTTTGAAAAGCGACCTTGCGATCTAGATAAAGCTCGGAGAAGGCTTTGAAGGTCGGCGCGGATCGGCCGACGATCTCGGCGGCACTGGCATCGGTTTGCCGGTCAGCCAGGAGCGTATGGGCTTTGGCGCGGGCGTCCTCCGCCGAGATCGTTCTTGGGCTGCTGAGGGTTCGCCGCCTCATCTTACCGTCGATGGCGAAGCGCAAGATCCAGCTCTTGGCCCCGCTTGGCCGGACCCGCAAGCCAAAGCTCTTGAGAGCCAAATCGTGAATCAGGTATTCCTTGGTAGCTGGCTTTGCGAGCGAGGCAACCCTGTCGGTCAGCATCATCCTATTGTTCATCGGGACCGCCTCGCCAGGTCTTTTCGCCGCAGGAAGTGACGGTTCAGCGGCAGGGCCATTTTCCTTGGATCAAGTCCGTGTTCGGCGCAGAACGCGTCAAGCCGAAGTGGGCTTTCGTGAAAGGCCTGGATCGGCTCGACCCACCGCTTTTCGCGCGCCGACAAAGGAGAATCCAGCGGCAAAGCCGGCTTCTGCTTCTTGGGCAGCCTTGGCCTTTTGGGTTTCCGTCTCGGCTTAGGTTTGTTCTTCGACGGCCTGATCGTCTCGA
>JBCCIN010000139.1:0-11750 GCA_039028235.1 Pseudomonadota bacterium
ATCTTTCCTCGCTTGGCGGGCCTGGCTGTCGGGCTGGTCATGGGATGATCGAACCTCTTGTCGCGATGCTGGCGCCGACGGCGTCGTTCGGCGTGGCCGATATGGCAGGCACGGCCATCTCACGGACCTCGCAGGGCGTCAAGAGGCCGAGCGTGCGATGGCGGATTGAACCGTGGATCGGCGCCCTTGACGTGTCGCCGATATCAGCGCTGCGCCATGGGCTGACCGCCCGTCGTCAGAAACCGGATCGTATCCTCTTCCAGCACGGCGCAGGTCAGGCAGCCGGTCCAGCAGGCGCCAGTGTCGATGCCGATGCGGTTGTGGCGCACGGTCGGTTCTGACTCGACCGTATGGCCGTGGACCACCACCACCCCAAGATCATCGGGACAGGACAGAAAGGGCTCGCGAATCCAGAGCAGATCGTCCGGCGATTGTTGATCGATCGGCACGTCCGGACGGATGCCTGCATGCACGAAGAGGTAGTCTCCGATCTGAAACGTGACTTCGAGGCCACGCAGAAAAGCGAGATGCTCCGGCGGCACCTTCTCGGCGAGCTCGGCCTGCAGGCGTTCGAAATACTGGATGTCGTCGCGCATCATGCCGACGCGCACGCCATAGCTGTGCAATGTCGCGTCGCCGCCATAACGAAGCCAGCTCTGGCCGATTTTGGCGTCCACGAGGAAGCTCAGAAACCAGGCATCGTGATTGCCGACCAGGTAGACGGCGCCAAAATCCGGGAGCGGCTCTTCGATCAGGAGATCAAGCACCTGGCTGCTTTCAAGGCCGCGATCGACGAAATCGCCGACATAGACCAGGATCTTCTCGGTTCCCGGCGTCAGGTCCTGGCTGTCCTCCATGATCGTGCGATGCATCTCGATCATCAGATCGGCACGGCCGTGGATGTCCCCGATCGCGTAGATGCAGATGCCCGGCGGAATGCACGCAGGCCGGCCGCCGACCATCGGTCTGGACCATTCGGCATCTTGAGGACGTTTGAAGATTGTGCGCAGCAAGGGTTTGGCTTCGTACCTCGGTCCGGCTCCGAACCGTCTCAAGTTGCTCCTGACGTCGTTCTATCGCTGGACGGATATGGGTTCAATGTTTCCGGAAGTCTATCAACTTATTTCCGTCAAGCTGCAGGAAATCGAATAGGTACGCGTTCAAGCGCCAGTGCCTTTTTCATGTCAGAATTCAGCTCATCGGCCCATTTCACTGAAAAAAAACGGGATTTGTGCATCAGCTTGTCAATCGTTCAACGCGTGTGGCTGTCAGGACACGATCCTTCGTAGCTGACCCTGTTCAACCGCGAGGCTCTCACAACGGCGCCGCGCATCACCAAAGTTACAACTTTAACGATTGGTTGCAACCATGTCGTCAAAACGGCCAGCTGTAGCAGAGATGCCACGGCCAAACGCTTTGCGGATCGTAAAATGCGCACTATAAGACCGATTACAATGAGGACGGTACCATCTGGTTCTGAGTGAACGTTAGCCGATCGGCCATTGTCTGGGAGACTCCTAGTGACTGTTTCGCGCGCCACCTATCGCTTCCTCCTGGCTTCGGCCGCTTTCGCTTTACTGGCCCCGGAACTCGCGCTGGCGCAGGCCCAGCCCGAAGATCCCAACACCACCGTCGCCGATCGGGCACGGCCCGAATATGATCCGCTCGGCATTCGAGCAGGATCCTTCCTGGTATTTCCTGAAGTGTCCCTGACCGAATCCTACTCGGACAATGTCGCCTTCGACGAAGACGACGAGGAATCCGACTTCGTGACCACCATCGAGCCGAGCGTCGAATTCCAGTCTCAGTGGACCCGTCATCTCCTGGCGGTTGAGGTCGGCAGCGAAATAGCGATCCACGCCGAAGAGAGCGATGAAGATTACGAAGACTTCTTCGCCGCCGGCCGTGGTCAGATCGACGTGTCCCGTCAAACCGAGATTGTGACCAATGCTCTGGCACGCCTCGGCCATGAGGGGCGTGACGATCCCGAGGATGCCGGCAATGACGAACTCACCGAGGTCTACGAGTTCGGCGGCGGCATCGCCCTCAGTCACGATATCAATCGCCTTGGCTTCACCGTCGGCGCTAACGTTCTGCGCACGGTCTATGACGATGACGACGAAGAAGACCGCAACAGCAATGACTACGAGCTGCTGCTGCGCACCGACTACGAGGTCTCGCCGAGGCTCGATATGTTCGTCGAGGGCATCTACAACGTCGAGGATCGCGATGACAATGTCGATGACAACGGCATTGAGCGAGACACCGATGGCTATGAGATCCGGCTCGGCGCCGGCCTGGACATCACTTCCGTGCTCTTCGGCGAGGTCTTCGGCGGCTACAGCGTTCAACAGTTCGACGAGGACGATTTTGACGATGAGACCGGCGTGTCCTTCGGCGTCGATCTCAATTGGAATCCGACCTTGCTGACATCGATCGGCTTCTCCGCCGAACGCTCCTTCGAGGCAACCGACGAGGGTGATGCGGCGAGCAACTTCGTCACGGATTTCGGTATCACCATCGATCACGAGCTGATGCGGAGTGTCATCCTCAACGCCGAGGCTGGTTATCAGATCGACGACTTCCGAGGAGACGATCGGGAAGATGACATCATTAACCTCGGCGCTGGCCTGACCTACTGGCTCAATCGCAACCTGTCCTTCAACGCCGGCTACGACTTTGCCGAGCGTGACTCCAACGAGGCTGGTCAGGATTATACGGTTAATGAGTTCTCGATCGGTTTGACGGCGCGCCTTTGAGCCCCTATGGAAACGGGCAGGGCTTCTTCTCGTTGCGCCCGGACGTTCATCAAAGGTTAACCTTGGCGGGGCCATGCTGCCGCCTGACGGACGTCAGGTGGGCGAAAACGCCACCGCTTGGATGAGTGCATATCAGATGGGGATGAGACCATGATGGGGTTTCGCCTGATTGGAACGTTGCTGCTGACCCTGGGACTGCTTGCCGGTTGTGCCGGTTCTGAGCCTCCTCCCTTGCCGCAGGCACAGCTGCCGACGCCCGGGCAGCAGGAAGATGCTGTTGCCGGATACCGCCTCGGGCCGGGAGATCAGGTGCGGGTCACCGTGTTCCGCCACGAGGACCTGTCCGGCGAATTCCAGCTGGACGGCGAGGGCTACTTCGCGCTGCCGCTGGTCGGCGAGGTCCAGGGCGGCGGCAAGGTGGTTCGCAATCTCGAAACGGATATCGAGGACGCCTTTCGAGACGGCGGCTATCTGGTCAATCCTCAGGTCAGCCTGGAAGTGCTGAACTACCGCCCCTTCTATATTCTGGGTGAGGTCAATCAGCCCGGCAGCTACCCCTATGTGAACGGCATGACCGTAATCAACGCGGTGGCACTTGCCGGCGGCTACACCTATCGGGCGAGCCAGGACAGCATCTCGGTGCAGAGGGGTGGCTCCAACGGCAAGAACGTGTCCGTCGGCCCGACCTCACAGGTACTGCCCGGTGACATCATTACTGTTCCGGAGCGCTTCTTCTAACGACGCTTCGGTTGCCACGGCTTCGCCAAGGCTTGTCCAGCCGGGATAGCTTTCACAAACGCCCGGCCCGATAAAGCATCCTGCCGCGGAGGCCGTGGCCGGAATCGACAGGTTCTCTCCTGGAGAGCGTTATCCCGGATCGTTCCTGTCTTTGTAGGAGGCGAGAGCTGCATTGCTAGAGAGCTGGCGAACGCGACTGCAGGGCATGGAGGTCTATCTCGACCGCCGTGTGATCGCAGTGCTGTTCCTCGGGTTCTCCAGCGGCCTGCCGATCCTGCTGATCCTGAAAACGCTCTCAGCCTGGCTTGCCGATGTCGGCGTGGAGAAGTCGACGATCGGCCTGTTCGGTTTCGTCATGGCGCCCTACGCGTTCAAATTTCTCTGGGCGCCGGTGATGGACGGGATGCCGCTTCGGCCATTGACGAGCATGTTCGGACGACGGCGCGGCTGGCTGCTGGCGAGCCAGGTCTGCCTGATGGCGGCGATCTTCGGCCTCGGACAAACCCATCCTTCGATCGATCCCTTCATGACCGCCTTGATGGCATTCCTGGTCGCCTTTTTCTCCGCCAGCCAGGACATCGTCATTGATGCCTATCGAATCGAACTGCTGAGCGACCATCAGCAGGGAGCTGGTGCTGCCAATGTGGTCACCGGATACCGAATAGGCATGTGGGTCGCAGGTGCGGGTGCTCTCTATGTCGCCGATCTCGCCGGTTGGTCGGTCGCCTATACCGCAATGGCTCTCCTGATCCTGATCGGTGTTGTCACCGTGCTGGTGCTGCCCGAGCCCGACAGCGACCGGCCAACTGCCTCGACTGCCGATGACGCGACTGCAGCCCAACAAAACCGTACTCTCTATCTGATGATCGCCGCCGGTATCGGCCTGTTTCTCGGAGTCGTTGTCTGGGATCAATACGGCCTGCGCGCAGGCCTCGTCGCAGGTGTCGCCGCTGCCGCTATTCTGGCCGTCCTTTCGACACTCTTCGGCCGCTCGAGTGCCTATCGCCGGGCGGCGATCCAGCCGTTCCAGGACTTCTTTCAGCGCAACGGGCTGACCATCGCGCTGGTCATCCTCGCCTTCATCTCTCTGTTCAAGGCGAGCGACGTGCTGCTCACGCTGATGGCCAATCCCTTCTATCTCGAGGTCGGCTTCACCAAGAGCCAGATCGCGTGGGTCTCGGGGACCTTCGGCTTTCTCGTCACCTTTCTCGGCGCCTACATCGCCGGCGCGATGATCTACCGGATCGGCATCATGCCGGGTCTTTGGATCAGCGGCGTTCTGATGATGGCATCCAACCTGATGTTCGCGCTCCAGGCCTATGTCGGCGCCCATTACGGGCTGTTCCATCTGACCATTCTTGTTGAGAACCTGTCCGGTGGCATGGGGACGACCGCCTTCGTCGCCTATCTCGCGTCCCTCTGCAATCGCCAGTATACCGCGGTGCAGTATGCGCTCCTGACCTCCTTCATGCAGATGCTCGGTAAATTCGTGATCGTGCCGAGCAGCGGCTTCCTGGTCGAAGATTTTGGCTGGATCAACTTCTTCGTTCTCTCCACGGTCGCCGGCATCCCGGCACTGATCCTCCTCTGGTGGCTCGGCAGGCGGGTCAGCATCACGGCCCCGGAGCCGGCACCAGCCACCTGAACGCGAACGGCATGGTTATCGCCATCGGCCTGTGGTCGCAGGCCGCGGGAAGCCTGTCGCAAAATTCGACGCTGCAGGGCGACCCCGATCGACAAACGCCGCAAAACATAGTCTAACCAGCTGCAAAATAGCGGTAATCGCGGCCAGTTTTCTCGACGTCACAGCCTCAAGCTTCGGAACGCGGCGATGTATCAGAAGATCCTCGTGCCGGTCGATCTCGACGACAAGCACTCCTGGCGAAAAGCCATTCCCACCGCCGTGGCGCTGTGCGAAGCCTTCGATGCCGGCCTGATCGCCATGACCGTGATTCCCGATATCGGCATGCCCGTGGTTGGGCAATATCTGCCACAGGATTTTACAAGCCGGGTGAAGCGGCAGGTCTCGGGTCAGCTGAAGGCGTTTCTACAGGCGCAGATTCCGCCCGGCATCGAGGTGCAGCAGCAGGTGGTCGTCGGCAGAATCTATCAGGAGATCGTCCACACCGCCGCAAGAGCCAAGGTCGATCTGATCGTGATGGGCTCCCATCATCCCGAATTGCAGGACTACCTGCTCGGACCCAACGCCGCACGGGTGGTGCGCCATGCCGCGACCTCGGTCATGGTCGTCCGCGACTAAGCCGGGACGCCGGCCGGCGTTGACGTTGCGCCGGTGCAGCGAGAAGCGTCAGGACTTGGACTTGCCCGCCTTGAAGCGTGCGGCTCCCTCGCCGATATTGCGCTGACGGCCGCGGGCGATGGCGAGATCGTCCGCGGGAACATCCGATGTGATCGTGCTGCCCGCCCCGACGATGGCGCCATCGGCAATGGTGACGGGAGCGACCAGCGCACTGTTCGAGCCGATAAAGACACCTTCCCCGATCTCGGTCCGATATTTGGAGAAGCCGTCATAGTTGCAGGTGATGGTGCCTGCGCCGATGTTCGTCTTCGCGCCGATATGGGCATCACCCAGATAGGTCAGATGATTGGCTTTGGCGCCTGCTTCCATCACCGTGTTCTTGGTCTCGACGAAATTGCCGATGCGCGCACCTTCGCCGATCTCGCTGCCGGGTCTGAGCCGGGCATAGGGACCGATCACGGCCCCTTCACCGACATCCGCACCTTCCACATGGCTGAACGATCGGATCACGGCGCCCTCGGCAATCCGAACCTTCGGTCCGAACACGACATAAGGCTCGATTTCCACCCCTGGCGCGAGCCTGGTATCGGCAGCGAGATGCACTGTGTCCGGGGCCGGCATGATCACGCCCCGCTCCATGGCGGCCGCGCGCAGCCGCCGCTGCACCACGGCCTCCGCTTCGGCCAGCTGGCTCTGCGAATTGACGCCGTGACCCTCCTCCCAGGGCCCCTCGATCGCCGTACACGTCCATCCGCGCGCCCGCGCATGTTCGACAATGTCGGTGAGATAATATTCGCCCTTGGGCTGCTTCAGCTCCAGGCTGTCGAGCAAATCGCCGAGGCGGCTGGCATCCATGGCCATGATGCCGGCATTGCAGATCCCGTCCCGCTTCAGCGCTTCGTCCGCATGGCGTTCCTCCACCAGGGCGGCGAGCCCGCCATCGTCGAAAAGAAGCCGCCCATAGCCGGTCGGATCAGGCGGCCGGATGCCGAAGACCGCGACTGCGGCATTTTCTTCGCGGCGTTTGGCCAGCAGCTGCATCAACGTGCCGGCCGTGAGGAGCGGCGTGTCACCGTAAAGCACCAGCACGTCGCCTTCGGCCGGAAGAAGATCCTGCGCCGCCATCAGCGCGTGGCCGGTGCCGAGCGGCGGGTCCTGGATCGCGACGTCAGTCGAAAACGGCGTGCGCGCGACCTCCGCCTCGACGTCGTCCATACCCTCGGCGAGCACCACCACGGCCTTTTCCGGCTCGAGCCGCCCGGCGATCGCCAGCACGTGGCCGATCAGCGTGCGCCCGGCGAGCGGGTGCAGAACCTTCGCGCGCCCCGATTTCATCCGGGTTCCCTTGCCCGCGGCGAGGATGACGGCGGTAAGGCTCTCTGACATGGGCGACGACTCCGATCGTTGGCGCCTGACGCGCTCGTGATGGCTTTTCCTGAATGTCTGGCCTATGTAACCGAGCGGCTGGAAATGGCAAGCTGGAGTGTGCGGTGAACGACGGGCATCTGACCCTGATCCGAGAGCGTTTCGATGCGGTGATCTTCGATCTCGATGGCACCCTGGTCGACACCGCTCCCGATATTCTCGCTTATCTGAACGAGATGCTGCTTGAGCTTGGCCGCCCGGGACTGGACCTGGAAGCGGTTAGGTCGATGATCGGCGACGGCGTTCGCGCTCTGATGATCCGCGGCCTCGAAGCCTCGGGCGGCGTCCCGGATGACATCGACATCGATGACCTGTTCCATCGCTATCTCGAGCGCTATGGCGCCGAACCGGTGCGGGCCTCCAAACCCTATCCCGCCATGGTCGACACCCTGGAGGCGCTATCAGACATCGGCATCCGCCTCGGCGTCTGCACCAACAAACCCCAGCTCCCGACCGACCGCCTGCTCGCCAGGCTCAACCTGGACCGTCATTTCGGCGCAGCGATTGGCGGCGACGCTCTTCCCATCAAGAAGCCGGACCCGGCCCACCTCCTGGCCGTGCTCGAGCAGCTCGGCGTCGGCGCGACGCGCGCCGTGCTCATCGGCGACAGCGAGACCGATCTGAAAACCGCACGCGCCGCGAACATCCCCTGCATCCTCGTCAGCTTCGGCTACACCGCCATCCCAGCAAGCGCCCTCGGCGCCGACCACGTCATCGACCACGCCGCCGACCTCATCCAAGCGCTCACCCAGCTTTAACCCAGCTTGACATCCCCAAACCCCGCCCCTTATAGCCTAGGGAACAAGGGCGATTAGCTCAGCGGGAGAGCACTCGCTTCACACGCGAGGGGTCACTGGTTCAATCCCAGTATCGCCCACCATAGTTTTCAATGACTTAGCTATCTCCGCAAAATCTGGTTTCGTTCTGGGGTAACCACTGGGGTAACCAACGACATCATTTTTCTGACCCGAGACATAGATCGAAGCCTGAGTTGGTGATTCGTAATGTTCCTCTTGCTGTCCATTGGCACTTTGGTCGATCCCTAATGGTCTGCGCAGGTCGTCACCGGATCAAATAGACTCATTGGTCTTGAACGCAGCTGGGCGTCGAGACCGACGATGAGAGCGTCACACTTTGTCATGAATACGTTGACTCATCTGGCCTGCTCTAGGTTAGCGCAGCAGCACTTCTACGAAACTCTAGGCTAAAGGCCTCTTGGCCTCTTTGGTCCATGGAGCTAAAATGCCGCAAAATTTGAAGAGAACGAGGGTTGTGGTATGGGGCGCCGGATTCTGATTGCAACATCTCTGGTCATTGGTTTGGCGGCACTTTGGTATTATTTCAACCTACAGCCGTCACATGGTATTGAGACGCTGAGCGGCGATGACAACAAAACAGTTCAATGGCTTACACTCGGTACAGCTGTAGTGTCATTGTTGACGGCGGTGGTCTCGCTGGGTCAGGAGATCTTCAAGGCCAGAACGAGGCGCGAAGGGTCTTGATCAATGATCCGATGTTTTCGCTACTGCCTTATTCTAGGACTCGTACTCTTCGGCTTTTGCATACCGGCCTTGGCCGGTATTGATAGGGGGTATTCTAAGGAAGAGAACAAGAAGAGTTGGGGAGAGATTGTCAGCTGGGTGTTCGGCGGTAAGAAGCTTGGTAAGGCTCACGCGCTTATAGTTGGCGTTAGTGAATATCGAAATTTTCAAAGTTTAGAATCGACGACTGGCGATCCTGAGCGGATGCGCGACTTTCTTCTTCATCAGGCGGGCTTTGACTACGTCCATGTCCTGACTGACGAGAAAGTGACAAGAGATCGGCTGCGAACACTGATCCAGGATGAGTTTCGAAAGCGTGTTCGTCCCAATGACCGGTTCGTTCTTTATTGGTCCGGCCATGGCCTTCCGGTCGAGGCTAATTCGAAGCAGCTTGGCTATCTTCCGCTTACAGACAGTATTAAGGATTCCATTGCATCAATGCTGGCCATGCGCGAGCTGCTTGGTTGGGCTGACCACGTCGAAGCAAAACAGGCTCTGCACGTTCTCGATACCTGCTTTAGCGGGCTAGCAAGCCTGCCGGAAACCCTGAACGCGCGTCGCGATATGACTGTCGAACTTTTGGATAAGCCGGCGCGACATCTTTTCACGGCGACAACAGGGCCCGGTTTGACGATTGCATCTCGCGAATGGGCAGGTGGTATTTTTACTGAGTCCTTCATTGCAGGTGCAAGCGGCAGAGCCGATCGTTCCGGCGACGGCATCGTGAGCATGTTAGAGCTTGAAGAATTCGTCCGTGACCGGGTCCACGCCAGGCGTAGCGAGAGCGAATGGCCCGACGTAATCAAGCCGAGAAGCTATGACTTGGGAACAAACGAAGGCGAGTTCTTCTTTGTGACCGAAGGTAAAAAGCGTGAAGTAGCTCAGGTTGACAGCAGTGTCTCCATCGAGCAGGGAATGCCTACGGATATCAATATTCCACCATTGGCTGGGCTTGCAACTACAAAGTGCAATTCTGACGCAGACAAACTGTTCTGGGAGTCAATAAAGGATGAAAGTCAGCCAAAGTATTTTGAGGCGTACCTTGAGAGGGTTAAGGCAGGATCGTTGTGCGGTCTATTTGAAGACCTGGCCCGCTTCAAGTTAGATGAGATGGACCCTGATCCGGAGATTATCGAAGATCGTCCAGAAGTTATTGAAGTACAAATTACTCCCGAGCGCATGCAGAGAATTCAGCAAATGTTGATCAATGCTGGATTTGAACCGGGACGTTCAGATGGTATTCTTGATCAAACAACAAAGAGCGCGATTGCCCAGTTTCAACAATCAATTGATGTTGAGGGTACTGGTAATCTGAATCTTGAAGAAGAAATAGAACTTGCTTTTGTATCTGCGGTTGCTCAAACATCTGTAACCCAATTCGCCGATACCCCAACGCCCGAAAGCGGTTGGTCTCCGAACAAGCCTGTAGAGTTCGTCGTCATGGCTGGCTCCGGCGGTGGCGCGGATCAGATTGCGCGCCGTCTGCAGGGCCTGATCGAGCAAAAAGGTCTGTCACCTAAGCCCTTCGTCCCCGTTAACAAGCCCGGTGGTTCTGGCGCAGAGGCGCTCGCCTACATGAAAAGCAAGGCTGGTGACGATCACACTATTCTGGTTACCTTGAACAGCTTCTATACCACGCCGATCATACAGGAAGATTTAGGAATCAACGTCAACGAGTTCACGCCAATCGGCCGGATGGCGCTCGACAATTTCCTTCTCTGGGTGAATGCATCCCATGATGAGATCACTGATCTCGATAGCTATGTCGCTGCGGTCTCGGCCAAAGGCAAGGATTGGAATGTCGGCGGTACCGGTTCCGGTCAGGAAGACAGCATCCTGACAGCGATGATGGAAGCCGAGTTCGGCTATGATGTCACCTACATCCCGTTCGAGGGCGGTGGAAAGGTGGCGGCGGCTTTGGTTGGTGAGCAGGTCGACTCAGCAGTCAGCAACCCTGCCGAGCAAAACGAATTCATGCGCGCCGGCGACACCAAGCCGATCGTGCAATTCACGGCGGAGCGTATGGAAGCCTATCCTGACATCCCGACCGCGAAAGAACTCGGCCATGACATTGAGTACTACATGCAGCGCTCGATCAACGGACCTCCAGGCATGTCCGACGAGGCGCGGGAATGGTACATTAATCTCTTCAAGACTCTCTATGAGTCCGAAGAGTGGCAGCAGTTCTGCGTTGATGATGGTCTGTTTTGTGACGAGTGGGTCGCGGGAGCGGATCTCGCCACCTTCCATGCTGCGCAATTGGAACGCCATAAGAAGTTGATAGATGTGATAGGAGCTGATGCGATCGTATCTGAATAGTTGCGGAATCATGCTTTCCTGAACATCGGTTAATATTTCAAATTACGACCATCTGTATCCTTGGAATTTGCAATGGCTTCTGCGACTAGAGTATATGCTCCAAAGATATCAAATCTTTTTACAATTCCAAAGTATCTGCTATCAAAGCTATTGTTGGCAAAAGCTGAATATACGAAGAACTCATCTTGGCTCAGCTTGCGGCACTCTTGCCATGTTGGCAGGGCAGTTCCCCCGCTATCGGCTGCAGCGACGGGTGCAATCCATACACCATTCACTCTGAGGCCATCGGCAAGGCTATTGCATACATGGTCGGTAGGGCCGGCAAACACCGGCTTGATGAATAGGTTGTCGACGGCTGTGTCCCAGCCATTACGTGCGAGATAGTGTCGAGCGACAACGGGTGCAGGGAAAGCAACAATCGATCCAACCTGCACTGGATCGAAGCTGCGCATATAGAGACCAGCCGGCAGACTGGCGCTGCTCGGGTATAGAAAAAGCGGGGCGTCGAGCGAGCGGATGGTGATGAGTGTGAGCGTTAGGGCGATGACGGCGGCGGCGCCGATCCAGCGTCTAGAGCGTTTTCTAACCTAATGGAATCATTAAGGATTCCCATTTCATCGTTGATGTGATTCAAGATGTGGGCTGGTGGAGGAGGCCAGCTTGCATGGCGAAAGCTCTTTCGATGGATTTGCGCGAGCGGCTGATATC
>JBCCIN010000140.1:0-11735 GCA_039028235.1 Pseudomonadota bacterium
CTCCCTAAGCCGGCTTCCTATGAATCACGCAAATATTCGCTTGTGAATCCTCAACCGATTACATGAGTCAATTCGTCCACATGGCTTAGTCCGCTGTAGGGCTGATCGCCATCCAAGTGATCTAATGCAAGCGCTTGTAATGTCGCCGCTTGGTCGGCCTCTGCGACAAGTCGAACGGCGATCAGTCGGACTCTTGGGCATGTGTTACGGCAATCCAGCACGACCAGATTGGGGAATGCTGCAGCTTCTCTGGCTAATGACCGATCTTGGAGCGCAAATCAGAAAGTCGAGCAGAACCTCGCCCAAGGCGTCGTGTGACCCCAAACGGCCGCAAGCTCAGCCTCCTCCAACGGGCATGCGATGCACGCGGCTGCGGTTCACATTCGCGGCCTTCTTGCTATTAGGCGGCAGTGAGCCCTTCGAACGCGCGGTGTCCGAAAGACTGCATTGAGCTCACGGCTTGGGGGATCCCGGAGCAAGCGTCGTCAGTCGCCAGTCCGGATCGACGAGGAACGATCTTTGCCACGCAGTTGAGACATTAGCTGACCTGCCATAACCACGCCGACCGGTGACAGGTTCACACCGCTTGAGCGCAGCATGCGCGTCGTCCAGGCATTGCAGTTGTTGAACAAATGGAACCCACCGCGCGCTAGATAGAACCTGCTGTGCGGATAAAGTCCGGGTGCTATGGAAGATGACCGATCCCGTTCCTCGCGATCGAAATAGCCATCGATGGCCATGATCAAACTTCGAAATCTCCGGCCGTTCATCGCAATTGATATGACGCCGGCATCGCCATAGATCTGCTCAGGCGAACGATTGAAGCCGGCGAGATGGAGGACGGCTGGTGTCGTCCTGAGGGCTGCATCGAGCGCCATCCCAAGCGTCTTCTCCCGTGCTGGATAGTATGCTCGATCGCCCCAGCCGAATTCGATGAACCTCACATTCGGGAAGTCACCTGTCTCTGGAACTAAACCTGTCTCGATCAGCTGCGCACGCGGAACGACGATGGCGGCATGCCAACCATCGCTGACCACACTGACGACATGGTCGTTCGGGCCGGAGCCGCTTGGCGGCAACGGCGGTACGGATGCACAGCCCGCGAGCAAGACCACGCAAAGAAGCCAAGTTAGACCGTTGGTTGCGGCGCCCATGGGCGGAAACTAACATCGAACGAAAACGGGGTCATCAAAGGGCTGGAGTCGGTCGCAACCTTCAGCTGGATGACCGAGCTTCGCGCGCATGCGGATCGAGAACAGCCAGAGCGTCCCACAATCCGCCGTCTTGCTAAAGCCGTCACGCAAGGAGGCCGCCAGGGTTCAACCGGCTTTATCCTCGACGACCTGATCGGGGTGGTCGGCCGCCCAATCCATGAGGAAGGCCGACATGTCCTCATTCATGGCGCCCAGGAGATCGGAGCGTCGAAGGGCAGCGCCGGCTTCCAGAACCAGGCGAGCACAGCCGACATGGTCGCGTTCGTCGACGTCCAGTCGGTTCTCGGAACCATGCACGATCGTGCCGACGATATCTCCGCCATAGTCGTTGACATGGGTAAGGTCGGGCTCAAGCGTCAGCAGCCAGGCGACATGCTCCCGAAGGCCTGCCCAACCCGCCAGATGCAACGGCGTCATGCCCATCTCCTCGGGCAGGTTCGGATTGATGCCGGCAGCGACCAGCGCCTTCGCATGATCGAGGCGATTCTTCCAGAGGATGACCCGCGTCAGCATGCGCCGCTCCTCCTCGTCCAGCAGCAGATCGGCAAGCGGCCTGCCCGATGGGAGGGTACCTTCGGCGCAGGCGGCAAGGATCGCTTCTACGCCGCGCAGCTTCCGGCCATGTCCCGCCGCCTCGAGCGCGGCGGCAAAGGAGGCGTTGCCATAGGCTCGCGCCAGAGCATAAGCGCTGTGGCCTTGCCAATTCGCGTTGGCATGGGCTCCATGATCCAACAAAAGTTGTGCAAAGCGCCCGTCGCGACCGCGCCTCGCCGCCTGATGCAGGGCCGGGATCGTATCGATGGGCTGGCCGCTCGGGTGATCGAGCACGGCTTCGTTGGGATCGGCACCGTAGTCGAGGAGGAGCCGGGTGCCCTCCAGATTGTCAAAGTCGAGCATGCGCGCCAGTGCGTTGGTGCCGCGGGTCGACACATCGTAGCGCATCAGCAGTTTCAGCCCATCGAGATGACCGAGCTCGGTGGCGTGGTAGAGCGACTCGTTGTCGTTCGGATCAGCGCCACGATCGAGCAACCATTCGGCCAGGCGCAGATTGCCGGCATGCCCCAAGGCGCCGTAGAGCGCAGAGAGACGATGTTCGGAGCCGGGTTCTGCCGGGTAGCTGTCGTTTACGTCGGCCCCCGCCGCCACCAGGGCTTCAGCGATGGCGATCATCGCATCCGCGCGATCCGGTGTGGCTCGAAAGTGGCGCGAGAACGCCAGATGCAGGATGGGACGCCGGACCCCGACGATCCTGACGGCAGCTTCGGGGTTCTGGCTAAGTGCGCGCCGGACGCCATCGATGTCATAGATCGCGCACAACAGCCCCAGATTATGCGCCGGCAGATCGGGATCGGCACGAATCAGGTCGTCGGTTACCCAGTTCTGCCCGAGATAGAGCGCGATCTTAAGTCGCTCGGCTCGGGCTGAACGATCCATCTCTGAAAGCTCGATTGCGAGCTTGAGCCGCGGCCAGCTCTGATGATCCTGTTCGCGCGCGATCACGTGAAGCGCGTCGGCGTGGCGAATTGACGTTGCGTTGGGCAGGACCTTGAGGACGCGATCAACAGCATCGCGTTGCCCTTGGCTGAAATCGCGCTTGAGCTTCTTGGCCTGGCGGCGGAGGTAGTCGAGTGAATGTGTCATCGGATCCCTTTTCGATTGCCCGCCGGTCCGCCTGCCGGGCACGAGATCACCGATGAGGTGGTCTGTATGATGACGAGGTGTCGAAACAACTTTCCGCGGACCAGGATGCCGCCTCGGACGGCCCTTTCTGGTTACTGAATTGCATCAGGCCGCGCAAGCGTAGAATGTAACACCATCGCCCTTGGAACAGGCGCGATGTTGACGAATTGTGCGAATGGTGAACGGACTAGTGTCTTGCCAATGCTTGGCACCAGCACGGACCGGCCTCGCGCTTGACGTGCATCAGCACCCCGTTGCCGGTCAGGCGACCGGCAGTTTCATCCGACAATCAAAGGAGGCCCGGCTTGGAAACGACGATCAGCGAGTTGAGACGTGATCTGCTGGCCGTCGATGGCAAAGCAGCCGATCCGAACGCCGAACTCATCCGGCTCAATCGACGGATCGCCAGCGAGACGGCTGACGCTTGTTTCGCCGGAATTGGCGAAAACGGCCACTTCGCCTTCAATGATCCACCGGCGGATTTCGAAACCGAAGAGCCCTTCATCTTGCTGGAGCTTGATGATGCCTGTCGTCGCCAGCAGGTGGGCGAAGGATGGTTTGAAACCTTTGATGACGTTCCATCCCATGCGATCTCGATGTCGACCCACCAGATGATGTCGTCCGAGAAACTGATCCTCTCGGTTTCGGGCACGGAAAAGGCAAAAGCCATCTTGGACGTCGTCGAAGATCCGATCACGAATATCCATCCCGCATCGATCATCCGGGACCATGGTGACTGCAGCCTTCATCTCGATCCAGCAGCGGCTGCGATGCTCAGTAAGGACAGGCCGGAATAGCGCGGTGATTACGGCCGGACTTTTCGACCTTCAGGTCAACGGCTATGCCGGCGTCGACTTCAATGCTCCTTCGATCACGCCGAAGATGCTCGACCATGCCCTGGATGCCATGCTTGCAGATGGTGTTACTGGATGTCTGCCGACAATCATCACGGCCCATGCGGAGGAGCTTGAAGAGCGTCTCCGAGCGCTCGATGCGGCTGTAGCTGACAGTCGCCTAGGTCCAATGATGGTCCCCGGCTACCACCTCGAAGGCCCGTTCCTGAATGATCGCCCGGGCTATCATGGGTGCCATCCGCCCGCGGCCATGTTGGATCCGAACATAGAGCTGATCGATCGACTGGGAGCCAAAATCAGCCGTCCGATCTTACTGGTGACCATCGCGCCGGAACGAGATGGCGCGACGGCATTGGTGCAGACACTCGTCAAATCCGGCAAGACCGCTGCCGTGGGGCACTCTGCCGCTACCTATGAGGATATCGCTCGGGCAGTGGATGCAGGACTGTCACTCTCGACACATTTGGGCAATGGGCTTCCTGCAGACCTTCCCAAACTGGAAAACACCCTCCTCGCGCAGCTGGCGGAAACAAAGCTCAAAGCTTGCCTGATTGCTGACGGGCATCACCTCTCGCCCGATGCGCTTGGTGCACTCGTCAGATTGAAGGGCCAGGACAAATGTATTCTGGTCACGGACGCGGTGCTGGCAGCCGGCGCCAAGCCTGGCGATTATCGCTTTGCTGGCATGGATGTGACCTTAAGCGGCGACGGTGCTGTACGCGTTCCAGGAGGAAGTGGCCTCGCTGGATCGGCTCTCCGCCTCGATCAAGCCGTGCGCAATATCGTTGCCTGGTCAATTGCAGAACCAAATGCGGCGATCGAGATGGCATCGGCGCGGGCCCGAAATGCAATCGCCGAAGCCTTGAAACATGCTGGCATCTCGATGGATGCGGGAAAGATCGAATGGAATTCTGGGCTCGAACCTAAGGTGCTTACCTCAGGCAGCATCGACCTCACGTCGGGGTCTTAAGGGAGGAAGAGGAAATGATCGGCGATCCCCCGAAGCTCATCGTCAAACGGCCAGGCAAGCCGTTGGACCCGGCAACCCTGACGCCATTTCTGGAACGTTCCACGTCATTTGTGGTCGATGCCATGCAGGGGCGAGGTGCTCTTGACCATCGCATCAAGCCACTTGATCCGTCGAGCCGCTTCGTCGGCGCCGCCCTGACGGCAAGGGCCGGTGCCAGAGATAACCTTGCCGCCATCGCTGCTCTGGATCTTCTGAGGCCCAGAGATGTGCTCGTGATTTCCGCACAGGGCTTCACAGAGACCGCTGTCCTCGGCGACAACATGGCGCGGATTGCAAAGCAGCGTGGCGCCGTCGCTGTGGTGACCGATGGTGCGGTGCGCGATGCCGATGAAATCCGGGCCATCGGTCTTCCGGTGTTCTCGCAGGCAGTAACGCCGAATTCGGCCTTTCCGAGTGGACCGGGCGAAGTTGGTCTTCGCATGTCGTTAGGCGACGTCGCGATCGACACCGGCGACGTCGTTCTCGGCGACGCGGATGGTGTTGTCATCGTCGCGCGCGATCGTCTTGCTGAAGTCACGAAGAACCTTGAAGAGGTTGCGAGGAAGGAGGCCGCTTTGCATGCGAAAATCGAGAGCGGCAGCTTCGAGAGCCTGCTGAGTGACGAGATCAGGCAGAGCATTCGCTACGACGAGTGAAATGTGCGTAGAAGAATCCAGACGCTTGAAAACTGCGTGTGCGTTTGCATCACTGCCTGGAAACCGTTACCCTTTTCACTAACGACACGAAGGACACTCAGGGAGGCTCGAACGTGTCGGTAGGGTTGGTCAACTAAGATTCGGCCGATCTGAAGACGCGTGGCGATGCCGGTGAGGCCCGATCGATGTTGGAAGGGCGCTTACAGGGCAGCGAGACGGGAAACGCCCGGCCCGGGCAGGCAGCGTCGCTCGCTGAGCGATCCGAAGCGAGAACCAGCAGATTTTCCAACTGGCTCAATGATCAGCGCGTGATCGGCACGCTGTTCGTGATGCCCGCCTTGCTCGTCCTTGCCTTCGTCGTCGTCTACCCCTTCCTCTCCGCCATCTGGATGAGCTTTCAGAACAAGATGGTGGGCGCGCCCGCTGAGTTCATCGGGTTCGCCAACTATGTCGAGCTCTTCGGCGATCGCCACTTCGTCAAGACCATCAGGAACACGCTCGTCTACACCTTCTTCGCGGTCGGCCTGAAATTCCTGCTCGGCCTCGCCATGGCCATGGTTCTCGCTCAACCGCGTCGGTTGGACTTCATCTACCGCACCATCCTGTTCGTGCCCTGGGCGGTGCCGACCATCGTCGCAGCGCTCTCCTTTCGCTGGATCTATGACGACTTCAGCGGCCTCTTGAACAACTTCCTGATCGCCGTCGCCGGCATGCAGGATGTCATCTCGTGGCTCGGCGATCCGAACTACGCGATGGCCTCGGTGATCGCCGTGGTCGTCTGGTCCGGCACCCCCTTCTACACCATGAGTTTTCTGGCCGGGCTGAAGGCGATCCCGAAGGAGATGTACGAAGCCGCGCGCATCGACGGCGCCAATGTCTGGCAGGAGTTCTGGTACGTCACCATCCCGCAGATGCGGAAAGTGTTCACCGTGGTCGTCATGCTCTCCACCATCTGGACCTCGACCAATCTCGTGATCGTGCAGATCCTGACCAATGGCGGGCCGGCGAACACCACGCAGATCCTGCCGAACCTCGCCTACAAATACGCGTTGCTCGCGAGCCGGCTCGGCATCGGTTCTGCGGTCAACATGATCTTCTTTCCGATCCTGGCGGTGCTGATCTACATCCTGTCCCGCCGCATGCTGTCCGAGCGGGAGTAGGCGATGGCGGGTGTAGCGAGCAGAGCGGACCGAGGCATGAAATGGGTCGGCAATGTTTTGCTACTGATCTTCGTGATCTGGACGCTGATTCCCTTCTACTGGATGCTGGTGACCTCGTTCAAAGAGCACAAGGAAATCTACGGCACCGAGGCGACGCTCTGGCCGCAAGAACCGACATTCAAGAGCTACCAAACGCTCTTCTTCGAGACCGATTATTTTCTGTTCTTCCGAAACAGCATGATCGTGGCGCTCGGCACGACGTTCTTCACCGTGCTGTGCGCGTCCCTCGCCGCCTACGCGATCGCAAGGCTCGATTTTCCCGGCCGAAAGATCCTGGCCCGCAGCATGATCTACACCTATCTGGTGCCGCAATCGCTTCTGTTCATTCCGCTCTTCGCGATCATGGTCGGCGTCGGCCTCACCAACACGCTCTCCGGGCTGACCCTCGCCCATCTGGGCTTCACCATTCCGTTCTGCACCTGGCTGTTGATGGGCTACTTCATGTCCATACCCGTCGAACTTGAGGATGCGGCGCTTGTCGATGGCTGCACGCGGCTCGGCGTCCTCTTTCGCATCGTGCTCCCCATCTCGCTGCCGGCGCTCGCCGTCGTCGCCTTCTTTTCGTTCACCCTTTCATGGAATGAGTATCTCTACGCGATCGTCTTTAACTCCGCCCCCTCTGTGCTGACCATCCCGACGGGCCTTTCCAACTTCGTGGTCGAGGACGTGTTTTTCTGGGGGCCGATCATGGCGTCCACCGTGTTCACCGTGATCCCGCCGCTCGTCGTCTATTTCTTTTTCCAGCGCTGGCTCATTACCGGCCTAACCATGGGGGCGGTCAAAAACTAAACGCCTCCGACAACATCAGGGAGAGTGATCATGTTCAAAAAAACCTATAGCCGCAGAAGCGCTCTCAAGACTGGAGCTGCCGCAGGTGCTCTCATCACAGCGCCGATGATCATCACGCCGAAGAAAAGCTGGGCGCAGCGCGCGGAAAAGCTGATCTACTGGCATCTGCCCGCCTTCACCCCGCTCGCCGATGACGCCGCGCGCGAGCATTTCGAAGAGTTCGCGAAGATGGCGGGCCTCAAGGATGGCGAGGCCGCCTTCGTCCCTGTCTCGAACAAGGACCTGATCCCGCGTCTGTCCGCAGCGCTTGAAACCGGCACGCCGCCCGATGTCTGCCGGCTCTATGAAAGCTATGTCCAGCTCTACCGGTCCCAGGGCCACATGATGGACGTCACGGATGTGGTCGAGAAGATGAAGGGCGAACCCGGCGGTCTTTTCGATAGCAGCCTGACTGCGGTCGCCTATGACGGCAAGTTCTGGGGCGTTCCGTTCGCGCTCAATCCCTGGCCGATGCATGTCAGGATGGACGTGCTCGAAGAGAACGGCCTCGACTACCCGCGCACCTGGGACGACTTCGTCGAGACCTGCCTCAAGGTGCAAAAGCCGCCCTTCTACGGCTTCGGCATGGACCTCGGGCTCACGGCTGACGCCACCGACAACATCATGCAGCTTTGCTGGTGCTTCGGCGGCAAGACCGTTGATGAAAGCGGCGCCGTCGTCTTCGACAGCCCGGAGAACGTCGCAGGCTTCAGCTTCATCAACGAGATGTACAACACCCACAAGATCATCCCACGCGGCGTGGTCGGCAATGGCGACACCGCCTGGAACAACAAGGCTTACCAGTCCGGCCAGGTCGCCTTCATCAACAACCCGACCAGCGTCTACGCCTATCTCGCCGGCGAAGATCCGGAGCTGATGAAGAAGACCGGGCTCTTCGGCGTCCCGGCCGGACCCGGGGGTACCGTGAACCAGATCGACACCTGGTCGCTCGGTGTCTTCAGCGCCGCCCCGGAGCCCGATCTCGCCAAGGGCCTCGCCGAGCACATGATGCAGCCGGATCGTTACAACCAGGTGATCACCAACACCAATGGCCGCTTCGTCCCGGTCTATCCTGAGCTGTTCAACGATCCCTGGTGGACTGAACGGCCGGAGTTCTCAGAGTTCATCAATATTGCTTCGACGGGCGTGCCCATCTCCTACGCTGGCCCGCCGACCGCGGCTTCGGGTGAAATTCTTGCCACCAACGTCATCCCCGAGGCGTTGCAACTCACGCTGGTCGAGGGCGTCGATCCAGCGGAAGCCGTCGCCGAAGCGCATCAAAAGATCGCGGCGATCTACGAGCGCCTGGCCGAGTAGTTTTCTTTGACAGGGAGGCGCATGCATCGAAGCATGGGTCTCCCTTTCAGCTCGCGATGAGTTCGACGCGTATGGCTTCGGCCATGCTTTGTTGCAGCATTCTGTCCAGGATTGACTGAACGGTGTTGCGCCAGATCTGGCTTTCCAGAAGGCGATCGGGGAACAGGCCTGGAAGCCTGTGCAAGGCCGTCGAAACGCCACCAGAATCAGCGTTTCGAACGCAGGCCGCGATCTCCGCCTCTCTTGGATCGCGCAGCGCATAGATCGCACCGTCATCCTTGCGCCCAAGCCCATAGCGCATCCATGCGGCAACGGCGAAAGCGAAGGGGCGAATGTCCCGACCGTGCTCGAGTGCATGAACTGCGGGCTCCAGAATTCGCTGTGGCAGCTTTTCCGTGCCGTCCATCGCAATCTGATAAGTTTCGTGGGCAATCGCGGGATTACGAAAGCGCGTCATCAGAGATTGCGCATAATCCGTAAAATCGATCCCCGAGAGCGGCGCCAGTGTCTCGGCTGCGGCCTGCATATGCCGTTTGACCAGGGCGGCCAGCGCTTCGTCTGCCATCACGTCACGCACAAAAGCATGGCCGCCTAGATAGCCTGCATAAGCGAGCATGGAATGGGCACCGTTCAAGATGCGAAGCTTCATCTGCTCGTAAGGGGCAACGTTGTCGACGAAGAGCGCGCCACCGGCTTCCCAGGCCGGACGCCCGTCGGCGAAACGGTCTTCGATCACCCATTGGCTGAACGCTTCCGTTTCGACAGCGGCATCGTCCCGGCAGCCGGTCAATCGGGCCGCTTCGGCCCATGTTTCATCCGTCGGTGCTGGTGTGATGCGGTCGACCATGGTGGATGGGAAGGCGACGTCCGTCTCGATCCAGTCAGCAAGCTTGGGATCGACGCGCTTCGCAAAATCGATAGCGCCGGTGCGAAGCAAAGCGCCATTGCTCGGTAAGTTATCGCAGCATAGAACCGTAAAGGCCGGCACGCCGCCTGCCCGGCGAAGACGAAGTGTTTGCACGAGCAAACCGATGACGCCGACCGGTTTTCCCGGGTTCAGAAGATCGGCTGCGATGGCGGGGTGCGATTCGTCGACGCCACCGGTGGCGCGGTCAATGCCGTAGGCCTTTTCGGTGACGGTTAGGCTGACGATCCGTGTTTTAGGATCGGTCATCGCGTCGATGACGTGGGCGTCGTCACGCGTTGCCGCGATGACGCGCGCGAGAGAGCCGATGGCGCGCGCTTTCGTTCCTTCCTCGCCGCGTTCGATCAGTGTGTAGAGACCGTTCTGCGGATTGAGCGCATCGGCGACTGCGTTGCTTCGAAGGCTGACGCCGGTGATCCGCCAATCGCCGCCATCAGCCCCGAGCGCGTCATCGGTATAGACAGCCTGATGCGCCCGATGAAACGCCCCCACACCAAGATGCACAATCCCGGTCGCATGGCGCGAAGGCCGGTACCTGGGACGGCGAATGTCGGGGGCGACGTCGTTCAGGGACGCGAGACGCCTGGTCATGTCGACGGGTTGCCCTTGGCAACGGTCCGCGTGCGCCAGGCGAGATCGGTGCGGGTCCCATCAAGAACCGACATGAAGTTGTAACAGACGACCTCAATGCCCGCGTCCTTTAGGTTCCGAAGGCTGACTTTGTAATTCTCGATGTGTTCGCGCCAAACGCCCCTTTGTCTCTTAACGTCCTCGGAAACCGGCAGGCTTTCGACCACCTCCCAGGCAAGCCCCGAGGTAGTGCCGTCCCGCATTCGCCCGACTTCGGCCTGGCGTTGGGCGATCTCGTCTTTGGTCCAGACATCACCGGTCGGCAGATGATGAAGTGCCGTGATGCCTTCGACACCCGCCTGCAGCATGTCGTCGACCGACACCAGATCCTTCGGCCCAAACCAGCGCCAAGTCTGCCTCATGTTTCTCTCCCAATATGTCGACGTTCAATATTTGCCTACGCGACCACCATCTAAAGAGGCCGATTGAGAGCTTCTGCCATACGATCAAGCACGGTCATCGCCCGGACCGCATCATCGATCGTCGGCGCTGATGACGGCCGTCCGCACATGGCATCAAGGCTTGCCTCCAGGAGGGCGCGATAGCCTTTTTGATCCTCATTGGCGGCGACCGTCATGTTGGGCGTCCAGGAAAGGGTATCCGAGGAGTCGTCGAGTCCGGCGTCCGGGTCGGCAATCTTGAAGGCTGGATCGCGCGCATAGCTGACATCGGTGACGTTCTTGATCTCGATCTTTCGATGATCGCCCATGATCTGGATGTACTCCACCGGCGCTCCGCGCGATTGCATCGTGCCCATGACCAAAGTGCCGATAGCCCCCGATTCGAAGGTAAGGGCGAGATGGATTAGGAGCTTTCCCGGGCTGGCTTCGACCTCACGGGCGTCGATGTCTTCGATCGATGAACCCATCAGCCAAGGGGCAAGGTCGAGATAGTGGATGCAGTGATGGAGAAAGAAGCCCCGATAGTCGGCCTCGCGCTCGAAATAGGTAGGTGCCGTCATGTAGCTGCCTAAGAAGCTCAGTGGCTTTCCGAAATCCCGCTGATGCAGGACGTTCCTCGCGATCTTATTGCCGCTGGAAAAGCGCTTCATGAACCCGAGCAATAGTGGCCGCTTTGCCTTTGCCGCTGTTGCTGCGAGTTCGCGTGCTCCTGCGAGACTGGCAGCCGGTGGTTTCTCCATGAAAACCGGAAGGCCGCGTTCCAACGCAGCCATCCCGATCTCGTGGTGCATTGCGGGACCGACAGCCATCCCGATGCCATCGACATCATGCCTCGACAGGAGACTACGATAGTCCCTAAAGGTCTCTGATATCCCATAGCGTCGAGCAGTTTGCCGGAGCACCTTCTCATCAATGTCTGCAAGAGCTACCAGCTCGACATCTTCAATCATGACGAGCTGCGGCAGCAGCATCTCAGAAGCCTGTCGCCCGCAGCCGATCCA
>JBCCIN010000141.1:0-11713 GCA_039028235.1 Pseudomonadota bacterium
CGAGATCGCGAAAGTCGAGACCGAAGGTTCGAGCATTCGCTGCATTGATCAGCCGCAGGCGAAGGCGTTCGCCCGAACGTACCGTCTCATTATCCGGGATGGTGCCATTGACGGTGGCGCTATTGCCGATCCTGCCGCCATGGCTGGCGTCGTGGCGGTTGCCGAACGGAGCGATCGCCGCCTCGGGGTCAAGACGCCAGTCGTCCAGCACCCAGATCAACTCACGGTCGACGGCGGGCGGCTGCTTTTCCTCGACGATGAGCGCGCCGTGGAGACCGCGGCCGACCTGCTCGCCGCTGTTGATGTGCGGGTGATACCAAAAGGTGCCGGCATCCAGGACATCGAATGCGTAGCGGAAGGTCTCTCCGGGTAAGATCGGCGGCTGGCTGAGCACCGGCACGCCATCCATGCCGACAGGCACCCGAAGGCCATGCCAGTGCACGGTGGTCGGCTCGGCGAGGTCATTGGTGACGTCGATGGTCAGCCGCTCGCCCTGGATAGCGCGGATGGCGGGTCCGGGAACGCGGTCGTTGAAGGCCCAGACGTCGGTTTCGGGATAACCGGCGCCGACGAGAGAGACGCGGGCAGGGCCTGCCCGAAGGTCGACCCCGGCTTCCGCTCTTGCTGGCGGAGAGGCGAGGGGCGCCGCCATGACATTGCCGATCGCGGCGGTGCTCAACTTCAGGAAGTGCCGCCGCGTTTCGCCAGTCGACGATGCGAGGACCATAGCCGCCCGCTCATGTCCTCAGCCCTTCGGTTTCCGGAAGCGGTCATGGCAGGTGCCACAGGTCTTGCCGACCTTCAGATATTGCGCCTTCATCGCGGCCTCGTCGGCGCCGTTGGTGGCGATCTCCACCAGCTTCGCGCCTTCGATCGCAAGCTCGTCGGCGTCGGCGACATAATCGTCCCACGACTGCCAGATCGCCGGCAGCGCCTCGCTCGGATGGTCGTTGCTGCCCTCGGGCGTCATTTCAGGGATCCTGTTGGCGTGCTCGGCCAGATAGCCGGCCTTGTCCGCGATCACGGCGGGTTCGAACGGTGCCTCGCCCTTGACCATGGCGCCCATGACTTTCATCGCCTCGGCCATGCCCTTCATGACATCCATCCGCTCCTTGACGATGCCCGTGGCACCGACATGTGCCGTGACCCAGCTGGCCGGTGCACCAACGGCGATCACCAAACCCAGGGCGGCGATGGCTGGCTTGAACAGTCTTTGCATCTTGGCCGATCCTGCTGACTCGTTTCCTGGAGATCACTTATCAAACGTCCCCTTGCCGGAAGGTCAAGACGTCTTCGCCAGCAATCCCTCGGAGGCAAAAGCCGTCGGCGAATCAGGACAGCACCGGGATATCGCGATGGAACGCTTCTGCGGCGGACGCGTCGCCGAGGATCAGACGGGCGGTCCGGTGGCCTGAGAGCACGGCCGCCTGGATGGTTCCGGGGACGTGACAATCGCCCGCGGTCCAGATCGAACGGTCGACCAGGCGCTCGTTCAGTGTCCTGTAGAGCTCGTCATCCGGCAGGCGTGCGCCAACCGTGACGAGCCGGTCCGCATGGAGATCGATGGCCTCGCCGGTCAAGGTGTTCTTGAACTGCCGTTCGCCCACCATCGTCACATTCACATGCAGGGCCACCCCGAGATCGGTCAGCCGCCGGATGATGCGGCTTTGCTCGAGGGTCAGGTCCGTCCAGGTCGCGACCATCGGCAACGGCGTCACATACGCGACCCGATGTCCGTCGCTTGCGAGTTTTTCGGCGATCAAGCTCGCCATGTAGAAATGGTCGTCGTCATAGACAATGACCGATCCCGGTTCGATCGAACCGCTGGTGCCGTCCATGATGTCATCGGGGGTGAGCACGGCATCACCGAGTGACAGGGGGAGGGGATTGGCGGCACCGACGCCATCTCGTCGCCAGCGGCTTCCGGTCGCGATCACGACGGCATGGGCATCGAAGCTCTCGACATCATCGGCGGTCAGCCTGCTTGAGAGATAGAGATCCGCCTCGGCATGCCGCTGGATCTGATGCAGACGATGGTCCCGAACCCGCCGCCAGGCTCCCAGGCCGGGCAAAGCCGCTTCGCGCGCGACACGGCCGCCAGCTTCCGCCCTCGCTTCGGCGATGGTCACGTGATGCCCGGCTCGGAGCAGGGTCCAGGCGCATTCGAGGCCGGCGGGTCCGGCGCCGACGATCAGGCAGGACAAGCGCTTATCGCTGACCGGTACGGACTCGGGATGCCAGCCGCGGCGCCATTCCTCGGCGATCGTCGGGTTTTGCGTACAGCGGAGCGGCACGCCATAGCCGTCCATGCTGACGCAGATATTACAGCCGATGCACTCTCGGATGTCGTCGGTCCGTCCGGCTCGGATCTTCGCGGGCAGGAACGGATCGGCAATGCTCGGGCGGGCAGCACCGATCAGGTCGAGGCGCTTTTTCCGAACCAGAGACACCATCAGATCGGGCGTGGTGAAGCGCCCGACACCGACCACCGGCTTCGACGTCACCGATTTCACGAAGTCGGTGAAGGGAAGCTGAAACCCTTCCTCGGCAAAGCGCGCCGTCTGGCTGTCTTCGGGCCAGCCCGAGATGTTGACGTCCCAGAGATCCGGCAGTTCCGCCAGGGCCTCGACCACATCGCGCCCTTCGCCGTCATGGGCAAGGCCGATCGCTTTGCCGGGTTCGGCGACACTGAAGCGAAGGGCAACGGCACGCTCGTCTTTCGCGACTTCCAGCGTGTCCTCCAGCACCTCGCGGAGAAGGCGCATGCGGTTTTCGAGCGAGCCGCCATAGGCGTCGGTTCGATGGTTGGTGCGGATCGACAGAAAATGGCTGAGCAGCGACAGATCATGGGCGGCGTAGACATAGAGGATGTCGTAGCCCGCCTCTTTCGCATTCCCGGCCGCCCGCTTATGAGCCTCGCGGAACGCACGAATGTCGGCGAGGTCCATGGCGCGCGCCTGGATCGGGATTTCGGGGCGCAGGATTCGGAGATGGCTTGGGCCGGGCACCGGCAAACCCGAGGTGTAGTTGCGCGCGCGCATGCCGCCATGGGCAAGCTCGATGGCCGCGAGCGCATCGTGCTCCTTGATCGCCGCGACCTGTGCTCGATGGACCGGTAGGTCACGCTCGTCCCAAAGCCGGTCCATCGGATGGTTCGCAAGATCGCTGTCGGGCGCGATCTCGGTCATCTGGGCAGCGACCACGCCCCAGCCGCCTTCAGCTTTCATGGCGCGAAGGGCGATCGCTCCTTCAGGCTGTGCCCAGCCGTGGCCGGTGGCATGCGGGACGGCATAGAAGCGGTTGGGCGACGTGACGGGTCCGATGTCGACGGGCTCGAACAGAATCCGGTATCGGCCTTCCTCGGACCCGGCACCGGTCAAGACCATCGGCCCGCCGGTTTACTCCAGGATCGCGCTGATCTCGGCGAAGGTTTCGCCATCCTCGGCGATGCGCGCGGCCGCACTGTCCGCATCCTGCCAGTAGACGAGAGCGCCGGTATCCTTTGCGAGCTGCTGCGCGCGCTCCGACATCACCGTTTCCTTGGCGACCGCGATGATCTTCTCGCGCACGTCGGCCGGCGTGTCCTTGGTCACGAACAGTCCGTTCCAGAGCGCGAGGCTGAGCGCCGGGTCGAGTTCGCCCATGGTCGGCACGTCGTCGCGCACCCGCTCGTCAGTGACCGAGGCCAGGATCTTGATGTTGTCGATGCAAGGGAGAACCAGCTGCAGCGTGGTGTTGATGACATCGGCGTCGCCGCTTGCGAGGGTGTTGCAATCGAGCGCATCGAACGCCGCCTCGGAGCCCCATTCGAAGCCGGCATTCTTGGCATAAGCGAGCGACACCCGGGTCGGCGGCAGAGGTGCGCCGAAATGGCCAAGCGCCACCTCGTTGTCCCTGGCGTGGGCAGCTAGCTCTTCCATGGTCGAGAAGGGCGCATCCCCACCAGCGGCGAGCACGAAGGGATAGGTCAGAAAAATGCCGAGCGGATCGAATTTCTCCGGCGCCAGCTCCGGGATGCCGATCTTATGGCCGAGCACCGGAATGCCGATGACGAAGGAACCGATGGTGTAGCCGTCCGCCGGCGCGTTCGCCACCTCGATCGCCCCCGGAAACGGCCCGCCACCGCCACCAGGCTTGTTCACCACCGCGGCCGGCACGTCGTAGGCGGCCTGGAAATCCTCGGCGATCATGCGGGTAAGCACATCTTCCAGATCGCCCGGCGGCCAGGGCACGATGAAGTTCACGGGCTTTTCGGGATAGTCGGCTTTCGATACCGACATCGGCAGCAGTAGCGAAAAGGCGGCCACCGTCGCCAGCGCAAAGCGATACATTCCTATCTCCCATGCAAAGCCAACCCGTGGGCATTAGCGCGCCCATTTCTTGTAAAAAACCATGACAGCACGCCTCTCCAGCTGTCAAACCCTTTCCAAGATCGGGGAATGCCGGGATCTGTCTCTGCTATGCAGCGATCGATGGAGCGGAGGAGCTGTGCTAAGCGCTCTGCCAAAGGGGCGAGGAATAGCTCGCATCATGCTCGATAGGTGACGGTCGCCCTTCACGCAGGGCTGCTAGAACCGCCTCAAAGGTCGTTTCGTAACGAAATCCGAGTGCGCGCGTGATCCGCGATCCGTCATAGACACGGCTGATGGACTCTGGCAGGCGCCAACCCGCTGCCTGGTAAAGGTCAGACACCTCCGGGAATCGCGCGCAGATGACGGAGGCGGCATCCTCTTTCAGTTGCCGGGCGTCTGTTCTGGAAAACGGTGTTGGTGCGGACACGAGGTAGAGGCCGAACTTAACATCACCGGACCGTTCGAGTGCTGAAACATGTGATCGCGCCATATCACGAACGCTCGCGCGCCGATTCAAGAGTTCATTCGCCTTCAGGTTCGGACCGCTGAGCGCGTTCAGGGTATCGTCCTCTTCAGGAAAGAACCGTGCTGTACGCAGGACGATGGTATGCAGACCGTGTTCGAGATGGTGCTCCCTGCAGAGGCCCTCTGCTGCCAGTTTCGTCACGCCATAGATATTGCGCGGCTCGATCGGCGCATGATCTTCATCCAGCCAAACCGCTTCGCTCGATCGCTCTTCCCGGATCTTTTGGCTGATCATCAGCGATGTGGTCGACGTGAAGACGAAGCGGGGGACGCCGTGCTCGATCGCGGCCTGCAGGAGGTTCAGCGTTCCGGTGACATTCGCGTCGATGAAGGCTTGCTGGACATAACGCGCCATGTCGGGCTTGTGCAGCGCGCCCGCGTGAATCACCCCGTCGAAACCCTGCCTCCGAAACACATCGTCAAGTGCATCACGGTCGGTGACGTTCGCGACGACATCTGTCCAATCGGAGGCGACGACGTCCAGCCCGAACGGGCGATGACCGGCTTCTCTCAGCAAAGGGACAAGATGTCGACCGAGCCAGCCCGACGAGCCGGTAACCAGGACGTTCATGTCGATGCTCGGGAATACATGGATATCGCGTTGGCTGGTGGTGTGACTCCATCATTCAGTTCCCGCGGCTAAGGCTGAATCGGCGCTGCGCCGTCACGTTTTTCTCAGCCGCCGGGGGATCCTTCCGATGTGGTCGTACCACTAGCACGGTCCATGGGTTGCTGCGAGGGTGGACGTCGAGGTCTTTGCGAGTGCTGTGAGCGCGCGCGGGCATTGGAGTATCGTCGCTTTAATGCTTATCGTAATCTTCATGAGAAACCGGGATGAGCTGCTTTCCCGATGTGCATGAGAACAAGACGGGCTGGACGATGAGCATTCGCGTTGCCGTTATCGGCGCCGGCGTTATGGGCGCCGATCATGCCAGGATCGTCGCGGAGGATCTGCCGGGCGCTGTCCTGCAGGTGGTCTGTGATGCGTCCGAGGAGCGTGCCCGCGAGGTCGCGGAGATAACCGGTGCTACGGATATCGCAATCGATCCTGAGGAGGTCATCGGGCGCGCCGATGTCGATGCGGTCCTGATCGCGAGCCCCGATGAGATCCACGCAGCTTTGACGCTGGCAGCGCTCGCCCTGGAAAAGCCGGTCCTTTGCGAAAAGCCGCTGGCACCTGCTTCGGCCGCCTGTCTCGAGGTGGTGGACAAGGAGGTGACGATCGGCCGTCAGCTTGTGCATCTGGGCTTCATGCGTCGCTTCGATCCGTCCTATCAGGCGATGAAGCGAGTGCTCGATGACGGCACGCTCGGGGCGGCGATCATGATGCACAACGTCCATCGGAACGTGGAGGCGCCCGCCAGCTTCACCGGGCAGATGGCGATCACCAACTCCGCACCCCATGAGTTCGACATTGCACGCTTCGTGCTCGGCACGGACTATGCTGCGGTCTCGGTCTTTCAGCCGAAGGCGGTGGATGCCGCGAAGGCCGGTGCGCCCGTCTTCATCGTGCTCGAAACGGTTGGCGGACAGCTGGTTAATATCGAGATCAACAACAACGCCGCCTATGGCTATGACGTCCGCGGCGAACTGGTCGGTGAAAAGGGGGCCGTCTCGTTGAATGCGGCATCGCCGGCGCGCATCGACCTCGATCTCATCTCGTCCACCGCCTACGCCGCCGATTGGCGCCCGCGCTTCGCCGAAGCCTACCGCCTGCAGGACAAAGCCTGGATCAAGGCGATCGAAACCGGCAAGCCGTGTGCCATCGCGGCCAATGCCTGGGATGGCTATTGCGCGTCGCTGGTCGCCGAAGCGGGCGTTCGAGCGCTTCATGACGGTGACAAGGTGACACTTGAGCTCGCCGAGCGGCCCCCGCTCTACGCCGGCACTGCTGCCTGAACTGACGTTACCGATAAGGACGTCGGCGCCTGTTGACCTATCGGTCCTGGCGGACATCTATGGGCCTGTCGCTGATAGCTGCGAGGCGTGCATGCGTGTCCTGATCATCGAAGACGACAAAGCCGTCGCCGATTATGTGCGAACCGGCCTTGCCGAACGGGGCCATACGGTCGATGTCGCCCATGACGGACGGGACGGGCTCTTTCAGGCATCGTCGGAGTCCTACGACGCCATCATCGTCGACATGATGCTGCCGACCGTCGACGGGTTGACGATCCTGCACGCGCTGCGCGCATCGAAGGTGACGACACCCAGGCTGGTGCTGAGCGCCAAGTCGAAGGTTCAAGATCGTGTCGAAGGGCTCCGCGCCGGCGCCGACGACTATCTGGTCAAGCCCTTTGCCTTCGAGGAGCTGCTCGCCCGTCTCGAAGTGATCATCTCCCGAGGTGGAGCGAGGGACGAGCGGGTCACGACCTTGTCGGCCCACGACCTCGACATGGATTTGCTGGCACGCACCGTCGCCCGTGACGGCCACGAGATCGAACTGCATGCGACCGAGTTCAAGCTGCTGGAATATCTCTTGCGGCACAAAGGGCAGGTGGTGACCCGCACCATGATTCTCGAGAATGTCTGGGACTATAATTTCGATCCGCAGACCAACATCATCGATGTCCACATCAGTCGTCTTCGGCAGAAGATCGACAAGGGCCACGAACAGCCCATCATCACCACGGTGCGCGGGGCCGGCTACAAAGTGCCCGCGGACAGCTGATGCGCGCCATCGACTCGCTCAGCAGCAGTTCCAGCCTTCGGGTCGGCCTGTTGCTGGCCTTCCTCATGCTGCTCGCCGCCTTTTTTGTGGGCTACGGCCTCCTCGGAGGAGGCGACGACCTGGCGGTCGAGCGCGCAGGCGCCCAATCCGATGCGACACCCCATCTCCAAAATCTCCTCGGCTGGTCGCTGATCGTCTTCCTGGTCTTAAGCGCCGCCGCCAGCCTCGGTATCGGCTATTACGTCTTCAGCCGGATCAACCGCATCGCTGATACTGCTGGTAATATCATGACATCGGGCGATCTCACCTCGCGCCTGCCGATCGACAGCAGCTGGGACGACCTGAGCAAGCTCTCGGTCGTCTTAAATAGGATGCTGGCTGAGATCGAAGCGCTGATGGGCAGTGTGAAGTCCGTTTCCGACAATATCGCCCACGATCTTCGAAGCCCGCTCACACGGCTGAAGACCCGGATCGATCAGATCGATGATCCGACGCTGCGCGCCACCCTGCGCGAAGACGTCGACGGCATCCTGAACATGTTCAACGCGCTCTTGCGGATCGCCGAGATCGAGGCGGACAAGCAGGACAGTGCTTTTGCGCCTATCCAGCTGGACAAGCTCCTGGATGATGCCATCGATCTCTACCGCCCGCTGGCCGATGCCAAAGCCTTGGAGATTGCGACCGATCTTACCGAATGCCGTGTGATCGGCGATCGCGATCTCCTGTTTCAGGCGATTTCCAATCTGCTCGACAACGCCATCAAGTTCTCACCCGAAGGAAGCGGGATCGTCGTGAGCGCCCGCGATCAGGGCGATGCCGCGGTGGTCGAGATCGCTGATGGTGGCATCGGCATTCCGGATCGTCACAAGGAGGAGGTGACCAAGCGCTTCTTTCGCGTCGACGAGAGCCGGTCAGCGCCGGGTCATGGTCTCGGCCTTGCCATGGTCGCGGCGATCGTCAAGCGCCATGGCGGCGGGCTCGGCCTCCATGACGCCAGCGATCATGAGAAATTGCCAGGCCTTCGCTGCCGCCTCCTCTTGCCGGTTTCGGGCAAGGACCTCGTGGCCGGGCAGCCCTAGGACGGCCCCATTTTCTCCATGAAGATGGTGACTTCGGCAAAAACGATCCCGAACTTCTTGATGTAGGATCGGTTGAAGATCCGCCTATCATCGACCGCCCAGATCCAGTCCTCGAAGGTGACGCGATAGGTATCGTCACCGACCGGAAGGTCCATCTCATAACCCCAGAACATGGCATTGCCGTAAGCCGTGCCGGAAGCAGACGGGATGTCGCCGGCGGAACCGCTATAGCTGGTCTCTCCATCCTTGGTGATGGTCCAGATCCGCTCCTCGACACCCTCGCCAAGGCTGTAGGTGAAGGTTTCGTCAAGTGTGACAACACCGTCCTCGACACTGCCGATGATGTCGGCTTCGAACTGCTGCACGAGATTGCCGGAGCGATCCTGGACAATGCCCCACGCCTTGATCTCACCGTCGAAGAACCGCTCAAGGCGGAATTCAGGTGTGTTGTCGCGATAGAGATCGCCGTCGATCGCCGGCTTGGTGCATGCTGACAGGCCGAGCAGGGCGACAAGGATGAGAGACAGGCGTTTCATGACGAAGCACTCCCGATCAGCTGGGCTCGAAGCTCGGGATTCGACGTTTTCTCGCCGAGCCATATGTCGAAGAAGCGGCGGCTGAATTCCGGATCGCGAATGGCGCCCGCGGGCTCGCCGTTTCTATAGAAAAGCGCGTCGCCATTCTCATCGACGACGCCGGTGAGGGTCGTCCGATCATCGACGTCCAGGAAGATCCCGGCCATCTGCTCTCCCCAACGCTGAAGGGTCGCGTCGTCGGTCATGCCCTGCTTGCGCATCTCGTCGATCGAGGCCTCGACGATGCTCTTGCCTTCGAGGTCGCGAAGGTAGCTGAGCGACAGGGCGAACGGCTTGTCGTCCGACCAGACACCGTCAGGCGCGTAGAGCGTGGCGTCGAAGACGCTCCAGAACAGGAACTTCAGGCGGCCTTCGCCAACCAGCTCGGCATCGGGAATCTGCAGCCTTGCGGTCCGAAGATCGGCGGATGCAGGGCTGGTCAGTGCTAGGCTGGCGAAGACGAGCAGGAGTGCTGATTTACGCATGGTCGTTTCCTTCAAAAGTCCGTCGATCGGTGCTGCCAAGCAGGCTCAGATCAGGGCGAGGGGCGATGGGGATGATGACGGGGCAGCGCGATAGACGCGGACGAATACGGCCATCATGCCGGCCCAAAGCAGGCCGAGAAAGAGGGCGGTGGAGGTCGTGTCGAGCCCGAAGCTGACGGCCACAAGGCTCATACCGGCTATATAGCTGAGCGGTGCTGCGATCGCCGCCGCCGGTACGGCGATCAGCGGCTTCGCCAGGAGATAGCTCATGCTATGGCGAAATGTTGCGGTGAAGCCGAGCCAGACTCCGATCAGCCAGAAGGGGATTGGCAAGATGGAGGGCGACGGATCGAAGACGAAGACGCCGGCGAGCGTCAGGATGCTGTCCACGGCGATACCGATGGCCGCGCAGATCAGGACGATCCTGATTTCGCCCTGTCGATCGGCGCACAGCAGGATATGAGCGGCCAGCAGCAGGGCGATCAGCCATTCGAGGGACTCCTGCCCCAAGATGGCCGCGAACCAGATCGATTGAAACAGGACGAAGTTCAACCATTTCGGGTAGGTCATGGTCAGCATCGACTCCTCCGGCAGCGTGTGTTGACGGCGGGAACCAGGTGATAGGGGCAAACCACTAGGCATCCTGAGCCTGCGTGGCGGCAGGCGCCGAGCCCGCTCTCATTCGTCGGCAAATCTGGATCTGCAGGGCCGTCGGCAGTGCCGAGAGCGTGCGCAGGATGGCGGCGAAGACGGTCGGGAAGTATCCGGTCCGTGTTCCCCGATCGATGTGGCGCATGATGGATATCGCCGCTTCTTCGGGGCTGATCCGCATGGGCATGTCGAAGTCATTGCGATCGGTCAGTGGTGTCTTGACGAAGCCGGGCGAGATGGTCTGCACGCGCAGGCCGCGATCCTTCAGGTCGACGTCGAGGGTCTTCGCCAGATAGAAGAGCGCCGCTTTGCTCGCCCCATAGGCCTGGCTTCGAGTGAACGGCAAAAGTCGGGCGAGGCTGTCGACGAAGACCAGTTGCGAGCCCTCCTTGAGGTTCGGCAGCAGCGCTTCCAGGCAGTGCACGACGCCGAAGAAATTGGTCTGGAAAACCCGTTCGAACAGCGCGCTTTCCCAATCATCGACATCGACATATTCGCAGCTGCCGGCGTTCAGAAGCACCACGTCAGCGGAGACGCGGCCGAGCGCCTTATGGCACTCGTCGAGATCGGTGATATCGAAGGCAAGCGGAATGATGCTCGGATGCTTGAACCGCATGTCCTCGAGCTTGGCCTGATTGCGGCCGCAGGCGATCACCTGCCAGCCATCGCGCGCCGCCTTGAACGCCGTCGCCTCGCCGATGCCGGAACTGGCACCTGTGATGAGGATCCGCTTCATGGCACCATCCTCCGGCGAAGCCCTGCAACGACGATGCCGAGCAAAGGCACGTTCTCATAGATCATCGCGCCCATGTCATAATAGTCTCGCTGCATCACGATCTTGTCGTCAGCGATCGAGAGCTGGCTAACGCCATCGACGAGGATCGGCTTCCCACTTCGCAGATGCGCATGCTCGAACGACATGGTCCATGTCACGAAGGCCACGGATGGGCTGAGCCGATGGATGGTCATGTCGAAGCTGCATGACCGGCAGTTTTGCATCAGGTTCTGAAAATAAACCTTGAGCGACGTCAGACCGGTATGGTCGGCCACAGGATCGATAAACACGATCTGCTCGTCATAAACATCATCGAGTTCGTCCACGGAGCCACGTCCGAGATGCTGATAAAAGCGCTCGAAACGATCGATAACGTCCATATCGGGTACCTTTTCGACTGTTCGTGCTGTCGAATGCCGATATGGCACAAGGGGGATGGTGACGACGTGGAATGAAGATTAAGCCTGTGTAATGTTCGCCCGATCTCGATCGGGATTATTTTGCCACGCGCAATCCATCGGCAGTCGGATCGAATAGGACAGGCTGATGACAATTACATCAGTGGCGCGGAATGCAGGTTCTTGCGGCGCGCCTTAGCAC
>JBCCIN010000142.1:0-11686 GCA_039028235.1 Pseudomonadota bacterium
CGCCGATTTCGTGCCCGAAGGAGCACTTCTTGTCCGCGCCGTACGATCGCCACATTTTCACGCCCGCTTTGCGCTAGGCGATATCGGTGCCTGGAAGGCCGATCGCCCCGGGCTCGAGGCTGTTCTGACCGCTGCCGATATCGAAGGCGAGAACCGGTTCGGCGTCATCCCGCCGCTTGCCGATCAACCCGCCCTTGCCGATGGTGTTGTGCGTTATCGCGGTGAGCCTGTCGCCCTGGTCGTCGGCGATGCGGCCAGTATCGAGGCTCTTAATCTCGATGATTTTCCCGTCAGCTGGGACGCGCTGTCCCACAGCCTGACGCTATCCGAGAACGGCAGCGCGGATGCGCCGCTGGTTCATCGGGACCGAGAAGACAACACGCTGATCAGGGGCCGTGTCGCCTCAGGCTCGCCGGAAGAGGCGCTCGCCGAGGCTGCGCATCGCGTCTCGGGCTGCCTAGAGACCGCCTTTATCGAACACGCCTATATTGAGCCCGAGGCCGGATGTGCCTGGCTTGAGGGCGATGTGCTCGTGATCCAGGTCTGCACCCAGTCTCCAATCATGGATCGAGACGACACGGCGAAGGTGCTGGGCCTGCCGCAAGAGCGGGTGCGCATCATCCCGGCGGCGGCCGGCGGGGGTTTCGGCGGCAAGCTTGACCTTTCGGTTCAGCCGCTCCTCGGCCTCGCCGTTCTCAAGACCGGCCGCCCCTGCCGCATGGTCTACAGCCGCGCCGAGTCGATGCGCGCCAGCACCAAGCGCCATCCTGCGGTGATCGAGGCGACGATCGGCGCCGACCAAGAGGGTCGGATCACCGGGATGACCTTCCATGGCGTCTTCAACACCGGCGCCTATGCGAGCTGGGGTCCGACCGTGGCGAGCCGCGTGCCGGTGCATGCGTCTGGCCCCTATCGAACGCCGAACTACCGCGCGACCACCCGGGCCGTTCACACCAACGGGCCTGTTGCCGGCGCCTTTCGCGGTTTCGGCGTGCCGCAGGCGACCGCGTGTCTGGAAATGCTCTATGACGAACTCGCGGCGCAATGCGGCCAGGACCGCCTCGCCTTTCGTCGCTTGAACGCGCTTCGGGACGGTGACGCCACGCCGTCCGGCCAGGTCCTGGAGGCGGTCGGCATCGGCGATTGCCTCGATGCTTTGGGGCCTCATTGGGAGCGGGCGCTTGCGGAAGCGGCGGATCACAATACTGGCAGCCCGGCGAAACGCCGCGGGGTCGGCGTCGCGTCCTGCTGGTATGGCTGCGGCAATACGGGGCTCCCCAACCCGTCGACCATCAGGATCGGGATCACGGCTGATGGTGCTCTTCGCCTGCATCAGGGGGCCACCGATATCGGCCAGGGGTCGAACACGATCATAGCGCAGATCGCCGCCGATGCCCTTGGCGTGCCAGTGGACACCTTCGAGCTGATCGGGCCGGACACCGCGCGCACGCCCGACTGCGGCAAGACATCGGCGTCCCGTCAAACCTTCGTCACCGGCAAAGCGGCCGAGGCGGCGGGTCGGGCGCTGCGTACGAAAATCCTTCGTCTCACCAATCTCACCGAGCGTGCGACGATCGATCTTCGGCAGGGATCGCTGATCCTGGAGGACGGCGGTGAGCGGCGTGTTATCGATCTTGGCGAGATGAGGAAAGACGATCAGGGCTATGCCCTTTGCGCCGAAGAGACCTACGATCCGCCGACCACGGCGCTGGATGAGGATGGCCAGGGCGTGCCTTACGCGGTCTATGGCTGGGGCGCGCAGATGGCCGAGGTCGAGGTGGACATGGCGCTCGGCACGACGCGGGTGCTCAGCATCACCGCCGCCCACGACGTCGGCCGGGTGATCAACCCGCTGCTCGCCGAGGGTCAGATCGAGGGCGGCATCGCCCAGGGCCTAGGCCTTGCGCTGATGGAGGACTATGTCCCCGGCCGCACCGAGAACCTGCACGACTACCTGATCCCGACTATCGGCGATGTCCCGGAGATCCGTTCGATCCTGATCGAGAAGCCCGATCCCGAAGGGCCGATGGGGGCGAAGGGGCTGGGGGAGCATGTGCTGATCCCGACCGCACCCGCTGTTCTGAACGCGATCCGCCACGCATCCGGCGCCAAGGTGACCAAGCTGCCCGCTTTGCCGCACCGGGTTCTCGCAGCCATCGAGGCCAGCCGATGAACAAAGTCGAAAAAAAGCGGCCAGAGAAGGTAAGGTGCGATGCCTGTCCGGTGATGTGCTACATCGCCGAGGGCAAGGCGGGCGCCTGCGATCGCTACGCTAACGAGAACGGCAGGATCATCCGCTGCGATCCCCTGACCATCCTCGACCGCCGGCTTGCCAAGGGCGACGAGATCAAGCCCTTTCTGGCGGCGGACTGGGATGGTCAGCAGGCATCGGGCAACGACGTGACCGTCTCGGCGATCGGTGCCGGCACCACCTATCCCGACTACAAGCCCGCCCCCTTCATCGTCAGCCGCGAGATCGAGGGCGTGAACTGCGTTACCGTGGTCACGGAGGCGATTTTTTCCTACTGCGGTGTCAAGGTGAAGATCGACACCGACCGGCATCTCGGACGCGAGACCGCTGTCGTGCGCGCGGGCGGCGAGGCGGTCGGCCATGTGATGACATCAGAATATGGCTCGCAGATGCTGTCGCTCGGCGGGGTCGATCACCTCACGGGCGGCTCGAAGGCGGAAGGGCGGAGCACCTGCGATGCGCTTTTGCGTCTCTGCAACAAGGAGGCGGTCGAGCTCACCATCGACGGTGGGTCTTCGGTAACGGTGCAAGCGGGCCGACCACCGGTGGTGGACGGCAAGGCCGAGGAGCGCATGCGGGTGGGCTGCGGGTCCGCGACCATCGGCATGTTCGCGTCCCAATGGAAGGGGTTGGTGGACGAGGTGGTGGTGGTCGACGATCACATCACCGGCGTCGTTTCCGAGCATCAGGCCGGCAAGGTGATCGACTGGCCGGAGACGGGCATTAGCATCGAGGGCCATCGATCGACGCCCGGTCGCTATTTCCGGGTGGCTGAGCCGGGGCTCGGCTGGGGCGGCACGGACATCGACGATCCACTCAAGATCCTCGGCGCCTGGCGCGAGAAGAAAGGGGCGAGGCCTGGGCTTTCCCTCCTGATGGTCTCGACCACCGGCGAGCATGCCGGTTTTTTCGTCCTCGACGAGACATTGCAGCCGATCGAACATCCCATGCCGGCGGCGCTCGAGGCCTCGGTCGAGCTGATCGCCAAGAACTGCGAGCCCGCCCTCTGCACGGTGCTGTTCATGGGCGGGGCGGGCGGCTCTTTGCGCGCGGGGGCTACGACGAACCCCATCGAGCTCACCCGCTCGGTCCACGCTGAGAGAACCCGCGTAACGCTGGGCGGCGCTCCTGCCTATGTCTGGCCCGGTGGCGGCATCACCATCATGGTGGACGTCTCGCTGCTACCGGACGGCTCCTTCGGCCATGTGCCGACACCGGCGCTGGTGGCTCCGCTGGAGTTCACCGTCAGCCTGGATGAATACCGCGAGCTCGGCGGGCATGACGGTGCCCTGCGCTCGCTCGATGACGTGCTCACATCGGGGGGTGAGTACGGCTCTGACGCCCGCATTCTGGGCACGGGCAAGTGACTGCCCGGCCCACGGCCGCATTCCTTCCCGACGGTCGGCGGCTCCATCTCAATCACGGGCCGATCGACCTGATCATCGAGGTTTTCGGGCCGGAGCGAGAGTCGTGCTACGGGCAGGCCACGCGGCGGTTCGAGACGGTGCTGACCGGCCTAGTTTCGGAGCTACCGGCACTGAGAACGCCGATCATGGATGGGCATCGCTTCACTAATCCGATCGCCAGGCGCATGGCGAAGGCGGTGCAGCCTCATCGTGACGTATTCGTCACGCCGATGGCGGCGGTCGCCGGCGCTGTCGCTGATGAGATGCTTGAAGCGCTGATCGCCGACCGGCAGGTGCCGAAGGCCTATGTCAACAATGGTGGCGACATCGCCTTTCACCTAACGTCAGGCGAGCGCATCACGGCTGCCGGCCCTGCCGGCCCGATCGAGATCGGCTATGACGACGACACGCGCGGCCTCGCGACGTCCGGGACAGGCGGGCGCAGCCATTCGTTCGGCATCGCCGATGCTGTGACCGTGGCGGCACGCACCGCGGCCGAGGCTGACGCCGCCGCGACCCTGATCGCGAATGCGATCGATCTCCCCGGTCATCCCGCAATCAGCCGGGAGAGGGCGTCCGATCTCTCGCCTGACAGCGATCTCGGTGACCGTCTCGTGACCACGTCGGTCGGACGGCTGGCCGGCGACGAGGTCGAAGAAGCGCTCCGGCAGGGTGAGGCACTCGCTTGCCGCATGCGCGCCGAGGGCAGGATTCGAGAGGCGGCACTCTCCCTCAAGGGGCAGGTCAGGGTGGTCGCATCGGAACCCGAAACCCGAAATGCCGGAGTCTTGCTCCATGCCTGAATTCATCGTTCGGAAAGTGCAGCTCATTCTCGAGGAAGTACGGCATGACGGCGGACCACTACCAGACATGCCGCGGCGTCTTGGTGCGGTGCTCGCCTGCGTCCAAAATCCGTTCGCTGGTCGCTATGAGCCCGATCTGCAGCCGGCGATGGAGGACCTGAAGCCGCTCGGCCAGGAGATGAGCGAGCGCCTGATCGCTGGGCTTGGCGGTAAGGAAGTGATCGATGGCTATGGCAAGGGGGCGATCGTCGGCGAAGATGGTGAGCTTGAACACGGCGCTCTTTGGCATGTGCCTGGCGGCTATGCCATGCGCGGGCTTCTGGGGCAATCGAACGCGATCGTGCCCTCCTGCATGAAACGCGGCGGCATCGGCACATCCCTCGACGTGCCGCTCGGCCACATCAACGCCGCCTATGTCCGCAGCCATTTCGACGGAATCGAAGTGCGCCTCGCCGACGGTCCCAAAGCCGATGAGATCGTCTTCGCACTGGCCATGTCCTCAGGCGGCCGCGTGCACAGCCGCATGGGCGGCCTCGAAGCCTGGGACGCCAAGGGCGAAGACGGCCTCCGCTAGCCGCGAGCCGCGGCTGGCCCGAGTTGATGCTCGCATCTGGACACTCCGGCACCAAACACTGATCTCGTGACGCTGCAATACCGGCCGCGCCGAAGAGCCATCGACGGCTCGCTGGAGATTTCCCGAAGGGGTGGAACTACCTCTTCGACAAGGACATGCGGTGAAACAAAGAGATAGACCGTGCCTCCCAATCACATCCGATCGGGATCCGCTCTAGAGCTTTTTCCGATCAGATGGAGCCTTCTGATCGATAAGAAAATGCGGCGAAACAAGGAGGTAGAGCGTAGATTTCGATCGCATATGATCGGAATTCGCTCCAGCAACGTCGCCTGCGGCGGGTTTTCCTCCGAGCTTAAGTTCTCGTTCATGCCTCCATGCCATGCTGTTTCGCGGTCCATGCGATCCTGGGAATCCGTCCACCGGACGAGAAGGTTCGGACCAGGTGCGGACTCCCAGGGTCGCATGGACCAGCTAAACATGCAGGACGGTAGCGACGGCGGGTTAAGCAAGAGTGAACACCGCCACAGTCCCGTTCGCAACGCTACACTTGGCGAGAGTGACATGACGGTATCTGTCGCTGGTGTCCGGCATGCCATACTGTCGATGTCAGGCCTGCCGCTGAGACGCCGTTGCCTGGAGGATGCCGAGCAGCAGCGCGTTGCGTTCGGCGGCGAGGGTGTCGACAGGTTTTTCGGCGTTGGCTTTGGCGATGCCGTCCGCGAGCTTGCTGCGAAGGGTATCGTCGAGGCGCGGGTCGCCGAGGTCGTCCCACCAACGATGAAAGCTGTCGGCGTAACGTTCGCAAAAGGCCTCGATGCCGCCTTCGCCGGCGCCTAGATGGAAGAGCATGGTCGGTCCCATGGCGGCCCAGCGTAGGCCGGGGCCGGCGGATACCGCTTTGTCGACGTCTTCCACCGAGGCGACGCCTTCCTTCACCAGATGCAGGGCTTCCCGCCAGATCGCGGCCTGCAGTCGGTTGGCGACATGGCCAGGCACTTCCTTGTTCACACGGATGGTGGTCTTGCCGACATCCTCATAGAACCGCTCGGCCGCCTCGACTGCGCCCTGACCGGTGCGATCGTTACCCATCACCTCGACCAGCGGGATGAGGTGGGGCGGGTTGAAAGGGTGGCCAAGAACGAAGCGGGACGGGTCCTTCCAGCCCGCTTGCATCTCGGAAAGCGTCAGGCCCGACGCTGAGCTCGCGACCACGGCATCCGTGTCTAGCGCCTCCTCGATCTCGGCATAGAGAGCGTGCTTGATCGTCACCCGTTCCGGCACGCTCTCCTGCACGAACGCAGCGCGTTCGATCGCTTGACTTGGTGTCTGATGAAAGGTCAGGGCCTCAGCGTCGCCCCGCTCTGTCATGCCAAGAGCCGTCAGCGTGGGCCAGGCGTTGTCGACATAGGTTCGGACGGTTTCCTCGACGTCGTCGGCGACGTCGTAGACGGCGACGCTCTTGCCGGCTGCCAGGAAAAGGGCGGCCCAACTTGCGCCGATGACGCCGGCGCCAAGAACGGCGGTGTGATTGGGATCGGCCATCAGAAAAGTCCCGGTTGCAGAGGAGAGGCCGCCGTCAGGCCACCGTCGACAGTGATGCACTGACCGGTGACGAACGCGGCCTCGTCGGAAGCGAGCCAAAGTGCTGCGTTGGCGATGTCGGCGGGTTCGCCGAACCGGCCGGCGGCATGACGGGCTAGGGCGTCCCGTTTCGACTGCTCGACATCATCAGCCGCGGCAAAGGCGGCGTCGGCCATGTCGGTCATGATCCAACCGGGCCGGATCGCATTGCAGCGCACCGCCGGGCCGTGGTCGATGGCAATGGAGCGGGTCAGGCCGTGGACGAAGGCTTTCGATGCGTTGTAGAGCGCCATGCCGGGATCGGCGACCACGCCCGAAATCGAACCGACATTGACGATGGCACCGCCGCCCCCGGCCTCCATATCGGGTATGAAAGCGCGGCAGCAATTGAAGACGCCCCGGCAATTGACGCCGATCACGGCGTCCCAGTCCTCATCGCCACTCTCGATCACGGTCTTCTCGACCTGCACGCCCGCATTGTTCACCAGAATGGTGGCTGGTCCGAATTTTTCTTCGACGTACTCCTTCAACACATCCACCTGCGCAGGATCAGCGGCGTCGACGGTCGCCCAGCCGATGGTATCGGCCAAGTCGGCGGGACGCACGCCGCGCCCACAAGTAACGACCGAAGCGCCAGCGTCGGCAAAGCGTTCGACCATCGCGCGGCCGATGCCGCGGCTGCCGCCGGTGATCACGGCGACTTTGCCGCTGAGTTCTGTCATATCAGCCGGTCCTCTCCCTTTTCATTGTCAGACGTCGGCATCGACTCCTTCGAGGCTTGGCCATGGAACGCATTTTTGTCGGCCAAGATCAATGCCCACATGAGTTTACCGATACTAGCCTTATCTTAGAGCCCGTTTCAAAAGTTAACGAATGATTTCATCGTGTTGCAGTCGAGGTCAGGCGAGGAAGAGGCCGCAGAGCGATGCGGCGCATCGGTCAAGACCGATGACGCCGCCTGGACCGGCTGCGGCGCGACCCGAAGGGTGGCCTTGTTCGCGGCGCCCGTGTCGTCCCTAGCCCGGATTCCTTTTGAGATCGTGACGGAACCCTCAGCCTGCCTTGATCGGGGGGCGCAGACGATCGGCGATGCTCGTCGGATATTTTGAGCGCAGGGTCCGCCATTGGGCCTGCTGCTTGGTCCTCCCCAGCCGATGGGTGATGATGGTCCAGCGCTTGGCGATATCGCTCATCGCCCGGCCCGCATCCTTTCGCCCCTCCTGAGCGGCGATGATCCCCTCGTTCAAGGCACCGAAATATTCGCCGTGGCCATCGAGATAGAGATCCGGGATGGCGTTGCGCAAGCTGAACTCATGGGTGTCGAGAAAGGGTTTTGAATAGGCTTCGATGATACCGTCATCGCCGTAATGTTCGGAGCGATGCGGATCGAAGTAGCCCTGGCGATCGCCGACCGAGCGTGTCGATTGCTCGGGGCTGCTGGCGAAGAGAGCGAAGAGATAGGCGATTTCGGGCTCGGTGCATCTGCTGGTGACGACGTAGTTCCAGCCCCAGTTGAAATACGGCGTGATAAGCCTGGCGCCATCGACGGTGCCGCCTGGCGTGACGCCGAAGGCGAGCTTGCCGCGGATCTTCGACGTCGGCCCGTTCAAATGCTTTTGTGTGCCGCCCCAGCCGATATTGCAGTAGATATTGCCCCTGGCATAGGCTCGCCAATTGTCGAACAGGCCAGCGTGCGGCGCGTTTGGATAAAGGCTCTCCGATGCGGCGATGAGCTGCTCCAGGGCAAGCACGCCGGCTTCGCCATCGATCAGCGGGGTCATATCGTCGTCGAAGGGCCAGAAACCCTTGGCGTGATAGCGGATCCACCATTCCCAGGCGATGTAGGTGGGGGTTCGAAACAGCGCGCCGCCAAAGCGATTCTCGGCGGGCTGATGAAAGAACGCCATCTGCCGGTCGAGCTCCTCCCAGGTCTCGGGAATGGCGAGCGGCTGGCCGAAGCGGTCTGCGTAGCGCTTCTGGTTGTCCTCGTCGTCGAGCCAGGGCTTGTTATAGAACATGACATAGGCGTCGCCATCGGCCTGGAAGCCGTAGAGCCGTCCGTTATAGCTGTCGCCGATGGCGTAAAGTGAGCGCGCTCTCAGCTCGCTCGGCTCGTAGGTCGCGGCAAAGCGGTTGAGGTCGAGCAGGACGCCGGCCTCGGCCAGCTCCGGGATACCGAAAGTCGCCGGCAGGGCGAGGTCATAGCCGTCGCCTCCGACCATCTCGTCCAGCATGAGCTTGGTGTTGATGTCGTCGACGGCGGTCACGACCAGGTCGACATCGATGCCGGTCATGTCGGTGAACGCGTCGATGACCGGTCCGACATTGCCTTGCGAGCCGTTGGGCGCGAGCAGGCGCAGCCGAATGTCCTGTCCGGTGGCAAGCTCGGCGGCCGCCCTGGCGGCAGCGCGGTCGAGATCGGACAGTGGAAGCCCGGCCTCGGCAACCGAGGAATTGAAGGCCAGGGTGGCGAGCGAGCCTGCGGCCCCCGACAGCACATTTCGGCGGCTGAGTTTGCCTGTGCATCGTTCCAACACATGACCGTTCATGGATCTGTCCCGTCGCATTGATGTGGAAAAATACCTTAAAGTAGAATTGTCTTCATAATTAATCTACTTATAATCACCTCCGGGTTGATGATCGAGGACATCCAGCGCGTGTTCCCACAGTCGAGCATCAAGCGGCTTCGGTTCGCCTTCATCGTCATGGCGAGCGTCACGCTGCTGGCGTTGACCATGGGATCGATCGCCTTCGTTCTCAGCCACCAAAGCCGGGAGCGGTTCCTTGAGGAGACGACCCCTCTCCTAATCGACATGGAGCAGTTCTCCAAGCTGGCGGTCCGCTTTTCGTCGACCTCCCGGCAGCTGGAGACCATCGACAGCAAAGTGCGCCTCGATCGGTCATTGGCCCGGTATCGACGGCAGAGCGACGACCTGCAACAGCGGCTGCTCGATCTTGCGAAGCACGAACCGCATGAACGGCTCCTGGAGGAGCTGAAGGAGGTCGTGCGGACGCTGGATGCCCATGAGAAGATCTACACCGGGACGCTCGCCGCCAAGATTGATGCGGCCACGACACTCGCAACGCTTCGACGCGACGTCGCGGAAGAGGGGCGGGTCTTTCAGGACCGGCTCAATCCATTGGCGCTCGATTCCTCGCTTCGCATGATCGATGTCGTCCGACGTGACGACGGCCGAGACGAGCCCGAGCTTACCTTGCTGAATCAGACGCTGGATGAGGTCCAACTGCTATCCGACATCAGCTTCGCCACCGAGCGATTTCTGCATACAGCAATCCAGAGCGATGCCGATGTCAGCACGGACCTGACGTCGAGGTTGCGCGAAACGCTGGCGCCGCAATTTCGTCGATTGACCCAACTGGTCCTCAAGCTTGGAGATAGCCGGAAGCGCCAGCCGCTTGCCCAGTCGCTTCAAGCGTTCAACGAGCGGACTCTCGCCCATGGGGGCATCGCCGACCAGTCGCAGCGCCTTGCAGACACCATCGCGCAACTGGCAACGCTCGACCAGCAGCGGGCGTTGCTGCTCGGCCGGATGGCGGACCTGGTCGACGCGGTCGTCCTCGATGCCCGCACTCGTTTCTTCAGCGATGCCGCGATCGCCCAGAAGCGGAGCCTGATGGCGATGATCGCGCTGATCTTGATCTCCGCCGTCGCGTTTACCGCGGTCACCTGGATTGGCTGGCGTCTGATCAACAGAGATATCGCCAGGCGCCTCGATAGTCTGGCGACGACCACGGTCGCTCTGGCCGAGGGTGACCTTGACGTCACCATCGATCAATCCGGCAGCGACGAGCTTGCTGACATGGCGCGAGCGACCGAAGTGTTCCGCCGCAATGCGCTGGAACTGCGCCGGGCCGAATCCGAACTCGCGGACCGGCTTATCGAGGTCGAAGACGCGAACCGGAAGCTGGTCGACGCGAATGCGGCGCTTGATCACTCGAATGCCGAGCTCGCCGAGAGCGAGCTGCGCTACGAGCTGGCGATCAAGGGTTCTTCTGCCGGCATCTGGGATTGGGACGCTCGGACGGATCGGCTCTTCTGGTCGGATCGCTTAATGGAGATCGTCGGTCTGAGCGATCAGGCTTTCAGGCCCGAGCTCTCGACGTTCGTGGACATGCTGCACCCTGAGGACCGGGAGATGGTGATCGAGCGGCGGCGGCAATATCTCGAGGGCGGGCCAGACTACGATGTCGAATGCCGTCTCCGGCATGAAGACGGTCACTATGTCTGGATTCGTAGTCGTGGCCAGGCGGTTTGGGATGACAACGGCAGACCGATGCGCATGGCGGGTTCGACCGATGACATCACCGATCGCAAGCTCGCAGCGATCGAACTCGCGAAATACGCCAAAGAGCTGGAGCGCAGCAATCAGGAGCTGGATGACTTCGCCTATATCGCGTCCCACGATCTGAAGGAGCCGCTGCGTGCGATCTACAATCATGCAAGCTTTTTGATCGAGGACTACCAGGACAAGCTGAGCGAGGACGGTGAGAACCGCCTGAAGCGGATGATCAAGCTCAGCCAGCGCGGCGAGCAGCTCATCGCCGATCTTCTCTACTTCTCACGTCTCGGGCGCGGCGAGCAGACGATGGAACCGCTCGACCTCAATGACCTGATCGACAAGATCAGGTCCGATCTCATCGAAACGCTGGCATCGGAGAGAATTCGGATCGACGTTACAGGCCCTCTCCCCGCCGCTTTGGGGCATCCCGCCCATATCACGTCGCTTTTCAAGAACCTCATCGTCAATGGCGCCAAATACAACGATTCACCTGAGAAGGTCATCGAAATCGGATGCGGGGCCGAAGGAGAGGCGACCTCGCAGTCCCACACGACCTTTTACGTCCGGGATAACGGCATCGGCATCGACGAGCGGTTTCAGACCGAGATCTTCCGCATCTTCAAGCGACTGAATAGCCCCAAAACCTATGGAGAGGGGACCGGTGCCGGCCTCACCTTCGCCAAGAAGATCGTGGAGAATCATGGTGGTGACATCCGGGTCGAGTCGACGCTCGGCGAAGGGTCCACCTTCTTCTTTACGCTGCAGACAGC
>JBCCIN010000143.1:0-11613 GCA_039028235.1 Pseudomonadota bacterium
AAATCGGTGAGCGGCCGAGCTTCGAGGAGACCGAGCCGCCGATGCCCGGTTGAGACAGGCGGACAGCGAGAGACAAGCATGATCACCGATCATCTGGCACATCCTCGGGCATCGAGCAGCCTGTCGGGATATTGATCCAGCTCTCAATTCTGCTTTTGGCATCAGGTCGTCTCCATGGCCGACGATGCCGCGTTCACAGTCTTGGATCGGTGAGCCGCCCCTAACGAAGCTCACTGGCGAAAATGCTCCTCGTACTGGTCGATACCCATTGGAATCTCACACCACTTTTGTGCCGAGCGCACAAAGACATGGCGGAATTGATGCTTCGCGGCATCGATCCAGGACGGATCATCGAAAGTCCCTCCCGCGATCGTGCGGATTCCCGGAACCGCTTCCAGCATGAACCCGATATTCGATCCACAAGTCGAACAGAAATGCTGATCAAGCCATCGTCCTGATTCGTCCGAGACATGCCGATACGTCTTGAGCAGACCGTTCGACATCGTCACTTTTTCCAGCTTGAAGACTGCTTCGATGCCGAACGCACTGCCTGTTCGCCTTTGGCACCAGGCGCAATGGCAGACTTTGACACGTTCCGGATTGCCACGGACGACGTAGCGAACGCCTCCGCAAACACAGCCGCCTTCGTGGATCATCGTCGTTGCATCTCTCAAGCAAGTCAGTCTTGGAGCTTAACGTTGCCCATGACAAGATTCAAAAGGGGCCGCTCATGGCACTGGATGTGAGTAATGGCCTGGCTCGGCTAGCGGCAAGAACCGGGATCGCAGAGCGGACAGAAGCCGAAAATCATTGCTGAAGCCATCGGCTACTGTCGCCTTTCAGATCCAAGACTGTGAACGCTGCGCTGACGGCCTTAGAGACGACCAGGTGCCAGTTTGAGACACTGCGATCGCCTCTCGATCCTGTTAGCCTCTTGCAATCGGATAGAGCGATATAGATCCTGAAGACAGCCATGTTTGCTGCCAAATGCAGGAACGGATCGTGCCACGGATGTATCAACCGATGCGACTTTGTACATGGTTCTTTGTCTTGGGCTGGATCATGATTCAGGCTGTTGCTGCTGAGACGAATTCAGCGCCAAGGATCGAAGCGCCCAGTCCCGAGTTGGTGACGCGCCTCGACCTGGACGATGACTTCTATCGAAAATGGCTTGATGCCGACGGGCTGCCAATTTTGGCGTCGCGGAATGTGTCGGACTTTGCGCTATTCGAAGCGAAATGGATTGTGGATCGCATGCTCCATGGCCGAGACGATCTTCGCCGAGCCATTGTGTCCAAACCTATCCGGCTTGTCATCATGTCGCCGACTGAGATGACGACTGATGTTCCCAAGCATTCGGACTTGACGCCGGCAGCATATTGGGATCAGCGTGCCCGGGGCCTTGGGGCGACTGATCAACGACCGGCAGTCTCTGCCGGCGAAGAGAATCTGCTCGAATACTCAGGTGACCCCTATCGCGAAGAGAATATCCTGGTTCACGAATTTGCCCACGTGATTCATCGGTATGGTTTAGCGGCGCTGGATCCCAATTTCGATGACGAGCTTCAGCAGCTGTTTGATCAGGCTCGGTCAGAGAAACTCTGGAAGGGAAAATATGCCGGCACGAATCCCAGCGAGTATTTTGCCGAGTCGGTTCAATCGTGGTTTGGAACCAATCGCGAGAACGATTCTGAACACAATCATGTCGATACCCGCGAAGAACTTCAGCAATATGATCCACGAATGGGCGAGTTACTTACCGCCATTTTCGGTGAAAATAACTGGACATATCTTGCACCGTCAAAACGGATTTCCGAGATTGATCATCTGAAGAGATTTGATCGCGCTACGGCACCTGTGTTCCGCTGGCCGGCCAAAGTGAGCGAGGCGTTTGAGTCACATCGGAATAGTCATCCTAGACTTGAAAACCACTTGGCCGATGACTGGTCGGACCGTCGCTCAGAGCGAAACGCGAACGAAGTAATCGTTACGTTTCGCAATCAGACTTCCGAAGCAATTACAGTCTACTGGGTCGATTTTGAAGGGCAGCGTCAACCTTATGGCGTAGTTGACCCGGGGCGCGAAAAAAGACAAGGCACGTTTGAAGGTCATCGCTGGGAATTGGAATCGGAATCTGGACACCTCTTGGGCCGGTTTGTTGCTACCACTGCGGATTCGGTGGCGGAAGTAGAGTAAGATTGAAAACTCGTTTCTCCTTGAGTCCGCCTCGGATCAGCAGCACGTAAATAGACGGGGTCGCGCGGTGCGGGCAATGGCCCGAAAGCAGCCGCGACGGGAAGAAAATCGCTCGGGACGGACGGTAACCGACCGTTTTCTGCCGTAAGCCTTATGAGTCGGATGTGCAAAAAAACTGACAGGCTGAAAATATTCCTCGCGCGCGCAGCAACAAATTGGCTGAAGAGGCTATAAGAATCCCGCGAGACCAGTTGGCGAGACGACGCTTCCGCTCGCAATCGATAGGCTTGTCTGCATACGCTGGTCAGATAAGTGCGGCAAAGACCGTTGCGAAAGACCGTGCCCGACGATTGCCGCCGGGCACAAGATCTTTCGTTTTTATTGATCAAGTTCCAGAACAGCATCGCCATCGGCGAGGGCGACCTGTTCCAGGGCTTCACCGTCTTTCCAGCGGAAAATACCATAAATGCCGGCGGGGACGCCGGTGTCGGTATACTCCATCGTGCCGGTGACACCGTCATAGTTGATGTCCTTGCCGGCGCGGATTGCCGCGATGCCGTCTTGATAGGTGTAGACAACGTCGCCTTCGCCGCCGGTGACGTCATACATGGCCTGGGTCCAGGCCTCGGCGTCGAGGCCGCCTGCCTTTTCGATGGCGAGCGCTGATGCCACCAGCAGATCGTAGTACTGAATGGCGTAGGAATTGCCGACATCGCCGATGGTCTCGGCATAGGCCGAGCCGCTTGCCGTAGGCTCGTAGAACTCCCAAGCCGGCCCGCCGGCATTGGAGAAAGCAGCGAGCACGACCTCCTCATGCTTGCTCACGGCCTCCTGGGTGGCCGTTTCGATGAAGCCGGGCTCCTGCCATTCGCTGGTGCCGATAATGAACCAGGAATTGCCCGCCTCGGCGGCGTTCTTGACGAAGGCGCCGCCGTCTGCAGGGGCGGAAAAGACGATCACGGCATCCGGGCTGGATTGCGAGATCTTGCTGACCACGCTTCGGTAGTTCGGCTGATTGGGCTGGATGTCGATCGAGTCGATCACCTCGATGCCGAGCTTTTCGGCGGCGCGCTCCGCGGCGTTCTTCTGCAGCTGCGATCCGGCGGCTTCGGTCGCTACGAAGACGACGCTCTTCTTGCCGGCGTTGTTGGCGTGAAGGAGCGCTGCGGCACCTTGCGCCGAATCCATCGGTGATCCGCGAAACAGCGGCTCGGCCGCATTACCGCCGAATTCCGCCTCGATCGCGCCGCCGTGGACGGACGGCATCAGCGGCACCTTGTCGCTCGCGATCTTGTCGAGGATGTAGTCCCGGTAGGACATGTAGTTGTGCGCGGCGTTCAGTAGAATCTCGACATTCTCGCTGTCCACAAGCTTGCGCGCGGCGCGCGCCTCGCCGATCGTGCCGATGTCCTGATGGATCGGGACGAGCTTTCGGCCGAGCGGCGGGTCCTGATTGATGACCTCAAGCGAGAAGTCGGTGACCGCATCGAAGAAGGCGCCGAACCCGCCATACTCGCCGGTGTGATAGGTCAGATGGCCGACCTTGATATCGTCAGCCGCCGCCTGGGTCGCCGAAAGCGCCAGCGCCATGGCGGTGACGGAAAGAAGTGAATGTTTCATTGCTGCCTCCCTAATTGTCGGGGCCACCAGCCCCACTTCCACACTTCCAAGATCAGGAACTCATATGTGATAAGCCTCCATGAGCTCCTTCATGCTGAGCGATGCAGCCTCCTTCATGAGGTGCATTCGTCCCAAACTCAGAACCAAGACACGGTCCGCAATCTCGAGCGTCTTCTTGGCGTTCTGCTCGGCCAGAACAATGGTCAGCCCCTTCTCGCTGCGCGCCTCGACCACCTTTTCGAACAGAAGGTCGACGAAGAGCGGCGAGAGGCCGGTCGAAGGCTCGTCCAGCAGGAGAATATCGGGGTCCTGCATGAGCGCCCGGCCGACAGCGAGCATCTGCCCTTCACCACCGCTCAGACTGCCTGCCGCCTGGCCCTGGCGCTCGGCGAGCCTTGGAAAGAGCGCGTAGACTTCGTCGAGCCGCTCGTCCTTCGATCGCGTTCCGACGAGAGCGCCGAGCGAGAGATTTTCGGCGACGGACAGGCGTGGGAAGACATTGGCTTCCTGCGGCACATAGGCGACGCCCAGCCGGGTGAGATCGTAGGGCTGGGTCAGGGTGATGTCCTGTTCGCGCCAGGACATGCGGCCCGATTGCAGCGGCAGCAGCTTGGCCAGTGACTTCAAAAGGGTGGTCTTCCCGGCACCATTGGCGCCGAGGACAGCGAAGATCTCGTTATCGACGGAGAAGCTGATGTCGTGCAGGACCTGCACTTCGCCATAGCCGCTGCCGAGATGGTCAACCGAGAGCATGGTCAAACCCCAAGATACTTCTCGGCGACGACCCGGTTGTTCTTCACCTCGTCGGGGTCACCCTGGAACAGCAGCTTGCCTTCGGACAGGAAGTGGACGTAGTCGCAATGACTCCAGATGAGATCGAGATCGTGCTCGATGATCAAAACGATCATCGCCTTAGCCTCGACCCTGGCACGAATGACGGCCATCACCTGATCGGTGACCTCCGACGGCAATCCGGCCGTGGGCTCGTCCATGAGCAGCATGCGCGGCTTCACCATCAGGCAGCGGAGAATGTCGAGAAGCTTCTTCTCGCCGCCGGACTTGGCGAAACCGCCGGGGTCGGCGAAGGGAAATGCGTTCAGCAGCGCATCGATCTCGTCCTCGATCGCCGGATCGCCCCGATCCTGGCGCCAGGCGGATTTCCAGGTCTCGCGCTCGGGCGGCGTCGCCGCCATGCGCAGGCTGTCCCGAATGGACAAGCTGTCGAAGCCCTGGATCCGCTGATTGGACTTGACCAGGCCCAGACGCGCGACCTGATGGGAGCGCAGCGCCATGAGGTCGTGGGCGTGGTCATCGATCTCGAACGTCACGGAGCCTGAGGTTGCGGAAAGCCTTCGGGTCAAAAGGCCGAGCAGCGTGGATTTCCCAGCACCATTGGGGCCGATCAACCCTTCGATGCCATGGTCGCCGAAGGTGATCTCCGCCACATCGAGGACGGTGTGCTGATGATAGGACTTGGAGAGATTTTGCGCCGCGAGCTTCATGGCGAGCCGTCCTTCCGCTCGGTCGTTGGCAGCTCGGTGGGCGGCAGCTCGGCCGACGGTGACGGCAGCGCTTGAGGCTGGTCCGGCTGGGCCGACTTCTCAGAATGCGCCGCAAGGCGCTTCATGATCGGCTCCAGCGCCGCGACCAGGGCCGAAGCCCCAACCACGGTGCCGCGTCTCGCGAAACGTAGAGTGGTGTCGAACACCCGTTCCGGCGGAAGCGATGGCTCCAGCACGCCGGATGGTTTGAACATCAGGATCGCGACCAGGAGTGCCCCGTAAACGAAGAGCTTCACATTGGGCACATAGATCGCCAGCTCCGGTGAGACCGGCGCATAGGTCTCGATCAGAATGTCGAAGAGCCCAAAGGTGATAAAGACGCCGATCACGGCGCCGAGCGCATGCTCCTTTCCGCCCAGGACCAGGGCAATCCAAACGGCGAAGGTCACGCTCGGCACGATCATGTTCGGGGTCAGGAACTGATTGAGCGGCGCCGAAAACGCACCGAGAAGGCCCATGAGCGTGCAGGTCACGGTAAACCAGAAGGTCTTGATCTGGTGGGTGTCCTTGCCGACCGATGCCGCCAGTTCTTCATTGTCGCGGATCGCGATCAGGAGCCTTCCCGTGGTCGAGCGATGCAGGCGAAGGACGTAGATTTGCATGGCCGCGACGATGGCGAGCAGGAAGGCAAAGTAGAGAAGTTCAGTACCACCGCCGATGCGCACGGGATAGCGGATGGTGCCAAGCCCGACGACGCCCATGGTCATCCATTTTTCCGTGACCACCAGCGTTGCGACGATGACGCTGAAGGCAATGGTCGCGCAAAGGATTCCTTGACCATCCAGCCGGAGGATCAGCCATCCGATTCCGTAGGAGAACAGAGCGACCACGGCCAGCGTGATGGCAAGAGCATCGATGAAGGAAAGATCGAGCTGTGTCTGCAGCACGCCCATCGCATACATGCCGAGCCCCCAAAAGCCGACGACCCCGAAATTGGGAATGCCGAGCAAGCCGAACTGAACATGGAGCAGGAGAGCGAGGCCCAGATAGACCAGCAGCAAGGACAGCGAGAAGATGAAGTAATCCATCTCAGGCCGCCCTGGTGCCGCGCCACCAGAGGATGCCGATGAAGGCGGTCAGCAGCAGCACTTCGGCATAAAGCGGCTTGGTCAGGAGTGTGATGGCGGCGGTCAGAATGCCGGCGACGACCGCGGCGACGAGTGCACCACGGACACTGCCAACGCCGCCGACGATCGACACCATCACCGTGATCAGAATGAGGTTCCAGCCCATCAGCGGGTTCACGAGCGCGAACACGCCTTGAAAAATTCCGGCAAGCCCTGCAGCCGTCCCGGCGACGAACCAGACCTTTACCGAAACCTGATGCGGGTTGATGCCGGAGACGCGGGCCAGTTCGTCATTGTCGGCAAGGCCCCTGACCTTCTCGCCGAAGCCTGTGTGATAGATGACCCAGTAAAGATTGAACGCGAAGGTGCAGACCAGGATCAGTGCGATGATCTGAAGGCTCGTGGCGCCGACGCCGAAGAACGAGAAATATTCGATCGGCGGCTCGTCGAGATAGACGTTCTCCGCCCCTGCCAGGATGATAAGACCATAGCGAAGGACGAAGGAGAGACCGACGGAGAGGATGATCAGCTCGGATGGTTTGACACCGCGCCGGATCGCCGGCCTGAAGATCAGGAGATAGGTTCCGACGCTGATCAAACCGGCCAGGACGGCGGCCGGCACGATCGACAGATAGAAGCTGATACCGAAAACGACGTTGAAGAGTGACGCGAAGTAGGCGCCATAAGTGATCCCCTCTCCATAGGCGAAGTTGATAAATCCGTTCAGATAGTAGATCAGTGTAAATCCGATGGCCGCCAGAATAAGCGGTGAGGCCTGAAAGACACCGATGAAAAAGGCTTCGCGTACGAACCACAAACGTACGGCTCCCCGACTTGCTTCCTCGGCCGCTGACGAACGAGTGCTTGGCATATTGCGAGATAAAGACTGGCAGATACGCACGCTTACTCCATGCCGGGGAAACTCGGGAGGTATCCGTAAGTCTCTTTTTTCGGCGTCTCTGACGCCATTCAGCATTGCAATCAAAGGGGTGCGGGACGACGGTTTAAGCGCTGCGGCGATCGGTTCGATCGGGTCGACGCATGCCAAGATAAGGAGGCTGAACATTGAGGGAGAGCGTAAGCGGATTTCTAAAAGAGCAGCGCCTGCCCGTCATCATTACGGCTTTTGCGCTTCTCCTGGCCGTTGCGGTCGGCCTCGTGCCGTTGATGGATACCGCCGATGAACCGGCGAATGGTCAGTCCGGAACCAAGGACGAAGTCGCTGCGTTGGAAGCACGACTGACGGCACTCGAAGCCGCAGGCACAGACGGCAACGGAGGCATGAGCCCGGCACTCAGGGCGGAGCTCGACCTGATTTCCAAAGGTCTTCTCAATCAGACAGGCCGTGTCAGCAGATTGAAAAAACAGATCGCAGCTCCGGGCGAAGACGGTGATGCCATGGACCCGGCGCTTCGGGGAGAAATCGACCTCATCGCCAAAGGCCTCTTGAACCAGACCGGCCGCGTCAGCACGCTCAAGAAGCAAGTCCAGTCCTTATCGACACTGCCCGGCCAGGTGAAGCGGATCGATCTCGAGGTCATCAATCTCACAAAGGCCGTCAGTCAACTGCATCGACGCCTTCGCAACATGACGCCGGAAGGTCCGCCTGCGGCAGACGAACTGACCGAACTCAGGAGCTATCTCTCGGAAGTTCAGATCCAGGTCGACGGCGTGCGGGAAAGCCTTGCGAGCGTGACGGAACAGCTTGATGCCACGGTCGCTGCCGGCGCGGATAAAGGTGGTTCCCTTACTGCCATCGAAGCCAAGCTCGATCAAATCTTACGATCAATGACTGATTGAGGTGAACTGAGAACAGGTTGGTTTTCAGCAAGACGTTAGCCAGTGGTCTAGGTTTTGGGTCAACGTCTCACTGAATGCAGGCGAAAAGACGGCTGCTCGATGTTTGACAGTCTCGCTCTTCCCAGAACCCGACGAGCCTTTTTCTAGCCTTTGGCTGGCACCTCTTTGCGTTGCCCAATTGTTTGACTGGTTTCAGTCCCTAGGAAAGTGTTGCTAAGCTGCTGCTTCGCGAACATTCTCTAGTGTCGGCTTAGGGTCTTGGGTGAGCCTTAGGGCCAATGCTCCACGTGCGTACAAAGCGCTAGAAAGCAGACAGAATAGCTTGGCCACCGCCCGCTTCAGTCGACGAGTTCCGTCTTAAAGACCGCTTTCAGATCCAAGACTGTGAACATGGCGCTGACCGTGGATTTCATGGAATTTTACAATTGCTGCTCGGCTCGAATCCTGGCCGCCCATCAGGCGTTTGGCGCATCCGGCAGCCCCCTCACGACAAAAAGTGCATAGAGGGTGTTGCAAGCCCCCGCAACCACCGAAAACCGCATATCCCCATCATCAAGAACTGGCCTGGGCTTCTGGCCCGAGGTCAGGGCCAATATGGCGGCCAGTTCGCCGTGCAGCTCGGCCTTAACCTCGCCACGCTTCTTGCCGGGTGTCAGCACGATCTTCTCGATAAGTCCACGCATGGCTTCAGCCGCTTCGCGGGCGTCGTCGGGACGGGCGAGGGCGTCTTCGAGGCGTTGGATCTTGATGCGGTAGATCTCGGCAATGTTGGGATGGATGCGCGGCAGCGGTGGGGGGGCTTTGGCGAGGCGGGCTTCGATTTGGTCCTTCTGACGCTCCAACTCGTCCAGCCGATCGAGCATCGATCGTCGATAACGGCCATCTTCGATCGCATCGAGAATGCTCTTGATGCTGCGTTCGGCCTTGGCGAGTGATGTCTTGTCCTGGGCTGTTGCCAGCTCGCGATCATGGTTGAGCGCGTTGGTCTCTTCCTGGAAGGCTTTGATGAATTCGGCGACTAGGTCTGGAGCGAGCAGCTTGTCTTTCAGGCCGGCAATGACGCGGGCTTCGATGATCTGGCGCTTGATTGTGCGTTTGTTGTCGCAGGTGCCGCGATTGTAATGGTTGAAGCAGCCATAACGGTTCTGGCCGCGGACGGTGTAGCTACCACCGCATGTCCCGCAACTAAGCAGGCCGGACAGCAGGAACTTTCTGCGGTGGGTGTGGTTCAGCTTATTGGGACCGGGTTTGGTCTCGAACCGCTTAAGGATGGTTGCTTGGCGTTCTTTGACCTGTTCCCACAACTCGTCATCGATGATGCGGAGGTCTGGAACATCCTGGACGATCCAATCGGACCTGGGGTTCGGTCGTGACACGCGTTTGCCAGTGTCGGGATCTTTGATGTAGCGAAGCCGGTTCCAGACGAGACGGCCGACATAGAGTTCGTTGTTCAAGATCCCGGTGCCGCGGGTTGCGTGGCCGCGGATCGTCGTGTCGGTCCAGACTTTGCCTTGTGGACCGGGAACCGCTTCCGCGTTCAATGCCTTGGCGAGTTGTCTCGGACTTTGACCTGACGCGAAGGCTTTGAAGATCCGTCGAACGACCACCGCTTCCGCGTCATTAATCTTCCGATCGCCGCGGATCAGCTCGCCATCATCGTCATACCTTTTTACCACGTCATAGCCAAAGCAAAGCCCGCCTGCCGACTTTCCGGCCTCAATCCGGCCTTGCAGGCCACGGCGCGTCTTGTCGGCGAGGTCCTTCAGGAACAGCGCGTTCATGGTGCCCTTGAGGCCAACATGCAGCGGGCTGATCTCGCCCTCCGACAGTGTAACGATCTTGACGCCGGCAAAGCTCAGTCGTTTGAAAATACCGGCGACATCTTCCTGGTCACGTGACAAACGGTCGAGGGCTTCGGCGAACACCATGTCAAAGCCGCCCTTGCTGGCATCCTCCATCAGGGACTGGATGCCTGGCCGAAGCAAGCTTGCGCCGGATATGGCGCGGTCGGCGTACCAGTCGACCACCGTCCAGCCTTGTCGGTCGGCATAGCGACGACAGACCGCGACCTGATCCTCGATCGATGCGTCACGCTGGTTGTCGGATGAATAGCGAGCATAGATGGCGACACGAGGCATGACGGCGTTACTCCTCCAGACGGTCTTCACCGGCGTCACGATTGTCGTTGGCGGCTTCCTGCCACTCTCTCGCCGCCTGACGCGCCAGCAGGCGGACAATCGGGATTAATTTGACGCTCAACGATAGGGGAATGGCGTCACTGTCACCAGGGGCCGCGTCAGCCTGCACGTCATTGGCGACATGCACCTCGATCTTGCCCTGATCATCACGCCTCATGACGCGCTCCCGTCACGGAGCTGGAATGAGAAAAGACGGAAGTCGTCATAGTTCTTCGTCGCCCGCTCAATCGCGCGTCTGACAGTGCTGTTCGTGACGAAGTACCAGACTTCCCGGACAGTCGTGCTAACCACGTAGTCAGTGATGATGTCGCGCAAGCGGGCTCGCTCCTTCAGGCTGATCTCAAGCTCAATCGCAACCGGCTTGTCGTCGCCGATATAGAGAAGCCCGTCCGGCATGTGGCTCTTGGTCCAGCGGCGCTTTCGCCAAGGCTCTTCGGCTCGCCGTTCCGCCTGCAACCGGCGTTCGGGCACGAAATCACCTTTGGTTTGCGCAACCAGTTGCTGCGCCAGGTCCACCAGCGCCCAATCGTGGAAATAGGTAACCCGATTGATCCGTTTCGGCGGTGCCAGGTTGTCTCCCGACGCCTGCCAGCCTTCTTTCGTCAGCCAATGGAATTGCGGGTCATTCAGCGCAAAGCGTTTTTTCTGCAGGTAATTGCCTTCGACGAGACGCTGCAGTCGCCTGCGACCGACCCGATCGGAAACACCCATCCAGATGGCTGCCTGATCGGCCGTTACGAACCCGTGACCATTGATCCACTGCAACATCTCGCGATCTCGAACGGTCAAAAACATCGGCTTTTTCCTCGCTCCAAAAAACTCCCTATGAGTCCTAAGAGCCCTGAGAAGCCGATTTCATGCCGTCCCATCGAAAATTTTTTTTCCGCACCTCTTTCAAGACAACCGCAACGACGACCAAAAAATCACCTCAAATCAGTCACTTTCGATCAATCGCAAATCCAAAATCACCACACTCCAATTCACACTCATAACCAGTCAAATAACCCTCTATTCTCCACATTCCCCTCCGCAACTTTTCTCTTCATTCTCTTCTCTATCTCCTTTTTCCTTCCCTTCCTTCACCCGACCCATCCATCCACTCCAGACATAGCTCCTCCCCAGGTTCCCCGCTTGACCCCGGCCTCACGTTGTGGGGGTGGGGTCAAGCGG
>JBCCIN010000144.1:0-11572 GCA_039028235.1 Pseudomonadota bacterium
CGCTTCGATCAGCGCGCGAAAATCTTCAGGATCCATACTGTCGGCAAGACCGGTGGAGTTCACCAGATCAGTGAACATGATGGTCAACTGCCGCCGCTCCAGCGGCCGTCCATCTCCGGACTGAACGGGCATGCCAGCGCTTCCTTCATCAGAGAGCAAAGGCTGACCGCAGCCAGAACACAGTTCGCTCGACGTTGAGTTACGCTGACCGCAGGAGGAGCATGCACTGTAGAGGGCCTTGCCGCAATGAGGACAATAGCGTCCCTGCCCGGCGTTCTCAGCCCCGCACGCCTCGCAAGCTCTGAAACTATCCGTCATCCTATGCCGAGTAGATGGTGCATCAATCGATTATTGATATGATAACGATTGTAGCCGTCGCATAACGACAAGTGAAGCATGCTCTTGCAGTTCGGCTTCCGACGCGGCAAATCCACAAAGGGCTTGCGTGCAACGCTCCAATGATGAGACTGAGCGCGCCGTGAGCGAGAGAAGGCCGGAACCTTGATCTTTACCCCTTTTGAAGCCGCCGCCGTATTGGTGGTGATCGCCGCCATCCTTGGCTATGTGAACTACATCTGGCTGCGCATGCCTCATACGATCGGCTTGACGGTCATGGGGGCCGTCGCCTCGGTTCTGATGATCGCGATGGACATCGCACTGCCAGGCCTGGGTGTCGGCGACGCCGTGCGCTCCTTTCTGGGCGGCATCGACTTCGACGAGATCCTTTTGGATGCCATGCTCTCTTTCTTGCTCTTTGCAGGCGCGCTGCACATCAATCTTGATGTCCTGATGACCAGACGCTGGGCCATTCTGGCCATGGCGCTGTTTGGCGTCGTCATCTCGACCTTTGTCGTCGGCTTCGGGTTTAAGCTACTGACCAGCCTGCTCGGCCTGGACCTGCCAATGGTCTGGTGCCTGGTTTTCGGCGCGCTGATAAGCCCCACCGACCCGGTGGCCGTCCTCGGCATCTTGAAGTCTGCACGTGTGCCGCCAGAGCTCGAAGCTAAAATCGGCGGCGAGAGTCTTTTCAACGATGGGGTCGGCGTCGTCGTGTTCGCCATCTGCCTCGCTGCAGCACTCGGTGGTGGCGAGTTCTCGATAACGCACGCCTTGGAACTCTTCGTGATCGAAGCATTTGGTGGTGCCATCCTCGGTCTTGTTGCCGGCTGGATCGGCTACAAGACCATGAAGGCGATCGACGAGCATAACCTGGAGGTCCTGATTTCGCTGGCCGTTGTGATGGGAGGTTACGCCCTGGCCCTCAGACTGCATGTTGCCGGACCGATCGCCATGGCCGTTGCCGGTCTCTTGATCGGCAATTACGGCACGCGTTTCGCCATGAGCGACCGGACGCGCGAACATCTGACCAGTTTTTGGTCGCTGGTGGACGAGATTTTGAACTCCGTGCTGTTTTTGCTCATCGGCATGGAGATAGCGGTCATCGTGTTCGACGCTGGCTTTTTGATGTCGGGCCTGCTCGCAATCCCATTAGTTCTGTGCGCGCGCTTCCTTGCCGTCGGACTGCCCTTCGCCGGCCTTCGCCGCTTCACGCCGTTTACCCGAGGTTCCCTTCCGGTCATGGTTTGGGGAGGCTTGCGCGGCGGCATCTCGATCGCACTGGCCCTTTCTCTGCCCGATGGTCCGATGAAGGACCTGATTCTCACCGCGACCTACGTCGTCGTCATCTTTTCGGTGGTCGTGCAGGGCGCCACGATGGGCATGGCGGCGCGCACTTTTGTCGGCCGGGTCCACGATGACGGACAAGCCGACGCCTCGCACGCTCGATAGAGAAGAGCTCGAACGCCACAACCAAAACGTTTCCATTAACGATATTTAAAGATCCTCTGGCGATAGTCGTGTTCATCGGGGCGGTCCGAGACCGCGCTGGCTGCTCAGAGGAATGCGACATGAACCAGTTCGAGCTCACCCTCCTCGCACAATTGAGTGCACATCGGGAACTGCTGGTGACGCTCTTCGTCTATCGTTTTCTGCAGGAGGCCAATCCACTGAAGGCAGCCTGGACGGTCAAGGACATGTTCGACGATTCGCCAACCACGGCACCGCGGGACGGCACCTGCCTCGACCCGGCGACATCGGATCTCTTAGCGGCCATGACCGATGAGGCGATCGAAGACGTCATGGATCGCGTGATCGAACGGCTGGAGTTCTGCATGCGGGAAGAGCCGGAACCTGTCGCTGAGGATGGAGCTGGAGACCGATCGATTATTGCTGATTTTTGGTAGCTGTATGTAGCGCAAGTCTGCTGACGGAAACGCTGTTCGCATGGCCAGTGACTACTGGCTGTAGCTGTTCGGAAAGAACGTGCGCTTGGTGGTTTGATCGCGTCGGACACGCCTGGGCCGGTTGTATATCACGAGATTCCCAAGGCAAATCGAGGAAGTTTTCCGAAGTGATCGTACCACCAGGGACTGAACGATGGTGTCGGAGCTCTAGCGGCGGCGGCGAAGCTTAGGGTCGAGAAAATCACGAAGACCATCACCCAAGAGGTTCAGGCCAAGGACTGTGATTGTAATCGCCACGCCGGGGTAGATCGCAAGACCTGGAGCGAGATGCAGCAGTGTTTGTGCGTCTTTCAACATTCGGCCCCAGGATGGGTCGGGCGGCTGGGTGCCGAGGCCGAGATAGCTCAGCCCGGCTTCCGCCAGGATGGCAAGAGCGAATTGGATCGTGGCTTGAACGATGACGATTCCAACGATGTTGGGGAGAATATGGTCTATCGTGATGCGCAGCGTACCCTTCCCGGCGACCCGTGCGGCCATGACGTAGTCGCGTGGCCAGATCGTCAGCGCCGCACCGCGCGTAACACGGGCGAAGACAGGAATGTTGAAAATGCCGATGGCGATCATCGAATTGATCGCACCAGGACCAAAGATCGAGGTGATCATGACGGCCGAAAGCAAGGCAGGGAAAGCGAAGGCGAAGTCACTGAAACGCATGACGCCTTCGTCGATCCAGCCTCCCCGGGCCGCCGCCAGGGTCCCCAACGGCAAACCGATCCCTGCCCCAATGCCGACCGCGACCAGCGCAACCAGGATCGAGTTGGCAGCACCTCGCATCATTATCGACGCGACGTCTCGTCCATATTGATCGGTGCCGAGCCAATGATCACCGCTTGATCCGGCAAAACGGTCAGCGATGTTCTGATCCGCAAACGGCTGAGGCGTCCAGATCAGTGACAGGAGAGCAACGACGAGGACAACAACGCTGATGATCCCACCGACAAGAAGGCCGGAACGGCCGATCATCACAGGATTAGCCATGAAGACAAGCCGCATTTTCGACGATCACTGCGCAGCGCGCTAAACCCAATCCACGAACTCTTGCGCCTCGCAAAGTCATTGGAAGTTCCGAATGTCATGACGTCAAAGGCATTCGGCAGCCCTCGCGACACCCTAAAGGACCGCGCCCACATAACATCTTTTCGCGATAACCCCCGTCGCCCAGCACGATCCTCAGACATAACCGACATACCAGAAGGCTTGTCTCATAAGCTGGACCGATCATCGCGGAGACGCGGATCTAGGAAAGCGTAGAGAAGATCAACCATGAAATTGACGAGGATGACAGTGCCGGCAAGCAACAGCACAAGGTTCCTCACTACGATGAGATCACGATTCGAAATCGCCTGAAATATCAGTCGTCCGAGGCCAGGCAAATAAAAGACATTCTCGATAATGATGGTGCCAGCCAGGAGAAAGGAGAACTGCAGCCCCATGATGGTGACGACCGGAATCATGGCGTTGCGCAAAGCATGCCGCCAAAGAGCGGCGCTTCTCGACAAACCCTTGGCTCTAGCCGTCCTAATATAATCCTCGCTGAGAGTTTCCAGCATCGAAGCGCGTGTGACCCTGGCGAGAATTGCCGCCTGCGGGAGAGCGAGAGCCACGGCCGGCATCAACAGCGATGCCAGTCCGTGCCAAAGGCCAGCGTCCCAACCAGCGAAGCCGCCAGTCGACAGCCAGCCCAGCTGGACTGAGAAAACGAGAACCATCAGTAGGGCAAACCAAAAATTGGGAATGGCGACGCCGAGTTGGCCGAAGGCCATGACCAGAACGTCGCCAAGACCGCCGTGGCGGGCAGCAGCGAGGACGCCGAGCGGAATCGCAATCAATGTCGACAAAACAATTCCCATCAGCGCCAGCGGAAGGGAGATTGAAAGCCGATCGAGGATGAGCTGGCTGACGGGAGCGCTATAGGTATAGCTGACCCCGAGTTCACCCTTTGCGAGATCACCGACCCAGGTGACGTAGCGCTGCATCAGAGGTTGATCGAGTCCATGCTGAGCCCTGAAGGCAGCAAGCGTATCGTCGCGTGCGCCCGTGCCAAGGACGACGGTCGCGATGTCTCCAGGCAATGCTTCCATGAACACGAAGATGGCAGCCGAGGCAATGATCAGCGTCATCGAAAGCGCCGTCAGACGTTTGATAGCAAAAAGCAGCATCAGACCTCGGAGAAATCCATCGTCACCACACTGGCAACATGAAACAGATGACCTGCCGCCTACAGTCTTCACTCTATCATCGGGCACTACTAGGTCGATTGTTTTTCGCCGAAGCAGCCGATGGCGGCTTGCCTAGGTGACCGGCTTCCCCCAATCGACTCACATCACCGAAGGCGGCGAAAATTTGATAGATTGGTCTATACGCTGCTGAGAGAACGTCGTCGGTTCTCCGACACACAATGACACCGGCTGCGCAGTTCGCTATCGCCAAATACCTACTGTCGCGAGGCAGACTCTCGCCCAAAAGGCGGAAAATCCTTAACCGTACGCCGTTCCGATGCTAAATTTTGCTTTAGCTACCGCGAAGAATGCAAAAAAGAAGCCTACAGTTGGCGCTCGGAACCGGGGGAAGCAACGTTGGACAAAGCGTTCAGATCCTGGCTCGAAGAGCTGGGCCTTGCGCAATATGCGGAAGCCCTGGCGAGCCAGGACATTGATTTTAAATCGCTCGATTTTCTGACCGAAGATGACCTGAAAGAACTCGGACTTTCGATCGGCCACCGACGTCGGATTCTTGCTGCCATCGAGGCGCGCTCGGCGAAAGACGAGGCGCATCGAGCAGACGCGCCGCAGGGGCAGACGGAAAGGGCACCTCTCGAATCTGACCCTGGCCATGCTGAGCGCCGACAGCTGACGGTGATGTTCTGCGATCTGGTTGGCTCGACACCGCTCTCGAGACAGATCGACCCCGAAGCACTTCGCGATATTCTGAGGCGGTACCACAATGCCGTCGCTTCCGCCGTCATAGGCTATGGCGGCCATGTCGCGAAGTTCCTCGGCGACGGCGTTCTCGCCTATTTCGGCTGGCCGCGCGCTTATGAGGATCAGGCGGAACGTGCGGTGCGCGCGGCGCTGGATGCGATTGCCGGTGTCGAGGCCGTCACCCTCGACAATGGACAGCAGTTGCAGGCACGGATCGGCATTGCATCCGGCGAAGTGGTGGTCGGCGATCTCGTGGGTGAATCGATGGCCGACAGGCAAACGGTGATCGGTGAGACGCCTAACCTCGCTGCTCGGTTGCAGGGTTTGGCCAACGAAGGCAAGATCGTCATCGGAGCCTATACCCGCTCGCTCCTGGGCACGGCCTTCGTGCTGGAGGATATCGGCAGCTTCGAGCTGAAGGGTTTTGATGAACCCGTCCCGGCCTGGCGCGTCGTCGGCGAAGCGGAAGTGGAGAGCCGCTTCGAAGCGGCTCACGGCCGCATACTGACCGATTTGATCGGCCGCGAGCACGAGCGTGGGCTGATCCGCACCAGCTGGGCTCATGCCCTCACCGGCGAAGGTCGCGTCATGCTGCTCTCCGGCGAGGCGGGTATCGGCAAATCTCGGATGGTCCAGGACTTTCGAGCCGAACTTCCCGAACGCTCCTACTACTCCTTTCACTTCCAATGCTCGCCGCACCATCTCAACAGCGCTTTTCATCCCGTGGTGCAGCGCGTGCGCAGCGGTGCACGGTTTACTGCCGATGACGACAAGGAAACCAAACTCGACAAGCTTGAGGACTACCTCAGGCGCAGGCATGCGGACGTCACGTCCGTCGCGCCGATCCTGGCAACCTTGCTGTCCCTGCCGAGCGTCGAGCGCTATGGCGAGTTGGATCTCTCGCCGCAGCAGCTTAAAAACCGGGCCATCGAGATCCTGATCGGGCATATGCTGCAGCAATCGATGCGACAGCCAGTCCTTTGTGTCGTCGAGGACGCCCACTGGGCAGATCCCTCGACGACTGAAATGATCGGGGAAATCATGGCCAGGATTGCCGATCATCACGTCTACATGCTGATTACCTATCGGCCTGACTTCACGCCGCCCTGGCCTGATCTCAATCATGTAAGCCAACTCAAACTGAACCGTCTCGGACGCCATCAGGCCGCTGAGATCGCTGAAGCGGTGGCCGGTCCGGATCTCCTCGATGCTCTTGTTGAGCAAATCGTCATCCGCTCCGATGGTGTCCCACTGTTTATCGAAGAACTCACCAAAGCTGTGCTGGAAAGCGTCTCTTCGGAACAGAATTCGACGATCGACGAGATCATCCCCCCGACGCTGCAGTCGTCGCTTGTGGCCAGGCTCGATCGCCTGGAAGACGCGAAGGAGACGGCGCAGACCGCCGCTGTAATCGGCCGGGAAATACCCTACGACCTGCTTCGCAAAGTCGTCGACTACGATGAGAGCCAACTGCGCGACCATCTCGATCGCCTGGTCGTGTCGGGGATGGTCAATCGTCAGGGCCGCCCGCCGACGGCGACCTATAGTTTCAAGCATGCGCTGGTTCAGGACGCTGCCTATGCAACCATCCTGATCAGCGAACGTCGAAGCCTGCATGCGCGCATCGTTGCAGCACTCGAAGCGGAGACCAGTGGCAACAAGACCGAGCGGATTGATAGCCTCGCCTACCACGCTAGTCACGCCGAGCATTGGGACAAAGCTTTCACCTATCTTCACCAGGCAGGGGTCAAGGCGATGGACAGGGCAGGCCTGGTGGAGGCCGCGGCGCAGTTCGAGAATGCCCTGAAGGTCGCGGACAAGCTCCCGGAGTCGCCCGAAACGCTGGAGCGAATCCTCGATCTCCGCTTCGAGCTCAGAAACGCGCTTTGGGCGCTCGGTCGGTTCGAAGACATCCTTGCACATCTCGCCGATAGCGCTCCGCTGGTGTCCAAACTGGACGATCCCGTGCGTCAGGGCTGGATATCGGTGTTCGAGAGCGCGAGTCTCTGGCAACTCGGCCGTCGCGAGCAAGCTATTCAGACGGCCGAGCGTGCGATCGACGTCTCGCAGAATGCAGGCGATCTGTCGCTCGACGTCGCCGCACGCTTCTATCTTGGCTGCCCGCTAATCACATCTGGAGACTATGTGCGCGCCGAGGACATCTTTCAGGACGTCGTCGACCGGCTAACCGGTGATCTCGAGCAGGACCGATGCGGCCTTCCCTTCGTGCCTGCAGTGATAGCACGGTCCTGGCTCGTCTGGTCGCTGGCGGAACGCGGCCAGTTCGCCGACGGCATGAAGCTGGCGATGGAAGCACTGGCGATTGCGGAAAAGGTCGGTCATCCCTTCAACGTCGCACATCTCTACTACGACCTCGGTTATTATTATGAAATCAAAGGCGAATTCGACGAAGCCGTCGAGGCACTGAGCAAGGCCGTCGACCTTATCGAGACCTGGAGCCTCACCTATCTCTCGCCCTTCATCAAAGGCTTTTACGGGCACGCTTTGACCCTCGCTGGCGATATCGATCAGGGCTTGAAGGTGCTTGAGGAGGCGGAAGGCCTCTATGAACAGATCGGCCTCGGCCTGTTTCGCTCACTCGTTGGGCTGCAACTCGGCGAAGCCTATCTGATGGCCGGCCGACAACAGGATGCTCATGCGAAGACCAAGGAAGCGTTGGCACTGGCGCGAAAGCGAGGCGAGCGTGGTCACGAAGCCTACGGACTGCGCATTCTCGGTGACATTATGGCGTCGACCGAAGCCGGTACGATGGAGGACGCGATGGTGAATTACCAGGGTGCCAAAGCGATCGCCGCCGCCCTCGGCTTGCACCCGTTGATGGCGTTGATCGATGTTCGCATGGGACGACTGCTGGAGCGTGCTCATCAGACAGAGAAAGGCAAGCAGCAGATCGCCGCCGCTGAGAAGCTGGCAACGGATCTGGGCATGAAACTTTGGGAAGGCCCGATTGCTGCCAGCGATAACTGATCATCGCGCCAGATCGACATTGCCGCCACCTCAGCAATCGACGGATCTTTGATCGATGTCGGCACGCCTCTTTGCCTTCTCGCTGTTCTGTTGCATATCATATCTCTGACATGCAGCGTCTGAGTTGATTCAACCAAGCTTAAGCGACGCAGCATTGACGCTTTATCGAAGAAAATCAGGAGGATAGAAGCCTCATGCGGTTAGGAAACAGGACGGCGCTGGTAACGGGCGCCGCGTCAGGTTTCGGCGAAGGAATTGCGCAGACGTTCGCTCGCGAGGGAGCGCGGGTGGCGGTGGTCGACATCAACGAAGAGGGCACCGCAAAGGTGGCATCGAGCATCGGCGACGCGGCTTTGCCGATCGTCTGCGATGTCGCGCAGAGCAGCTCGGTGAAGGGAGCAGTCGAGCGCGCTCTTCAGACGTTCGGCAAGCTCGACATCGTCGTCAACAATGCAGGTGTCAGCCACAGGAACAGCCCGTTGCTCGACGTCGACGAACGAGAGTTCGATCGGGTCTATTCGGTTAACGTCAAGTCCCTCTTCCACATGGCTCACGCCGTCGTACCCGCCATGCGAAGAGCTGGCGGAGGGGTGATCATCAACATCACCTCGACAGCCGGTATCCGCCCTCGGCCCGGGCTTACCTGGTACAACGGCTCGAAAGGGGCGGCGAATATCATCACAAAGAGCATGGCGGTCGAACTCGCGCCCGACAACATCCGGGTCTGCGGCATCGCGCCCGTGATGGGGCAGACGGCATTGCTCGAGACTTTCATGGGGGTGAAGGACACGCCGGAGAATCGCGAAAAATTCCTCGCTACCATTCCGCTCGGGCGGATGAGTCAGCCGCGTGACATCGCCAATGCCGCCCTTCATCTAGCCTCGGATGACAGCGACTTTCTGACCGGTCTCATCATGGAAGTCGACGGCGGCCGCTGCGTCTGAGCAGAGATGACAACGTCGGCTTCATCTTTTCTGGCCCGAGGTACAGAACTTGGGCCTATGTATCGTCTACACGACCACGTTGCCGCACGTTGATCAGCCACCATGCCCGGCATGGCTCTTCGTCGGGCCAGCGCTATGAATACGAACTGACGGAAAAGGCCGTGATCTCGCGCCAGTTCTGTAGGCTATGTGGAATGGTGCAGCAAACATGCGGGTGACTGATGGTTAGCGAACGAAAAGATAGCGCCAGGACAATCGTCATCGGGGCCGGAATCGTCGGCGCGTCGATCGCCTATCACCTCGCGAAGCGCCGCGCCGACGTCACGATCATCGACAGGGTGGGCATCGCCGCTGGTGCGACCGGCAAGTCCTTTGCCTGGATCAATGCCCACCATTTCAAGAGCGAGGCCTATCATAGGCTTCGTTGCCAAAGCCTGAGCGAATATCATCACCTGGACCGAGACCTCGGCGGAACGCTTGGCCTCAATTGGTGCGGTGCGCTTTCCTTCGATGCGCTCGGCGGAGACTTCGACCGTCGCGTTGAGGGTTTTCAACGACTTGGCTATCCGACCGAAGTGGTCTCGCACAACCGATTCAAGGAACTCGAACCCAACTACGGCCATCCACCCGGCCGCGCGTTGCATCTTTGCATGGAGGCGGCGGTCGAGCCGACCCGCGCCTGCGCCGCATTGATCGCCGGTGCCGTACGACATGGAGCACGCACCTTGTTCGGCAGCGACGTCGTTGCCATCGGGCAAAATCATGGTCGCGTCACCGGCGTGGTAACGCCGTTCGGATCAATCGAAGCCGGGCGGGTCGTCATCGCTGCTGGCATCGGTGCGGAGGCAATTCTTGAGAGTGTTGGGATCAAGCTGCCGATGGCCAATCGACCAGGCGTGATGCTGCACAGCCGTCCAGTCGAACGCACGCTGAACCACATCATCTGGGGCGATCGCATTCACCTGAAGCAACAGGACGATGGCCGCCTGGTGATCGGCGAGGTTTTCAGCGAGTCCTGGACCGAGCGAGATCCGAACCTCATCGCCGATCAGATGCTTGCGGATGCCAGACGTCATCTGCCTGACGTCGATCTCCAGATCGACAAGACGACCATCGGCGTCCGTCCCATTCCAAAAGACGGCATGCCCGTCGTCGGACCGGTTCACAAAGTTGACGGGCTTTACCTCGCGGTCATGCACAGCGGTATGACCCTGGCGCCGATCATTGGTCGCATGGCTGCCGAAGAGGCGCTAGACGGCGTCACCTTCGAACTGCTTCAGCCTTATCGCTTGAGCCGGTTCGACGACGAGCATAAAAGAGCGGCTTCCGCATGAGTTTATAAAGCCGCAGGACCACGACATGCACCCCAGCAAAAAATGGAGTTCCTACGCCTCATCGCTGGCTGTGCTGTCCCTCCTAGCGCTGGCGGTCATGCAAGTCGCGGGGATCGCCACGCCGACGCTCAACCTCATCGCGATGGCCTGCATCGTCGCCTCCGGCACCGTCGCCTGGCTTGTGCAAGCGAAACAGCCGTGCCCCGACTGCGGCCGGCTCTACGGCTATCGCTTCCGCTTCGTGAACGCACGCATCTGCCGACATTGTGGCGGCGAATTCGAGCTCTAGGTGGTTCGACCACTTCGTTGACTTGGACCTGTGGAATCTTGTCTAGAAGGTTTGAGGTCTGTTTTCAGACCTTCACACGTTCCATCTTTGGATCGTAGAAGGGGGCGAGCTGGGCCGTCGCCGGAACTCGTTCGGCAGCAACTTCGATCTCATATCGTCCAGCATCAACGAAGTCCTTGCTCACACCATCCGAAGCGCGCAGATAGCCCATGCCGAGTGAAGCATCGAGCCGATGCCCGTACATGCCTGAGGTGATCGAGCCGATCAGTTCGCCATCTCGATAGATCGGCTCCTCATGATAGAGGAGCTTTTGATCGTCTTCGAGCTTGAACTGCACTAGGCGGCGCTTGGGCATGCCATTCTCCTTCTGACGAATGAGGGCCTCCCGGCCGATAAATCCACCTGGCTTATCGAAGGCGACGGCGAAACCGAGACCCGCTTGGATCGGCGTGTCCTCATCGCCGATGTCGTGACCCCAATGGCGGTAAGCTTTTTCCATGCGACAGGCGTTCATCGCGTGATAGCCGGCATGAACCAAACCGAAATCTTGCCCAGACTCGCAGATCTGCTCAAAAACATGCGCGGCAAACTCCGCCGGCATGTAGAGTTCCCAGCCAAGCTCGCCAACATAGGTGATGCGGCTCGCCCGCACCCGCGCATAGCCAATGTCGATTTCCCTTGACGTTGCGAAGGGAAACGCCTCGCTCGACAGGTCGTCGCCAGACAGTTTTTCCAGAAGTGCACGGCTGTTCGGCCCCATCAGCCCGAGCATCGGCAGGCCCGAGGTGACATC
>JBCCIN010000145.1:0-11450 GCA_039028235.1 Pseudomonadota bacterium
GAAAAAACACCATCACCACAACCACGGCGGCTTTCGATTGCCAGTCGAATCCGAACCACATCACCAGGATCGGCGCGGTGCCAACAATGGGCAGGAAAAATGCGTACGCAATACCTCGAACAACGTATCACTGATCCGATAGGGTGCATCGTTGATCAGCACAGCGTACTGAACGACAAGCCGGTCAGTTGCATCCAGTTCCGGGTGCCCATCATGATCAGGCAAGCGCGCAATGCCAGCGGCACTTAGCCCTTCGACCTCCAGCTTAGGTTCATGATGAGCCATGCAGTAGTGACATTGATTAAGCTTTGCAACCGTGACGCTTAGAAGCTCGATATGCCGCTTCGACAGACACGTGGTCTCTCGCCAGGCGAACAGCAAGCCCATGACATGTTCCAGCACAGGCGGGCAATGCGCCATGCTGCGTACCTGATTGGCGAACGGGCCATAGGCCTCGACGGCATCGTAAATCGGGCGCAGACGAGGATCGGCAGCGTCACGATCGATATAGGAAAGCCGCGCCATGTCTGCTCCTCATCGCTCATGATGTTCATCATCATTCCACAACAAGGTTAGCTTTTTGTTAACGATGTCCAGTTATGGTCTGACCATCGATGGTCGATATGGACCGGCTCTGGGGTTAGCCGGGCGCCTGTCGCATGGTCTCGGGAAGGAATGTGGCAAGCTCCGGGAACATGACGAGGATGACCACCATGACGCACATGAGGAGGAAGAATGGCAGCGCGGTGCGCGCGATGAAGCTGATTTCATGGCCAGTCATGCCCTGAAGCACGAACAGGTTAAAGCCGATCGGTGGGGTGATCTGGGCCATCTCGACGACGACGACAATGAAGATCCCAAACCAGATCATGTCGATGCCGGCACCACGGACCATGGGATCGACGACCGCCATGGTCAGGACGACAGAGCTGATGCCATCGAGAAAGCAGCCGAGGAGAATGTAGAAGAGCGTAAGAGCAGCGATCAGGGCGATCGGGCTGAGCTCGAGTGAGGCGATCCAGCCGGCGAGAGCCCGGGGCAGCCCGGTGAAGCCCATGGCGAGTGCCAGGAACGCAGCACCAGCAAGGATCAAGGCGATCATGCAGGAGGTTCGGGTGGCGCCCATCAGGCTTTCGGTAAAGCTCTCCCAGGTGAGTGAGCCTTGGACCGCAGCGAGGGTCAGCGCACCGATGACGCCGAATGCGGCGGCTTCGGTTGCGGTGGCGAAGCCGAGATAGATGGAACCGAGCACGAGGAGAATAAGGCAGATCACGGGGATCAGAAAACGGCTTTCACGGACGCGTTCGACGAAGGACAGCGTCGTCTCCGGCACCGGCACCTGATCTTTCCGCAGGAAAGACCAGATGGCGATATAGCCCATAAATAGGGCAGCGAGAGTGAGGCCGGGGAGAATGCCGGCCATGAACAGCTTGGAAATGGACTCCTGGATGGTCACGCCATAGACGATCAGGGTCAGCGACGGCGGGATCATGAGACCAAGTGTGCCGGCACCGGCGAGCGTGCCGACGATCATCATCTCAGGATAGCCGCGTCGTCTGAGCTCGGGGATGGACATCTTGCCAACCGTGGTGACGGTAGCGGCCGAGCTGCCGGAAACCGCCGCGAACACCGTACAGCCGACGATATTGGTATGCAGGAGGCGTCCGGGAAGATTCGCCATCCAGGGGGCAAGTCCCTTGAACATATCCTCGGAAAGCCTTGTCCGGAAAAGGATTTCCCCCATCCAGATAAAAAGCGGCAGGGCAGTGAGCGACCAGGAGGAGGACACACGCCAGATAGTGGTGATCATCGCATCGCCGGCCGGGCGCGACGTGAAGAGCTCCATGCCGAACCAGGCGACACCGAGAAGCGCCAGGCCAACCCAAACGCCTGTCCCCAGCAGCAGGAACAGCACGAAAAGAAACAGACCGGTCAGATAGATCTCACCCACGGCGGAGCGCCGAGCTTCGACTTGCCTGACACTTGCGCCTCGCGCCTGGTGACTGCCGCTCGACCGTGGTGGTATGGTAAGGACAGGCTTGTGTGGTGGTGTGGTCGCCGCTCACTCGACAGAGGCTCCTTTGCCGAGTTGGTAGCTACCGCCGGCGAGGATGTGAATCAGTCGATCAATCATGGCAATGGCGAAGAGGGTCGCGCCGATCGCCATAGGCAGCTGAGGTATCCAGATCGGCGTTGCGTCCTGGCCTTGAGAGATGTCATTCAGCTTGATCGAAATGTGAACCGCCTTGATCGCGTAGAAAGCCAGAAAGATGGCGAGGACGGAGCCGATGCCGAAGCACCAGATCTCGGCTGGCCGGCGAAAACGCCCGAGTTGACTCAACAGCAGGGAAACGCGTATGTGGGCGCCGTGATTGAGGGTATAGGCAAGCGCAAAAAAAGAAGCGGCCGCCATGAAATAGCCGGCATAGGCGGTCGATCCCAGAAAGACCATGCCGCTCCAGCGAGCGATCATCTGGAGGCAGATGATGATCAGCAGCACGATCAGGCAGAGCGCTGCAAGTGCCCCTGCGAGATCGTAGACGCGGTCAAGCCAAAGGCGGAGCGTATTTCTGGACTTTGCCATCGTCACCCACGAGCCGAGAACCGCGAAGCGGCCTTAGCCGCCCCGCGCGTTCCCCAAAAGACGTCAGTTCGCCTTGAACTGATCGACGATGGCCTTGCCGGCATCACCAGCGTTTTCCAGCCATTCAGCGGTCATGGTCTCGCCGACCCCGAGCAGATCCGCTTTCAGCTGGTCGCCAGGCGGCTGGATGCTCATGCCGTTGCCGCTGAGCTGTTCCTTATACCATTCCGCCAATTCCTGAGACTTCGCCGTGCCCGCTTCCTCAGCCGTTGCGGCACAGTCGTGAAGCGTGCCTTGGGTCGCCTCATCGAGGCCACCCCAGCTGTCCTTATTCACAAAGACGTAGTTGCGGGGAAGCCAGGCCGCCGTGTCGTACCAATGGGTCAGATGCTCCCAGACCTTTTCATCATAACCAGTCGAGCCGGATGAGATGAAGCTTTCGGCGACACCAGTCGCCAGCGCCTGGCTGAGTTCAGCCGCCTCTATCTGCACCGGCACCGCCCCCATCAGCTCGGCCATGCGCGCCGTGGCGTTGTTGTAGGAACGGAACTTCAAGCCTTCCATGTCGGCGGCTGAGCTAAGCTTCTTCTTGGTGTAAATGCCCTGGGGCGGCCAGGGCACGGAATAGAGAAGGACCAGATTCTGCTCGTCCAGCACCTGGTCCAATGTCGGTTTCGCGATGTCCCAGAGTTTGACTGAAGCATCGTAGCCAGTGGCGAGAAACGGCACGGAATCGACGCCGAAAATCGCGCTCTCATTCTGATGTGCCGAAAGGAGGCGCTCGCCGATCGGCGCCTGCCCCGTCTGCACAGCACGCTTGATATCGCTTCCTGAGAACAGCGAGCCATTGGCGTGAACCACCAGCTCCAGCGCGCCACCGGTGCCCTCGGCCACGCATTCGGCAAAGGCCTTGCCGGTCTCAGTATGGAAATTGTTGTCGGGATACGCCATCGGCATGTCCCAGGACTCGGCGGCAGCGATCGAGCCCAGGCTTGCGGTCGCAAGAGCAGCAGCCGTCAGAACAGAAAGCGTTTTCACTTAAGCCTCCTTATTTTCTTATGATCAGGAACTGCTCATATGCTGGCCGGTTTTTACCTGATCGCCAATGTTTTTCTGCACCGGCGGCGAGCCAAATGGCCTTCTCAGCGCTGACCGACCGTCGCGGCGGGCATCGGTTCGTCAAAGGCGGGAGGCTCGAGGCTGCAACGCCACCAGCCGAGAAGGCCAATGATGTCATAGACGGGGACACGGACAGCAGCGGCGAGGGCACGGGCGTAGGGCGCCATATTGGTGCACTCGAGCACAATGGCGCCAACGTCCGGAGCTTTCGCCAGCAGGCGCCGGCCGGCATCGATGACATCAGTCTCAGCTTTCCCGGCGTCAAGCGACGTGAGGTCCTGCTGAATGACCCGTGCAAGCTCCTGTCCGCCTTCGACGCCCTCGATCGGCAGATCGGTCGGCGCGCCGACGCCAACGAAGTGGGCCGCGGTGAGCTCGCGGCTATCGATGGTGACGATGCCGACACGCTTGCCCGCAGGCAGGGTCGACTGCACCAGCGGAATCTGGCAGAGGCTGGAGGTGAGCACTGGCACGGGGCAACGCGCTGCCAGTTCCTTTTGCGCGATCGCCATGAACCCACAGGAGGTGGTCAATGCATGCGCGCCTTCTTCCGCGAGGCCTCGCGCCGCCTCCACAAACGCATCCATGACCTCGCCCGTCGGTCCATCCGCACTGACGATCCGGTCTACCGTCGCGGGCTCGATGACCACATGTCGCACGGGATAGGGGAAGGTACCGGGATTGCCGATATCACCCACGATCCGCGGAAACCGCGTGTTCAACATGAGAATCCCGAGCGGCGGAGCCGTCGATCCGTAGGGTGCATGGGCCAATTGGCGTCTCCTCGGCGTGATCGCATCAGGATGCCACAAAGGCCCTGGCCTTGCCAAAACATTGCCAAATCACCCCAATGTTCCGACGTCATGGATAGAGATCGTCAAGCGACATCCGACATTCTGAACAAGGGAGTAAACAATATGGATACGGCCTACAGCGAGGACGAGTTGCACGTTCTCGCAGGCATGCCGCAATTGATCGGCTCGGCCATGACCGTGGCAGGCAAAACGGCTTCATCGGCCCGCCCCCTTGATGATTGGACATCTCGTCGCTAGGAGAAGCGGGAACAACCGGCATCGGCCAGGGCCGCCGGCCCTTTCCTGCGAGATCGTCCCATGACCTCTACCGACCGCTTCTTCAACGCCTCGCTCGATGAGGCTGATCCTGAGCTTCACGCCGCCGTCCAGAAAGAACTCGGCCGTCAGCAGGACGAGATTGAGCTGATTGCGTCCGAAAACATTGTGAGCAAGGCAGTGCTGGAGGCGGCTGGATCGGTTCTCACCAACAAATATGCCGAGGGTTATCCCGGCCGTCGCTACTACGGCGGCTGTCAGTTCGTTGACATCGCTGAGCAGCTGGCGATCGACCGGGCAACGGCCCTGTTCGGTTGCGGCTACGCCAATGTGCAGGCGAATTCGGGCTCGCAGGCGAACCAATCGGTGCTGCTCGGTCTTGCCAAGGCGGGAGACACCATCCTCGGCATGAGCCTCGATGCCGGCGGCCATCTAACCCATGGGGCGAAGCCGAACTTGTCGGGCAAGTGGTTCAATGCCGTTCAATACGGCGTCGATCCGACGACGCATCTGATCGACTTCGAGCAGGTCGAAGCCCTTGCCAAGGAGCATCGCCCGAAGGTGATCATCGCCGGCGGCTCCGCCTATCCGCGCGTCATCGACTTTGCTCGATTCCGAAAGATCGCGGATGAGATCGGCGCCATCCTGCATGTCGACATGGCGCATTTCGCCGGGTTGGTGGCGGCCGGCGTTCACCCCTCCCCCTTCCCGCACGCCCATGTGGCCACCACCACGACCCACAAAACCCTGCGCGGCCCACGCGGCGGCATGGTGCTGACTGATGACGAAGCGATTGCCAAGAAGATCAACTCGGCGATCTTCCCGGGCCTCCAAGGCGGCCCGCTGATGCATGTGATCGCGGCGAAAGCCGTCGCCTTCGGCGAGGCATTGCAGCCCGGATTCAAGGCCTATGCTCAGCAGGTGGTCGACAATGCCAAAGCGCTCGGGGAGGCGTTGACGAAAAGCGGCCTCGACCTGGTGTCCGGTGGCACAGATACCCATGTCCTCCTCGTCGACCTCCGGCCAAAGGGCGTGACCGGCGTCGATGCCGAAAAGGCGCTCGGGCGTGCCCACATCACCTGCAACAAAAACGGCGTGCCGAACGATCCGGAAAAGCCGACGGTGACGTCGGGCATCCGTCTCGGTTCCCCGGCGGGAACGACACGCGGCTTCGGTATTGCCGAGTTCCAGCATGTCGGCCAGATGATCGCCGAAGTCCTCGATGGGCTGGCCGCCAACGGCGTTGATGGGAACCAGGCGATCGAGGCCAAGGTGAAGGAAGGGGCCATGGCGCTCTGCAGGAGGTTTCCGATCTACACCTGACCTCTGGCGCGTTACTCTACTCAGGCTGGCAAAACATGCATTGGCGTGTGAGGGCTGTGCCTGGCTGACTGCGAAAGTTGGGCTGGCCCGGTCACAACAGCTCGGTTGTCTTCAGTTGTAGGCATTTGAACAACTATCCTGCTCAGTGATATGTAATGCTATACGATTGCAGTTCTCGGGCTGGAATTCATACTGAAATGTCAAATGATGATAAAGATAGCACATTCAAAGCAGTGCCACATGTGACGGATGCATATCATAAGGCTAGAAGGAATCTGATCATTGTAAGCGGAATACTTCTAGCTTGGGAGTACGTCGGCGTTCGAGTGGATAAGACGACTGCCGAGATTCCAGGCACGAAAACGCCGGTGTACCTCGAAAATCCTGATGTCTTACCGTATGTTATCTTCCTGCTCGTATTGTATTTCTTAGTACGTCTTTCGGTTGAATGGTTTCAATGCGATTCGGCAAGACGCGAGCAATGGCCATGTCAGCTGGACATTTTTGTCGCGCTATCTCTTGCTCTGGCTGCCATTGTTCTCTTCACATACCATAATATTCTTGCTGGCACTCACACAATATCGTTGAAATTTAGGTTTACCATGATTTTGACAGCTTTTCTTTATACTATGGCCATAGCGGTAATTATAAGAAAATTTTATAGAAAAAATCTCAAAAACGCATCATTATATGGAGCCTTCTAACCATATTACTGTTAATTTCTATCTTTATAGCTTCGAATGACGTAGTGCCATCGATCGCCTATATTGCGGGCGCCAATATTGCATCATTGTTGTTGCTATTGTTATCTCAGATAGGCAGAGCTTTTCGTGACCTAAAGCAAGATCGATGATGTTGCTCCCAGCAGCATTGAAGGCGGCTGCCTTATGTCATAATCGAGTACTACTCTTCAGCAAAGAGCAACATCGACCACTTGTTCAGCTATCAAACCTTCTCGCATGAGGGAAGTAGCGGCGGGAACCCGCGGCTCACTGACCTACCCACCTTGACGTCCACGCCCAATCCCGCTCAGCTACGGCCCGATGCCAACGCGGCCTGGGGGCGGCCGGTTATTTTGGAGGATGGGAATGTCTGCACCGCCCGCAGAAAAGGGAGCGCCGATCACCGACTATCGGCAGCTGATCGAACATCTCGAATCGGGGTGCAAGCCCAAAGCCGATTGGCGGATCGGTACCGAGCACGAAAAGTTCGCTTACTGTCACACCAGCCTGAAGTCGCTTCCCTATGAAGGCGAAGTCGGCATTCGCGCCCTGCTCGACGGTCTTGCCGACCAGTTCGGCTGGGAGCGGGTGAACGAGAACGGGCTGCCGATCGCGCTCAAGAAAGGGGGGGCGAGCGTCAGCCTGGAGCCGGGCGGGCAGTTCGAGCTGTCCGGCGCACCGGTCAAGACCCTCCATGAGACCTGCTCCGAGGTGCACGAGCATCTGGATCAGGTCCGGACCGTGGCCGAGCCGCTGGGCGTCGGCATGCTTGGCATGGGCTTTCAGCCGAAATGGCGGCGAGAAGATATCCCCTGGATGCCCAAGGGCCGCTACAAGATCATGCGCGAGTACATGCAGAAAAAGGGCAATCTCGGCCTCGACATGATGCTCCGCACCTGCACCATCCAGACCAATCTGGACTTCGGTTCGGAAGCGGACATGGTGCAGAAGTTTCGGGTGAGCCTGGCGCTGCAACCCGTGGTTACCGCACTCTTTGCCAACAGCCCCTTCACCAATGGTGAGCCCAACGGCTTCGTCAGCTTCAGAAGCCATATCTGGACCGATACCGACCCCGACCGCACCGGCGTTCTGCCCTTCGTATTCGAAGACGGCATGGGCTTCGAGCGCTACGCCGAGCACGCGCTCGACGTGCCGATGTATTTCGTCTACCGGGACGGCGAATATCTCGACGCCAGCGGCCAGAGCTTCCGGGACTTCCTGGACGGCAGGCTGCCCGCACTGCCAGGCGAGGTGCCGACGATCACCGATTGGGACGACCATCTGACCACGCTGTTTCCCGAAGTGCGCATGAAGCGTTTCCTGGAGATGCGCGGCGCCGATGGCGGCCCCTGGCGCTCCCTTTGCGCGCTACCGGCCATCTGGGTCGGGGTGCTCTATCATCAGGCGAGCCTCGATGCTGCCTTCGATCTGGTGAAGGACTGGACGCTGGAGGAGCATCAAGCACTTCGCGACAGCGTGCCGCGGACCGGCCTTGCCACCCCGTTTCGCGACGGCACGGTTCTCGATCTCGCCCGTCTGATGCTGGACATTGCGGATGCCGGGCTGAAGGCGCGCGCCGAGGAGGATTGGGCGCAGCAGGACGAGCGGCAGTTTCTGACCTATCTCAAAGGCGTGATCGACCGTGGCCATACACCGGCGGATCGCAAGCTCACCGCTTTCGAAGGACGCTGGCAGGGATCCGTCGATCCGGTGTTCGCGGAGTTCGCCTACTAGGCAGCGTCGATACTTGAAACGACGTCAGAGCGCGCGGTCGCTATCGTCCGTCGCGGCAAGCGTCAAGGTGGCTTTGGCACCTTCCGGCCCGAGCGTAAGGGTCACCGTGGCACTCTGATCGTCCTTACGCGCGGAGATCATGTAATCGCCCTGGAAGACACGACTGGTCAGCGCGCCGTCGGCATTGCTGAGCGCCACGATATCGGTCCACCAGCGTCCCAGCACCAGATCGCGATAGGTCTTGCCGAAGGGCGTGATCGCGCCGTCCTGGCGAAACATCGCGACTCCTGACGAATCGTCATCTATCTCCCAAAACTGTCGGAACATGAAGCCTTCGACCGACGGATGGCTAAACGCCAGCATGAGAAAGTCGCGCATGAAATCGAGGCGGAGATCCTGATCGACTGTCTCCATGTCGAAGGCGGTGATGACCAACGGCAGACCGAAGCTGGCCAGCTGATCGAGGCGATCACTCAGCACCTGAATCGGCGGAGGTTGAGCACCGAATGCGCCCTGCACACCGATCCGGTCGATCGGCACGCTTTCACTGATGAACTTGCCAAGCAGGGTCGCAAGCTCAGCCATGCGGTCGCCGGCGAGAATGTCGCTCTCATTCAGGGCCAGGCCGGCCTCCGGGGCAACGTCCCGCACGATTTGGAACCAAGTCGCCAGTTCGTCCCATCCGAGGAGGTCCAATAGATCGTGATGCTCCCTCGGACGATCGACCACATCCCAGGCTGAAACGCGCCCGTCGAGATCTCCGGCCGCCACCGTTATCCCCGCACGGACAGCATCGCGGATCGCCTCTGGATCATCGCGTTTCTCCTGAAGGGTGGTCGGCAGCTTTTCCCCCTCGGTCGGCACCAGACCACGACCGCGTAGCCCGAGACCGAGCGATTCGATCCAGGCGAGCGCATTCTCAGTCGCCGGGCGGCGGCTGCCGTCGGTCCAAGCTGTCCAATCCAGAACCTGGTCTAACGCCGCCGTGTTGAACATTTCCTTCAGATTTTTTCGATATGCGACGGTCATGCCTTCATTGTCGTCCGGCTGCCCGCCGACCAGTTGGTCTGCATCGATCGTCGCACCGAACTCGAAGGCGTGACGAGACATCTGAATATGGATCTCCGCATCGGCGATCGGTTGTCCGCTGGCGTCGGTGACCTCGACCGTCAGGTCGCCTTTTCGATAACGTTCGATCTGGCTCTCGGTGGTCGCCCGCCACGCAGCCTCCGGCTCCCTTCCGGCATAGCTGAACGACGTCGATGGCAGGCGCGTCAGCGCGTGATCCTGATCGAAGCAACGCATCGACACGCCGCTGATATCCAGCATCTGAAGCTGCGTGCCAAACCCAAAGACAATCTCCGCCTCGCCGGCATCAGCGTCTGCAGGAGCCTCGAAGGCGATGTCGATCGGCGTCCAGGCCGGCTCGAGATAGATGGAACGCTGAAGCAACGGGGCTGCGTTCGACGTGCTCGGCCGAATGGAGATCGACAGACGGCCAAGGCCAAGCTCGATCTGCGGCTCGACCGCCCTCGCTTCGAAGCGCAACCAGCACGCCTCGCCGGCATCGATATCACCTGTGGTGACAAGGCGGGCCTGGAGGCTCTCCATACGCGGCGGTTGTCCCAGGGTTTTCAGCCGAATCGCTCGGTCAATCGCTGCGTTCTCGACGGGAGCCAAAGACATATCTCCATGAGCGGCACCTGCGCCATCGAGACGGACGAGTTCAAAGCGTTCGGGATCACCGCCGTCCACGACGAGATGGCCGATCGATCCCGTCCAAACCGCATCCGGCTCGGCGATCGCCCCCTGATCGCAGGCGGCTGGGAACAGGACCGCCAACGCCAAAAACTTACCCCGCATCGCGTCTCCAGCGAGACTTAGCCTTCTTCACCCGACATCGGCACGTCTTCCTCTTTCGCATTCCAAAGCTAAGCGCGATCCAGAGGCTGGTACAACTCAAAACACCGTATTGTCACCGGAATGATGGTCAAAACGCGCTGATGGCTGCGAGTGTGATCGAGGCGATCACTTAGAGATTGGGTTGTAGCCCCGCACCTGCACTGATAGGTCAATTGGAGCCGCTGCATCTGCTGGAGAGTCCGCGATGAGCTTCAAGGTCCTGGTCACCATTCCCTGGTTCAAAAACCACCCAGCACCCGAACTTGAGCGCCTGCGCCAGCACGGATGCGAGATCCTCATCAACCAAAACGAGCGGGCGTACAGCGAAGCCGAACTGGTCCAGGCCATCCCGGGTATCGATGCCACCATCGCTGGCTCCGAACCCTACAACGACAAGACCCTCGCCGCAGCGACATCGCTCAAGGTGATCGCGCGGGTCGGTGTTGGCTACGACATGATCGACATCGCCGAGGCAACACGCCGAAACGTCCCGGTCGCCATGGCCTTCGGCACGAATCACGAAGCGGTCGCGGACCATGCCTTCGCCCTGCTCGCCACCCTTTGTAATCAGCTACCGACCTATCACAAGCAGATCGTCGATGGCCGTTGGGCGGCGCGTTTTCATCGATCGCTCTGGAAGAGCACGATCGGCATTATCGGCCTTGGTCGGATCGGACAAGCCCTCGCTCGGCGCTGCGCCGGCTTCGACATGCGCATCCTCGCGAACGACATCGCTCCCGATGCCGATTACGCGACCGCCAACGGCATCGAAATGGTCGATCTGGAAACCTTGCTGAAAGAGGCGGATTTCGTCTCGGTCAACGCCCCACACACACCGGAAACCGACAAGATGATCAATGCCGAGCGGCTGGCTCTGATGAAACCGGATGCCTATCTGGTCAATACGGCGCGCGGTGGCCTGGTGGACGAAGATGCCCTGATCGACGCGCTCCGTGCCGGACGAATCGCCGGAGCCGGTCTTGATGTGGTTGCGAC
>JBCCIN010000146.1:0-11431 GCA_039028235.1 Pseudomonadota bacterium
TATCGAAGACCATGCTGGCATGCCGGTGAACGAGATCTACGCGCTCTACGGGCAGGAGGGCTATCGCAGCCTCGAAGCCGAGGCCGTCGAACAGGTGATCAGTACCCATAACTGCGTCATCCTAGCGGTCGCCGGCGGCATCGTCGCAGCGCCGGACAACTACAACACCCTGCTCGCCCGTTTCCACACGGTCTGGCTGAAGGCTAGTCCAGACGAGCATATGGAGCGGGTGCTGGCGCAGGGTGATATGCGGCCCATGGCTGGCAATCCCGAGGCAATGGATCAGTTGAAATCGATGTTGAGAAGTCGGGAGGCGCTCTACGAACGGGCGGACGCCAAGCTCGACACGTCACGCAGATCGCTGGAGACGTCGAGGGACGAACTTCTGGCATTGATTCGAAAACGGCGGTTTCTTGGCGGGATCTGATGACAGATATGACACTGACGCGACGGAGTGAAGGGCGTTACGGCTATGTCTGTTTGGACAGCCCGCCCGTCAATGCAATCGGGCAGGCGATGCGCCAGGCGCTGCTCGATGCCGTTCTTTGGGCAGAGGCAGAAGGGCTGGAGCGGGTCATTCTTTCCGGACGAGGCCGGACCTTTGCTGCAGGCGGCGATACCCGTGAGTTCGATCTTCCGCCGGTGCCGCCGCATTTGCCGGATGTGATGAACCGGATCGAGCAGAGCCCCGTCCATTGGATTGCAGCGATCGGTGGTGCTGCCCTAGGCGGTGGTGCAGAACTCGCCCTTGCCTGCCGCTATCGGATCGCCCGCTCGGATGCAACGATCGGCTTTCCGGAAGTGATCATCGGTGTCGTGCCGGGGGCAGGCGGCACCCAGCGTTTGCCGCGTCTGGTCGGCCTTGAGAAAGCGCTCGAGATGATCCCGAGCGGCAAGAGCATCACCGGTAAGAAGGCCAAAGCCATCGGCCTCGTCGACGAACTCGACGACGACCCCGTAGCCTGCGCCGAGATGATCAACAGCGAATGGCTGGACATGGCCGTCCCTGTCGGCGAGCTGAATTCAGGGCGGACGGCGCCTGCTGCCTATGAAGCAGCACGCAGCGTGGCGACGAAGAAGATGCGCGGCCAGGAAGCGCCGTTGAAGGCAATCGAGCTTCTGGAACGCTCGGAGACGACTTCACTCGACGATGGGCTGGCGGTCGAACGCGATGTATTCCTCACCCTTCGCACCAGCGATCAGGCGAAGGCGCTTCGCCACATCTTCTTTGCCGAGCGCGGCGCCAAAGCACCTGATTGGATCGATGAGGCACCTGATGCGATCGACCATGTCGCGATTGTCGGCGGCGGCACCATGGGAAGTGGCATTGCCTATGCGCTTTTGAACGCAGGGATGGCCGTCACGCTCCTGGAGACCGATGCGTCGGCCGCGGATCGAGCCAAGGCCAACGTTGCGCGCATCATCGAGGCCACCCTGACGCGCGGCTTGATCGATGAGAACGCCGCCAATGCGCGTCGAGAGCGCTTGTCCGTCACCGACGACTATGAACGTGCTGGAGATGCAGACCTCGCCATCGAAGCGGCGTTCGAGAGCATGGACGTCAAGAAAGTGGTGTTCGAAAAACTCGCATCAGCGATGCGGCCTGGGACCGTGCTCGCGACCAACACTTCCTATCTCGACGTCAATGAGATCGCCGAGACCGTCGACGATCCATCACGCGTCCTTGGCCTCCATTTCTTCGCGCCCGCCCACATCATGAAGCTCCTGGAGATCGTGCGCGGCAAGCGGAGTTCGAAAAAAACGCTTGCCTCCGGCTTTGCGCTCGCGAAGCGTCTTAGAAAAATTCCGGTGCTGGCCGGTGTGTGCGACGGCTTCATCGGCAACCGCATCCTCGCCCGCTATCGCGAGGCCGCCGACACATTGCTGATGGACGGTGCTGTGCCATGGGACGTCGATGAGGCGATGGTTGCGTTCGGCTACGCCATGGGCCCCTACGAGACGCAAGACCTCTCCGGTCTCGACATTGCGCATGCCAATCGTCGTCGACTGGATGCGACCCGTGATCCCAAGCGCCGTTACATCCCAATCGGCGATCGCATGGTCGAAGAGGGGCGGCTCGGACGAAAAGCCGGCGTTGGCTGGTATCGCTATCCCGGTGGAGGCGGCAAGGTCGTCGATCCGATGATCGAGGATCTGATCCGCGAAGAAGCCCACTTCGCCAAGGTCGAGCGGCGGACCTTTACCGCGGATGAGATCCGACACCATCTCCTGCATGCCGCGATCAATGAGGCCGCCGATATTCTCCATGAGGGCATTGCCGACAAGGCCGCGGATATCGATCTAGTCACCGTCAATGGCTACGGCTTCCCGCGCTACCGCGGCGGGTTGATGCACTATGCCGACAGCCTCGGTCCGAGCAACGTGTTGGAAGCTTTGCACGCGCTCGCAGAAGAGGACCCGTTGGTGTGGAAGCCGAGCCCACTGATCGAAGATTGTGCCGCGCGCGGCATCGCCTTTGCCGAGTGGCGACTTGGTTGACCGAGCAAAAGATCTCGCCCTTGCACAGATTCTGTTGCTACGCTTTCCCATGCGAACAACCGCTATTCGCGGCGAATGAGCGAGACGAAAGCTTGAAGCCATGGCAGAGCGTTCGTTTAAAAAAGAGATAGAACAACTCCGCCTCGGTGCGGGGACGGAGTTTCGCGGCGAAGGTATCCTCGCGATCACCAAGGCGCTGCTCGAAAATGGCGTCGGCTATGTCGGGGGTTATCAGGGAGCGCCGATCAGTCATTTGATGGACGTCCTGGCTGATGCCGAAGAGATTCTCGACGAGCTTGGCGTGCGCTTCGAAGCGAATGCTTCGGAGGCGGCGGCGACCGCGATGCTGGCGGCTTCGGTTCATTATCCGATCCGAGGTGCTGTGACCTACAAGGGGCCGGTCGGCGTGAATGTGGCGTCCGATGCGCTCGCTAATCTAGCATCCGGCGGTGTCACTGGCGGGGCACTGATCATTGTCGGCGAGGATTATGGCGAGGGTTCCTCGATCATGCAGGAGCGCAGCCATGCCTTCGCCATGAAGTCGTCGGTCTGGCTGCTCGACCCGCGCCCCAATCTGCCATCGATCGTCGATGCCGTGGGCCATGGTTTCGCCTTGAGCGAAGCTTCGAACTCGCCGGTTATGATGTTGGTGCGCATCCGCGCCTGTCATGTGCATGGCGCGTTCGAAGCGCGGGATAATGTGCGCCCGCCCCTAACTGTCCGCGATGCGCTCGCCAATCCCAGGCGGGACACAACCCGCGTCGTGCTTCCGCCTTACTCCTATCAGCATGAGCAGACCAAGGTTGCCGAACGCCTGCCCGCAGCCGTCGACTACATCAAAGAGCATGGCCTCAACGAGCGGTTCGGCCCATCGGATCAGACGATCGGCCTCGCGCTCCAAGGCGGCATGTACAATGCGGTGATCCGAGCGTTGCAGCGGCTCGGCCTCGCCAATGTCTACGGCGATACCGACATCCCACTCTATGTGATGAACGTGACCTGGCCGATCGTCGAGGATGAATTTCTCGATTTCTGCGAAGGTAAAGATGCGGTGTTGGTGGTCGAAGAGGGCATGCCTGCCTTCATCGAGCAAAGCCTGCGCGCGACGTTGCACAAGGCCGGATCATCGACGGCGATCGACGGCAAGGGCGCCCTCCCGGAAGCCGGTGAACTGACTGGCGAGGTCATGCTCGACGGCGTGACGACCTTTCTTAAGAGTCGCATGCCCACATTGCTGCCAGCCGACATTCGTTCACCCAACCGCGAGGACAAATCGCCTCGTCCCGATCTTGCCGATGTCGTGCCGCCAAGGCCACCGAGCTTCTGCACCGGTTGCCCGGAGCGACCGATTTTTGCGGCGATGAAACTGGTCGAGGAGAAGCATGGCGAGCATCAGGTCGCCGGCGACATCGGCTGTCATCTGTTCGCGAGCATGCCGCCCTTCCACATCGGCGGCAGCACGATGGGTTATGGCTTGGGCGGGGCCTCGAATGCCGCCTTCGACGGCGGCGGCGAGAAGCGAGCGATTTCGATCCTCGGCGATGGCGGTTTTTGGCATAACGGCCTCAACTCCTCGATCACCAACGCCGTCTTCAACAAGTCGGACGGCGTCACCATCATCGTCGACAACTACTATTCTGCGGCGACGGGCGGTCAGGACAATCTCTCCAGCCGCGCCGACAATCCGAACAAATCGACGAAGCACCCGATCAAGAAGGCACTTCAAGGTGTCGGTGTCGACTGGGTCCGGCAGATCGATCGGACCTATGACGTCACCAAGATGCACGACACCTTGGAAGAGGCTCTGACGACCGACTACAAAGGCCCCAAAGTGATCGTCGCCTCGTCAGAATGCATGCTGAACAAGCAGCGTCGCGAGCGTCCGAAGATGCAGGCGGCGATTCGCGAGGGCCGGCGCGTCGAAAAACCGAAATTCGGCGTCGATCAGGATGTCTGCACCGGCGATCACGCCTGCATGCGGCTCTCGGGCTGTCCATCTCTAACGCTGAAAACGTTGGACGATCCGCTGCGCGATGATCCCGTTGCCTGGATCGACCAGACCTGTGTTGGCTGCGGCAATTGTGGCGAGGTCGCCGATGCGGCGGCACTCTGTCCCTCCTTCTACCGCGCCGACCTCATTCACAATCCGAATCGTTTCGACGTTTGGCTGGCCCGGTTTCGCCGCCGTGTCATCGATTGGCTGCAGCGGCGACGTGACAAGAAACGCTTGAGCTGGGCATCCCCGTGACGGCGAAACGCGCCCAGCTCAAGCCGAAAGCACCTGATGCTCGCCTTGCCGAGATCCTGAAGCTTGCGATTTTCGCGGTCGGTGGCCAAGGCGGCGGCGTGCTGAATGGCTGGATCGTCGATCTCGCTGAGCGCAATGGCTATGACGTGCAGGCGACTTCGATCGCTGGAGTCGCTCAGCGCACAGGTGCGACCTTCTACTATATCGAAATGCTGCCCAAGTCCGACCGTCGGCCGGTGTTCTCACTCGCACCCGGCGCAGGCGACGTCGATATCGTGATCGCCGCTGAGCTGATGGAAGCGGGTCGGGCCATATTGCGCGGCTTTGTCGTTCCCAGCCGCACTAAAATCATCCTCTCGACCCATCGGCAGTTTGCGACCGTCGAGAAGGTCGTGCCTGGCGACGGTATCTCCGATCCGGAGAAGGTGGTCGAAGCGGTGCACGAACAGTCCGCCGAGATGCTCGCCTTCGACATGCAGCAGATTGCCGAAGACGAAGGGACCGTCATTTCGGCCGCTTTGTTCGGAGCGCTCGCCGGCTCCGGCTTTCTGCCATTTAGCGTCGAGAGCTTTCGCGAGACCGTTCAAGCCTCTGGACGCGGCGTTGAAGCGTCGCTTGCCGCCTTCGAACGCGCGCGCAAAGGGGCAAGCGAGGGCGAAGACGCAAAGGAGGCCCCTGTTACTCCAGTCTCCGAAGGGAAGGAGCAAATCCGAGGTCCGGCCTCCCTGATCGAAACGTGGCGAGCATTGGAAGCCCGCATCTCGGCCTTGCCTGATCCCGCTCACCATATGGCGACGGCCGGGCTCAAAAAGGTCGTCGGCTTTCAGGACGCAGCTTATGGCAGCGCGTATCTGAGCCGTCTGGAAACACTCGCCAAGCTGGACTCCAAAGCGGGCGGCACAAAGAAAAACTTCTCCTTCACGACGGCTGCTGCAAAGCATCTCGCCAATGCGATGGCCTATGACGATGTCATCCGTGTTGCTGATGTGAAGACGCGGGCGGGTCGCTTTGAAGAAATCGAAGCCGAGGTCGGCGCCACACCCGATCACCATGTCACGCGGGTGACGGAATACACCCACCCGGGTGCCGCCGAAGTCGTCAGCCTGCTGCCATCGGGCATCGGCGCTCGCATCGAGGCGAATGATCGCCTGATGGGCCTGATCGATAGGCTGGTGAACCGTGGCCGGCATATTCGCACCGATCGCGTCGGCGGGTTTTTGCAGCTTTATGCACTGGCCGGCCTTCGCCGATGGCGCCGCTCGCTGCTTCGTCATGGGCGCGAGATGGCGCATATCGATGACTGGATCAGGCAGGCCGAGGAACGTCTGCCGCGAGATTATGACCTCGCCGTCGAAACATTAAATGCGCGCCGGCTGATCAAAGGCTACGCCGACACCCATGCAAGAGGGCTTTCGAAGTTCGATCGCGTCATGGAGGGTATCGACGTCGTTGATGGTCGTGAGGATGCTGCCGACTGGGCCGGTCGCCTGATCTGGGCTGCACTCAAGGATGCCAAAGGAGAGGCTCTCGATGGCGCACTCAAGACCATCAGGTCTTTTGCCGAGGACAAAGCAGTCGCGTGATGCTTCTTTGCCGATTGTCAGTGTGACGTGCAGAAGAACCACAAACAAGGTAACGTCTAAAGCAACGATAACTATCTTAACGGGAGGGACTTGACGATGTTGAAGAGATCGACGGCATTCTTGGGTGGGCTTGCCGTACTGATAGGCGTTTCCGCAGGTGATACCCAAGCCGAGGAAGCGCAGCTCCAGGCGTCAAGCTGCTTTCCACAAGGGTCCTTCTTCTCTAAGCGCTTCGAAACCCTGATCGAACAGGTCAACGAACAGGGCAAGGGCGTCGTGCAGATCAATTATGTCGGCGGCGCACCGGCGATCGGTAATCCCCTGACGGTCATGCAGAAGGTCTCGCAGGGCGTTTATGATCTGAATAACTGCACAGGTGCCTATTACCAAAACGTCCTGCCAGAAGCGGATGCCTGGAAACTTCTGGAAAAGACGCCGACCGAAATTCGCGAGAACGGCGGCTGGGACTATATGAACGGCCTGCATAACGAGAAGAACCTCCAGGTACTGGCCCGCCACCATTACGGCACGCAGTTCCATCTCTTCCTCGCGGACGGTCATAAGATCGACAAGCCTGACCTGACCGGCCTTCATTTGCGCAGCGTGCCCATCTACACGAACTTCTTCAAATCGCTGGGTGCGACCACGCAGGACGCCAACATCGCACAGATCTTCACGCTGATGGAAAACGGCACGGTCAAGGGCTATGGCTGGCCGGTTTTGGGCCATCAGCCCGGCTGGGAAACCGTCACCAAATATCGCGTCGATCCCGGCTTCTATGATGTCGACCTTATGATCTTCGCCAATCTGGCGCGCTGGAACGAACTTTCCGAAGAAGCACAAAAGCTGATCGAAGACGCGGCACTCGCGCTCGAACAGGATGCGATGGCCAATGATGCCAAGCTCAACGAGGAAGTCGCAGCCAAGCAGATCGAGACCGGCTTCGAGATTATCGAATTTACCGGCGAGGACCAGGACACCTGGTTGAGCACCGCGCGCGAGGCTGGCTGGGATGGCGTGAATGCGGTCAGCCCTGAACACGGTGCCAATCTTCGCGACTATTTCGCCGCAGACTAAGAATAGAAAGCGGGTTGCCCTGGCAAGGGGGGCAGTCCGCTATCTCCTTGCTTGTTTTCGGGCGTTCTCGTGATGTCAGGCTTTCACCACCTTGATGCGCTCCTGGGGCGCTTCTACCATCATGTCGGCAATTTGGTCGGCCTGTCGCTTGGCCTTTTTGCGCTTGCTATCTCGCTCGATTTGTTTCTCCGCCTGTTCGGGCTCGGCAATCTTCCGGGCATGCAGGAGATTGTCGAGTATGCACTCTTTGCCGGTGTGTTCCTGGCAGCCCCCTGGGTCCTTCGCCTCGGCGCCCATGTTCGCGTTGACCTCCTTCTCACGGGCTTGCCGAAGAGTGCCGGAGACGCACTCAATCGGGTTTTGGACACCATCGGCCTTTTGATCTGCCTCGTCCTGGTCTGGTTCGGCTCGATCAATCTCTCGAGCGCGTATGCTTTCAACTCCTTGCAGATGAAGTACTTCAACGTGCCGGAATGGTGGCTGCTGACCGTCTTTGTGATCAGCTTTGCCCTGCTGGCCCTCGAATTTGTCTGCCGGCTGCTGCGCGGCGGCGATGCGCCCGAAGCTGGAGCCGACGAGGCGGGCGGCGTCTAACATGGTGATGGAATGGTACTGGGCGCTCACTTTGCTCCTCGGCAGCGCCGTTGCCCTCCTGGTCATCGGCCTCCCCGTCGCCTTTGCGTTTTTTGCCGCCAATATCGTCGGGGCTTTCATCTTCCTTCGAGGCGAGATCGGGCTTAGCCTGATGCCGATCGAATATGCGCTGTCGATCACCAAGTTCACGCTCGTGCCGGTCGCCCTCTTTATTCTGATGGGCGAGATTCTGTTTCAGACTGGTGTGGCCTTTCGCTCGATCAATGCGATCGACAAGCTGATCTCAAGGGTGCCCGGCCGCCTCGCCATCGTCTCGATCGCCGGCGGTTCGGTCTTCTCGTCGCTTTCGGGATCGACCATCGCCAACACCGCCCTTCTCGGCAATCTGCTTTTGCCGGACATGCTGAAACGCGGCTATCAGCCGACGCTCGCGATCGGCCCGATCATGGCTGTGGGCGGCATCGCCATGCTGATCCCGCCATCGGCGCTCGCCGTCCTCCTGGCGAGCCTCGCCGAGCGCTCGATCACCGATCTCCTGATCGCCGGCGTTCTGCCGGGCCTGATGATGTCGGCGCTTTTTGTCGTCTATGTCCTCATCCGCTGTCGGCTCAACCCGTCGCTGGCACCGCAAGCCGACGAGGCCTTGGAACGGGGCTGGGTGCGCTGGCGACCGTTCTTTGTCGACGTGCTGCCGCTTTTCATCATTTTTGCCGTTGTCGTCGGCTCGATCTTCCTGCGCATCGCAGCACCCGAAGAAGCTGCAGCGCTAGGCTGTCTCGCAGCCGTGGCGATCAGCGCCGCCTATGGAAAGCTGACACGCCAGGCCCTGATGAAGGCGCTGCGAGAAACCGCTAAGATCAATGTGATGCTGCTTTTCATCATCACCGGCTCCCTGACCTTCGCGCAGGTACTGCAGGTGTCGGGTGCCACCAGCGGTGTTCTCCAAGCCATCGACGCAGTGTCGCTAACACAGGTGTCGGCGATGCTTCTGATGATGCTGCTCCTCTTGTTCCTCGGCTGCTTCATGGATCAGATCAGCATGATCCTCCTGACGCTGCCCTTCTTCCTGCCGATCGCCGACACGCTCGGCATGAACTCGACCTGGCTGATGGTGATGATGCTGATCGCTATGGAAATCAGTCTGAAAACACCGCCATTCGGCCTCCTTCTTTTCGTCATGAAGGGCGTGGCACCCGCCCATATCCGCATCACTCAGATCTACCAGGCCGCCCTCCCCTTCATTGGCTTGGAGCTCATTGTCATGGGCATGGTGATCGCGTTTCCCGCCATCGCCCTCTTCCTGCCGAACCTGCTGCGATGAGTTGCGAGCCTCAGATACTGTCTGGATCGACTTGCACGCCAGTTGTTCTGAATGATGGATGCATCGTCTTAGAAAAAGGCTGCGTGCCGTTTGCTGCTACGCGTGACAGCTCCTACTCCGCGAACTGATCTCGTCCTCATCAGCATTCTAGCAGCGAATGGCGCCGAGTACGGAAGCGACAATCAGCTTTCTTAGCCCCGCTTGTCCCGCCTCGGTGAACAGGTCGCCGCCATAGAGGTGCCTGAAGGTGGCTCGGTTCGAGAGGTTGAAGACGCATGACGAGCTGATCAGCCAATGCAGCTGCACCGGGGAAATATCCGATCTGAATGATCCTTCCTCGATGCCGTTCCGGCAGATGTCCTCAAGCTTGTCGATGGCGGACAGATTGAGCTTAGCGATGCGCTCGGAGCGTTTCAGGTGGTCGGCATCGTGAATGTTTTCGATCTGCACCAACCGTACATAGCTTGGGTTGTCACGGTGAAAGTCGAAGGTGAATTCGACCAGTCGCTGTAAGGCTGAGATGGGATCGAGCTCATCGAGCTTGAGGGCGTCCTCGCCGGCACGGACGCGGGCGTAGGCGGCTTCGAGAACGCTCATATAGAGCCCGTTCTTGTCACCGAAATAGTAGTAGATCATACGCTTCGACGTTTGCGTGCGGCGCGCGATCTCGTCGACGCGAGCACCCGCGAGGCCGAAGGTTGCAAACACCTCGGTAGCGATAGCCAGAATATCGGCCTTCACCCTGTCCGGGTCCTGCCGCCAGCTGTTCTTTCTGGTTTTCGCTGTCTCGTTCATCCCGTCACCGGCGTTGTCGGTTCACTCTTCCCTGATCATTGACTGCTCGCTCGGGAAGAATCAATTGACAATTTAACTAAACGGTACATTTTGACTGATAGCAGAAGTTGGGCGGATCTAACGACGCGAATCGGACGGGAACCTATGAAGACCTCGATCGCCACCGTATCCATCTCGGGAGATCTGCCGGAGAAGCTCGCGGCAATCGCCGCAGCTGGTTTCGATGGCATAGAGATTTTCGAGCAGGACTTCATCGCCCATGAGGGCTCGCCCCGGGACGTTGGCAAGCAGGTGCGTGATCATGGTCTTGAGATCATGCTTTATCAGCCCTTCCGCGACTTCGAAGGCCTGCCGGAGCCGGACCGCAAGCGCGCCTTCGATCGGGCGGAACGTAAGTTCGATCTGATGGAAGAGCTTGGGACGGACCTGATGCTGATCTGCTCGACCATCCACCCCAAGGCGCTGGGCGGGATCGATCGGGCGGCCGATGATCTCGCCGAACTCGGCGAACGTGCAGCCAAACGGGGCCAGCGCGTCGGCTATGAAGCGCTCGCCTGGGGCAAGCACATCAACGATCATCGGGACGCCTGGGAGATCGTCAGGCGTGCCGATCACCCGAATATCGGTCTGATCGTCGACAGCTTTCACACGCTCGGGCGCAAGCTCTCACCGGAGAGCATTCGTGCCATCCCCGGCGACAAGATCTTCTTCGTGCAGCTCGCTGATGCGCCGCTGATCGACATGGATCTTCTCTACTGGTCCCGCCACTTCCGCAACATGCCGGGCGAAGGCGATCTCGATGTGACCGCGTTCATGCGCGCGGTCGCCGCGACAGGTTATTCGGGCCCGCTGTCGCTTGAGATCTTCAACGATCAGTTCCGGGGCGGCAGTCCGAAAAGCATCGCCCTCGACGGCTATCGTTCGCTTATGGCGTTGACGCACGACGTCAATCGCATCGAGCCGGCGCCGTCACTCGATGTTCGGCCCATGCCCGAGCGCGCCTCGATCGACGGTGTCGAGTTCATCGAATTTGCTGCGGACAAAGATGAGGCCGATCGCCTCGGCACTCTCCTCTCATCGATGGGTTTCCGACAAGCGGGCAAGCACATCAACAAGGACGTGTCGCTCTGGCAGCAAGGCGACATCAAGATCGTCATCAACACCGAGCGTGAAGGTTTCGCGCATACAACCTATCGCGCCCACGGCACCTCGATTTGCGATATCGGCTTTCGAGTCGACGATGCGGCGTTGACCGTGCGTCGGGCCGATGTGCTGAACGTCAAGCTGTTTCGCCAGCCCGTCGGTCAGGGCGAA
>JBCCIN010000147.1:0-11397 GCA_039028235.1 Pseudomonadota bacterium
CTTTCTCCTTAGCGCTGGTCCGGCGGCGGCAATCATCACGCAAGTCGCCAGTTTGGCGGGTTTGACCCAAGGTCCTTATACCGTCGAGGATTTCGAAGATGACGTCTTTGTCGCTGGCGCCACCTTTGACTCGACCTCTGGGACTGTGCGCGGCACGTCTGGCACCTTCAGCGGCTTTGTGACCTCTTCCGGCACGTTCGGGCTCACGACGGAAATATTCCCGGATCCCATATCCATCACCTTTGCGTCACCGACGTCGTCCGTCGGCCTGTTCTTCGGTAACGACGATACCTGCTGCGCTTCGGTGTTCGACGCCAATCTCGACATCTTCGATGCCGGCGGTCTTATCGGAACGGTGTCCGTCACGGCGAACATGAACGATTTCGCGGACCAGTTTATCGGTTTCGTCAGCGACGAGTTGGTCACCAGTGTCGTCATCAGATACGGCTCTGGTAGTGATGTCGGCCTCTTCACCTTTATCGACGATGTTCGGTTCAATGTTGCCGAGTCAGTTTCCGTCCCTGAGCCGGCGACCCTGGCCCTCCTTGGTGCCGGGCTCTTCGGCGTCGGTTGGGCGCAGCGCAGACGGAAGGCAATCGCGTCGCAGCATTAGTCTACGACCGATACTGGGCGTTATGGGGCGAAGTCGGGCGGGCGGCATCTATGCTCGAACGTCGGCAATCGCCCCATAGCACTCAGGCCGCCTGTGCAGTGCAAAGTTGAAGATGTTTTCCCGGATCTCCTTGCAGCGATCCAAGTCGCACTTGGCGGTGATCACCTCGTCCTCCAGCGAGGTCGCCATTGCCATCATCTCGCCGGTGGGGGCGATGATGCAGCTTTGGCCGATCAGCATGCAACCTTCCTCCACACCACATTTTGCCGTGCCGACCACGAAGCAGCCGTTCTGATAGGCACCCGACTGCATCACCAGGTGATTGTGGAAGTGGTTGAGATGGTCGTGCTCGGGTGCTTGGGGGTAGTGCTGCGGCGTGTTGTAGCCGAGCATGATCACCTCAGCGCCGGCCAGGCCCATCACGCGATAGGTCTCGGGCCAGCGACGATCGTTGCAGATGCACATGCCCATCTTGCCGCCCCCATTCTCGCCTACATTGACGTCGACAACAGGAAAGCCCAGATCGCCCGGCTCGAAGTATTTCTTTTCGAGATGCTGGAAGGGGCGCCAGGACTGATGGTCGGCGTGACCGGGAAGATGCACCTTGTGGTACTTGGCGACAATTTTTCCCGATTTGTCGACCAGGATCGAGGTGTTGAAGCGCCGAGTGACCCCGCCTTCGGCGACGGCCTCGGCATAGCCGAGATAGAATCCGAGCCCGAGGCGTGCAGCCTCGTCGAAGAGCGGCTGTGTGGTCGCATTCGGCATCTCGGTCTCATAGAAAGCATCGAGTTCCGCCTTGTCCTCGAACCACCAACGCGGAAAGAAGGTGGTCAGCGCCAGCTCTGGAAAGACCACGAGATCGGCATTCCGGTCTTTCGCTTCCTTCAGCATGGAAATCAAGCGGGCGACGGCGCTTTCACGTGGCTCGTCTCTGCCGATGGGTCCCATTTGGGCGGCGGCGATGGTGAGAACACGACTCATACCGAAGCCTCCACATCTTCGGGAGAGCGGCCGACGATCTGCTCATACAGATCCGCATCGGTGGCCCCTTCGGTGCCAAAGATCAGCACGCGGCTATGGTGATCTAGTGTGAGCTTGGTGCACAACTCGTCCACCTGGCTCGCGGTGATCGCACCGGCGAGACCGGCGACCCCACTTTCCCCGGCGACCAGCGGTCGGTCCCCGTCCTGGCCTTCGGCGAGAAGTCGCATGGTCGCTTCGGCTGCGTGGTCCGGAATGGTCATGAAGGCGTCGCCCGCTTCCTCCAGCACGTCCCAGGCCAGAAGCGAGGGTTCGCCGCAGGAAAGCCCGGCCATTACGGTGTCGAGATCGCCGGTCACGGCCGCCGGGCCGCCGGCTTTGGCGCTGGCTAGGAGGCAGGCGGCTTGTACCGGCTCGACCACGATCAGCATCGGCCGCTTTTTTCGCCAGCGCCAGGCGAGATGTGCTGCGACCGCCGCCGCCATGCCGCCGACCCCGCCCTGCACGAAGACATGGGTCGGCTCCTCCTCCGGCGGCAGCTGCGCGATCGCCTCCGCCGCCATCACGCCATAACCCTGCATCACGTCGATCGGGATCGTCATATAACCGGGGTAGGACGTATCGGAAATGACGGTCCAGCCGTTGGCCGCGGCATCGGCCGCGCATTGGCGAACGCTGTCGTCATAATTGCCGTCGACCCGACGGACCTCCGCACCATAGGCCTCGATTGCGCGTTTGCGTCCCTCGCTCACGGTGGCGTGGATGTAGATCACCGCTTTCGCCCCGAACAGCTTCGCCCCCCAAGCGACCGAGCGGCCGTGATTGCCGTCCGTCGCCGAGGTCACGGTCATGTTCGCGGCAAGGTCACGATATTGGCCGGCGAACAGGAGCGGGCTGGAGACCGGTGTGCCCCAGACATGCTTGCCGGCTTCGCGCAGAATGAGCTGGGCGACGGCGTACGCACCGCCAAGCGCTTTGAAACTTTTCAGGCCGAAGCGCTTTCCCTCATCCTTGTACCAGATCCGGCCGATGCCGATGGCGGCGGCGAGGCCGTCCAGGGCGAGGAGCGGTGTCGGCTCATAGCCGGGCCAGTTGTGAATGACCGCCTCGGCGAGCCGGAAGTCGTCTCGACTGAGGGCCGCGTCTTGGCGCTCGCTCCATTCGCCGAAACGTTTCGCGTGCGGGTTCACGAAAAGCTCGGCGTCGGCCGGGAGGCAGTTCTCAGGAATGATCGGGTTGGTCATGGGCCGGTCAGTCCAGGAGCCTGGTCTTGTCGGAAGCGAGCAGATCCTTGACGAATCCGGGTGCACTCAATCCATCGGCGATCAGGCGGCCCATTTCGTCTTCCTTCGCCTGCACGTCCGGCAGACCGGCAATCACATCGTCGATCTTGTCCCGCGGGATGATCACCACCCCGTCTCGATCGCCGACCATCAAGTCACCGGACGCGACCGCGACACCGCCGAGCGTGACCGAAGTGCCGACCTCGCAGGGGCCGTTCTTGTAGGGGCTGTTGGGCGAAACACCGGCGGACCAGACAGGGAAGCCGACCTCGATCAGCCCATCGACATCGCGCACGAGGCCATCGGTGACGAAGGCGACGGCACCCTTGTTCTTGGCCATGGCCGCGACGTGATCGCCAAGCACCGCCGTTTCCTCGAAGCTCCCCGTCGCGAGCGCGATGACGTCGCCGGGCCTAGCCACTTCGAGGGCGACCAGAAGGCCGAGATTGTCACGCGGGCCGCAATCCGCGGTCAGCACCGGCGCCGTGAAACGGCTTTCCGGCCAGAGCGGCTTGATCCGTTGATCAACAGCCCCCTGACCCATCATCAGGTCGACCACGAAGCCGGTGGGCACGCCCGTCAGCGCCTCGATCTGCGCAGCGCTCGGCCGCTCGAAAGTCCGTTTCAACGTGACCACGGGGGGATCGCCGAGCATGCCTAGTCTCCTGTCTTGTCGTCGTTCGTGGGCAACTCTAGTGGTATGACCACATCATTTGATTCCCACCGTCAACGCCTGGCAAGACGGTATGCCGCTAAGTTGTAGAGGGTGACCAGGGAATCTTCCGAAGTGGTCGTACCACTGGCCTCAGTTCGAGTAACGGGCCAAAGACACGCTCCAGGGCAAGGAGAAATGACCATGAAGTCAAAAAAGATCGGTTTCATCGGCGTTGGCTTGATGGGACACGGGGCGGCGAAGAACATTCTGGAGGGTGGCTACCCGCTCTCGATCCTCGCCCATCGCAACCGAAAGCCGGTGGACGATTTGGTCGCTCGAGGGGCTAAAGAAGCGTCGAGCGCCGCCAAACTCGCAGCGTCGGTCGATCTGCTCTTTACCTGCGTCTCGGATTCGCGCGTGATGGATCAGGTGATCAGAGGCGAGGGTGGTGTGCTCGAAGGGGCGAAGCCTGGCCTCGTCTTGGTGGACATGACCACCGCCGAGCCGGCCTCGACGCATGCGCTTGCCGAAGTGCTCGCCGAGAAAGGCGCTGCCCTGGTCGACGGCCCGGTAACCCTGACGCCCAAGGAGGCGGAAGAGGGCAGGCTCAACATCATGATCGGGGCGGACGCCGCCCTTCTCGACGAGATCAGACCAGTCCTGGAGACGTTCTGCGAGCGCATCTTTCATACCGGCCCGCTCGGCAGCGCCCACACGCTGAAGCTGATCAATAACTTTTTGACATTGGGCAACGCGGCTTTGGTGGTCGAAGCCTGCACGGCAGCGGCGAAGGCTGGGGTTGATCCCGATATGATGGTGGACCTCATCTCGGTCAGCGGCGGCGACAGCGCTTCCTTTCAACGGATGGCGCGTCTTTTGACCGATCAGGGCGATCCGTCCAAGTCGGCCTTCGCGGTCAAGAATGCGTTGAAGGACGTCTCTTACTTCTGGCGTCTTGCCGAAGCGCAGGGTGTCTACGCGCCGCTCGCCGACGGCGTTCGCCGCTGGTACGACCTCGCCGTGGTGCTCGGCCATGGCGATGAGCTGATGCCTGAGCTATTCGCCCTGCACGCAGAACTGAGTAGCATAGAAGACGCAGACCAGTGACCAGCTCGCGCGATCTTGTACAGGTTGGATTTGCAGTTCTTTGTCCTCTCGTGTAACTAGCGTCCATCCGTAATTCTACATATCCCGAGGGGGGATGAGAAAATGAGTGAACAGAATCGTCGACTTCTTTCCAGCACCGCCATTCGCACCCTGGCCGCGACGACCTTCGTTCTGGGCGGTGCTGTTGCGCTGTCCGGCTGCAACACGATCGAGGGCATCGGCGAGGATGCCGGTGCTGCCGTAGACGCTGTCACGCCCTGCAATCCCTGCGCGGCGAACCCATGCAATCCCTGCAACCCGTGCAATCCTTGTAACCCCTGCAATCCCTGCGCGGCGAACCCATGCAATCCCTGCAATCCCTGCAATCCGTGCAACCCCTGCAATCCTTGCGCGGCGAATTGATCGACGGATGACGCAGGCCGCAGCCGCGGCCAGACCATCTTTCGAACGCGAAAAGCCCCCGTGGATACGGGGGCTTTTTTTCGTAATCGCGTTGGTCGTGCCAGTCAGGCGGCAAGGCCCTTGGTCAGAAAGGCGCTCATGCGCCGCGAGAAGGCTCCGGGGTCCGGCAGCGGCTCACCTTCGACGATCAACGCCTGATCCAGTAGGAGTTCAGCAAGCTCGCCCAGCTCGTCGCTCGCCGGATCGGCTGCCGCCATGCGGCGGATCAGATCGTGCTTCGGGTTGATCTCCAGAATGCGCTTCGACAGCTCGCCGAGCTGCTGATGCTGTTTCAGGAAACGCTCAAGGCGCATGTCCATGCCGTGCTCGTCCGCGACCAGGCAGACGGCACTGTCGGTCAGACGCGCTGACACTCGGACATCGGCCACCTTGTCGCCGAGCTTCGCCTTCAAGGCAGCGATCAGCTTGTCCATGTCCTCGCCTTCGACCTTCCCCGCCTCGTCGTCCTCCTTGTCCTCGTCCGCGTTACCATCGATCTTGGATAGATCAACATCGCCGCGCGTCAGCGACTTAAAGGGCTTCTCCTGGTACTTGTCCGCCTGCGGCAGCCAGAAGTCGTCGATATTGTCGGCGAGCAGCAGCACCTCGACACCCTTCGCCTTGGCGGCTTCGAGCTGCGGGCTGGACTTGAGCGCCGTCAGATTGTCGCCGGAGATGGTGTAGATCGCATCCTGGCCGTCCTTCATGCGGCCGACATAGTCGGCGAGACTGACCCAGCCGTCATCATGGGTCGAGCGGAAGCGGGCGAGATCCAAGAGCTTCTCGCGCTGATCGTGATCCTCGTAGATGCCTTCCTTGATGACCTGGCCGAACTGCTCCCAGAAGGTCTGGTAACCGCCATCGTCGGCCTTGGCGCGCTTTGCCAACTCGTCGAGGATGCGCTTCACCAGATCCTTCTTGATCTTGGCGAGCACAGCGCTGTGCTGCAGGGTTTCTCTTGAAACATTCAGCTGCAGATCTTCGGTGTCGATCACGCCTTTCACGAAGCGCAGATAACGCGGCATCAGGCCTTCGAGGCCATCCGTGATGAAGACACGTTTGACGTAGAGCTTTACGCCGTGCTCGCGCTTCGGATCGAACAGATCCATCGGCTGCATGCTTGGGACGAACAACAACGCCTGGTAGGAGACGAGGCCCTCCGCCTGGACATGGAGGCGCGTCCAGGGATCGTCATAGGCGTGGCCGACATGATGGTAGAATTCTTTATACTGCTCGTCAGTGATCTCGGATTTCGGCCGGGTCCAAAGCGCACTCGCCTCGTTGATCTGGACGGCCTCCGGCACCACCGTCTCGTCGGATTTCTCTTCGCCTTCCTTCGGCTCGGCTGGTTTCGCCTCACCTTGGAACATGATGGGGATGGCGATGTGGTCGGAATAGCTTCGAACGATGTGCCGAAGTCGGTATTCATCCAGAAAGTCCTTGGCGTCCTCGCGCAGATGGAGGACCACTCTGGTCCCGGACGGCGCCTTGTCCATGACCTTCTCAACCGAGAAGCCGGTCTTGCCGTCGGACGTCCAGCGATGGGCAACACCTTCGCCTGCCTTTGACGACATGACCACGACCTCGTCGGCGACCATGAAGGCTGAATAGAAACCGACGCCGAACTGACCGATCAGGTTGATGTCCGCCTTCTTGTCGCCGGACATCGCCTCGGCGAAGCGAGCCGTGCCGGAGCGTGCGATCGTGCCGAGATTCTCGACCAGCTCGTCCCGGCTCATGCCGATGCCGTTGTCGTCGATGGTCAGGGTGCCGGCAGCGGTGTCGGGCGTCAGCATGATCTTGAGATCGGACCCGTCTGCCATGAGCTTGTCGTCGCTGATCGCCGCATAACGCAGCCGGTCACAGGCATCAGAAGCGTTGGAGATCAGTTCACGTAGGAAAATGTCCCGATGCTGGTAAAGCGAATTGATCACCAGATCGAGTACACGGCCGACTTCGGCCTCGAACGGTTGTTTCTCGGCGGCCATGCCCATCGTCCCCCGTCGTCTCAATGGTCGCATTATAAGGATGTCGCGCCATGTAAGTGCTGCCCGGCGGCGGTTCAAGCGGTGTCGGCGTTGTGGTGCCGGAAGAAGTCACCGTCATCAACATGTCGTATGGCCCGGTCTTGCTGACCACCACATGAGCGATACTTGGATACGGATCGCGATGGCTTGTCAGGCCGTCCTGGACGTCCCATAGTCGAGATATGGTCATGATGTCGACGCCTCTCGACCACCAACGCGTTCTCGCCGTGCTCGGCCCGACCAATACCGGGAAAACCCATTTCGCGGTCGAGCGCATGCTGGCCCACCAGACGGGTTTGATGGGCTTTCCGCTTCGCCTTCTCGCCCGAGAAGTCTATGACCGCATCGTCGCCGAACGCGGGGCTGCCCAGGTCGCGCTGATCACCGGCGAAGAAAAGATCCAGCCGAAAACCGCGCGCTACTGGATCGCCACGGTCGAGGCCATGCCCGAGGATCTGGACGTCGACTTTCTTGCGGTCGACGAGATCCAGCTCGCCGCAGACCGTGAGCGCGGGCATGTCTTTACCGACCGGTTGCTGCGGGCGCGCGGCGCCAGCGAAACGATGTTCCTGGGTGCGGACACCATTCGCCCGCTTTTGAAACGTCTGGTGCCGGAAGCGGAAGTGCTTACCCGTCCGCGCTTTTCGACGCTTACCTACGCCGAGCCGAGCAAGGTCACCCGTCTGCCGAAGCGGAGTGCCGTGGTCGCCTTTACCGCGCGCGACGTCTACGCCTTCGCCGAGCTGATCCGCCGGCAGCGCGGCGGAGCGGCCGTGGTGCTCGGCTCACTCAGCCCGCGCACGCGGAACGCGCAGGTCGCCCTTTATCAGGAAGGCGAAGTCGACTACCTGGTCGCGACCGATGCCATCGGCATGGGCCTCAACATGGATCTCGGCCATGTGGCGCTCGCCAGTATCGTCAAATTCGACGGCCGCGAGACCCGCGAGCTCACGCCGTCCGAGATCGGGCAGATCGCCGGCCGCGCCGGCCGTCACATGCAGGACGGCACCTTCGGCACCACCATCGATGTCGGCGACCTCGACGCGAGGCTCGTTGAATCGATCGAGAGCCACGACTTTCCGGCGGTCAGGGAATTGCGCTGGCGCCACGCGGCGCTGGATTTTTCCTCGCTCGACGACCTTCTTGAAAGTTTGGACCAGCCACCGCCATTCGAGTGCTTGAGAAAAACCGGCAACGCGCTCGATCATATCAGCTTGAAGACGCTGTCCCGAAAGGAGCGCATCCAAAAACGTACGACGGATCGCGCATCGATCGAGCGCCTCTGGTCCGTCTGCCAGATTCCCGATTTCAGAAAGACCCTGACCGACAGCCATCTCCTCCTCCTGGAGACGGTGTTCGACCATCTGACCGAGCGCGAGCGACTGCCGAGTGACTGGGTCGCGGACCAGATCGCCAGGCTGGAGCGCACGGAAGGCGACATCGATGCGCTGACCACCCGCCTCGCCCACATCCGCACGTGGACCTACATGACCCACCGCGCCGATTGGCTGGAGGATCCGGACCACTGGCAGGAGCGGGCGCGTGCGGTCGAGGACCGTCTTTCCGACGCTCTCCATGAACGCCTGACCCAGCGCTTCGTTGACCGGCGAACCCAGATCCTCCTAAAGAGCCTGCAGGAGGGTGGGCCGCTCGGCGCTGTCGAGGATGACGGCGCGGTCATGATCGAGGGCCAGGAGGTCGGCCGGATCGAGGGTCTGCTGCCGGTTCTCGGTGGTCCGAAAGTCGAAAACGGCGAGATCGAGCGCCGCGCGGTCAATGCGGCGGCAAGGCGGGTGATCGGGCCGGAACTGATGCGCCGTGTGAAGGCGCTGGTCGCGGCGGAGGACAAAGCGTTTGCCTTGGACGACAGCTGTCGCATCCACTGGCAAGAAGACGTCCAGCAACTGGCGCAGCCGGTCGGCCGTCTCCTGGCCGGTGCGACCCCGCTAGCGCCGCGTATCGAGGCCCTGGTCGACGACCAACTCGGCGGTGATGCGCGGGAAGCCGTGCGTCGCCGGCTCGCCATCTGGCTCGATGCCCATCTTGCCGACCTCTCGGCGCCGTTGCGCGATCTTCAGGCCGCGGAGCTGGAAGGTCCGGCGCGCGGCATCGCTTTTCTTCTGGTCGAGGGCCTCGGCAATCTCGCCGCTGACGAGGCCGCAGCGCAGACAAAGGGACTTTCCAAGTCCTCCAGAAGCCGTCTGGGCAAGCTCGGTGTGCGTTTCGGTGTTCGCCACGTCTATCTTCCGGCCATGCTCAAGGCAAAATCCATCGAACTGCGTGCCAGGCTCTGGGCGGTGCAGCGAGGTAGGCAGGATCTGACGCCGCCGCCCTACGGCCGGGTGGCGCTGGAGGCTGCGACGGTCGACGAAGGCTACGTCCAGGCCATCGGCTTCGAGCGCCTCGGTCGGCACGCGCTCAGGATCGACATCGTTGAGCGTCTAGCCGCGATGCTTCGGCGATCATCGAAAGATGGGGCATCCTTCGAGCTGTCGCCTGACATGATGGCGATCTGCGGTCTCAGCCGCGACGATCTCGGCCTGGTGGTCGACGATCTTGGCTTTTCCCGGCATGACGACGGCACCTATCGACGACGGACGACACGTCCGCAAAAGCGTTCCGCGAAGCGGAAAAAAAAGGACGACGCCGAGGCTGCTGCCTCGCCCTTCGCGGCCCTTCGCGGCCTGCGTTTCAAGACGGGCGCGGCATGACGACAAAGTCGCGTCGAGACCCGACTGCGAGCGAAAGCGAGCCATGCGGCGAGAGTGGCCTCCGCCTCGACAAGTGGCTCTGGCAGGCTCGTTTCTTCAAGACCAGAACCCTCGCAGCGACGGTCACGAGCAAGGGGAAGGTCAGGATCAATCGCATGCTTGTCACCAAGCCGCATTACAAAGTGCGGCCGGGCGACGTTCTGACCTTTGCGCAGGGACGAGAGATCCGGGTCATCCGCGTGGTCGCACTCGGCGAGCGCCGCGGGCCGGCTCCTGAAGCCAGGACGCTTTACGAAGACATCGCAGCCGTCGATGACCAGAAGGCATCCTCCGAACCGGTACGCCGCGAGCCTTCTTCGACAAGCTCTCAAAAGACGGAAGCCTGGGGCAAGAAAGGCGGCATCGATCCAAGGCGCGCGCGGCGCCAAGCCCTTGATGCCAAGATGAACGGCAGATGAACGTCGCCATCAGGGTTCGTTCAGAACGGCCTCGCTATTCACATCCATGACGGTGCTGAATGAGATCCAACGGATGCGAGGGGAGTTCTCCGATGGCGAGACGGAAGCAGCATAACCCAGTCGGGGTCACCCGCATCGTCGTCGCTTTGTTCGTCGCCCTGGCCCTCCTCTCGGGCGTTGCCGCGACACTCGCCCCGGAGCCAGATCAGTTCTTCGGCAGCCGCGCCCCGAAAATCGCACTGCCCACCCTCACATGCGTCGCTCCGAACTGCACGCCGACCTCGAAATCGGCGCTCATGCCCATCGAAAGAATCTGAAGATCGTTGCGTCCGGCGATCTTGGCGAGCAGGGCAAAATGCATGGCCGGCTCGTCATCGACGGGCGGCACGCACATCAATCCTTTCACCGGTAGAGAGAGTTCGTCCCGGCAAAGGCGGATGAACGCATCGGCGTCACCCGGATGGATGCCTGCTTTCTGCGGCTCCTCGCCGGTGTTGACCTGAACCAGGCAATCCGGCCGGCGGTCCAGGGCCACCATCTCCTTCGCGAGCGCCCGCGCCAGCTTCTCCCGATCGACCGTCTCGATCACATCGAATAGGCTGACGGCGTCCTTCGCCTTTCGGCTCTGAATGGCCCCGATCATGTGAAGCCGGATGTCCGGATAACGCTGCTTCAAGGCAGGCCAGCGGGTTTGCGCCGGCTGCACATAGTTCTCGCCGAATACCCGATGGCCGGCATCCAGCGCCGCAAGAACCCGTTCCTCCGGCTGTGCTTTGCTGACCGCGACCAGCGTGATGTCGCCGGGGCTGCGGCCTGCAACCTTCGCGGCCACATCGATCTGCGCTTGAACCTGCGCTAGGTGATCGCAGACGGACGCCTCCGTCTCGTCTTGTCCCTGGTCTTCCGACATGCAATTTTCTCCCGGCCGAACCGCTGACAACCTAGTCGAGCCGGGGCCGCGGTCAATGCAGAAGAGCCGCATGGCTGGATGCCCCTTTACCCGACCAGAGGCCGGAGGAACACCATCATGCTGCAGCCGCCCTTCGATTTCGACGAGATCATGGCCCCGATCGGTGCCGACGCCTTCATGCAAGACTACGAAGGAAAGAAACCACTGC
>JBCCIN010000148.1:0-11397 GCA_039028235.1 Pseudomonadota bacterium
CGTGGTGCAGATCGATCCTGGTCCGATCCCGACCTTGACCGCATCGGCGCCGGCGTCGATCAGGGCCTTGGCCCCATCCTTCGTCGCGATGTTGCCGGCAATCAGCTGAAATGCATTGCTTTGCCGGCGAAGTCGCTCGATCGCCTTCAGCACACCGGCGGAATGACCATGTGCCGTGTCCACGACGATCACGTCGACTCCCGCCTCGATTAGCGCCGCAGCCCGTTCCATCGCCTCGTCGCCGACGCCAACGGCAGCGCCGGCGCGCAGCCTTCCTTGATCATCCTTAGCCGCATGGGGATTGGCTTCCGCCTTTTCGATGTCCTTCACGGTCATAAGACCGATCAGATGGCCTTCGTCATCGGTCACCAGCAGCTTCTCGATACGATGTCGATGAAGAAGCGCCTTTGCCTCATTGCTGCCGACGTCGTCACGCACCGTGACCAGATTCCGCGATGTCATCAGATCCTTGACGGGGACACTTGTGTCGCTCGCAAAGCGGACATCTCGGTTGGTGAGAATACCGACCAGGGTTTTGTCATCGCCTTCGACGACGGGAATGCCCGAGATCTTGTGCTTCGCCATCAAGGCAAGGGCTTCGGCCAATGGTGCGCTTGGCGGCAGGGTGATCGGATTGACCACCATGCCGCTCTCGAACTTCTTGACCTGCAGAACTTCGGAAGCTTGCGTCTCGATATCCAGATTTTTGTGGATGATGCCGAGCCCACCAGCCTGCGCCATCGCAATCGCCATGGGGCTTTCGGTTACGGTATCCATCGCCGAGGAGATCAGCGGAATCTTGAGGCTGATATCACGCGTCAATCTGGTGCTGACATCAGCCTGCGTCGGCAGGACCTCTGAGCGCGCGGGTTGGAGCAGGACGTCGTCGAAGGTAAGCGCTTCGCGGATCATAACATCCCCTCACTAGCAATGCGGCTCAACCTGGAGGTCATTGTTGCTTGTTCTATAGTCCCGATGGACAAAGACGCCAAGGTGCGTAGTCGCTTTTTGGGTGGCAATTTACCGTCGGCGCAGGGTCTGATCGTGCAAGGCATCATCAAGTCGGGCCGCGTCGTTCAATCGAGGCTGTCCACCTCGACGATCTCCGTTCGACGAACGCCAATCGCCCTAGCGAGGCTGCGTAGGCGACTGCGAACAGCATCACTGTCCGGCACGCTCTCCGTATTACTGACCTTGAGGCAGACCCGATCCTGTTTGATCATGAGTCTCGCCGCATCCAGAATCTCCGGCACACTCCCGGAAAAACGATGTCCGAGCAGCATGGCACGGCCGAGGATCTGTGCACGGCGACATTGATGCTCAGAAAGAAGATCGATGGCCGGTTTCAGGATGGGGTCGTCCGCCTTGCCATCGTAGCGGGCATGAATAACCGCCGCGAGATAGACCCGCTCAACATGATCCAGTCCGACAAAAGGGAACTGAAGCAAACGTTCGAAGCTCTGCTTCGCCTGGACATTCGCATGATCGGACCAGGCGATATCGGATAGCAATCCCGCAGCCACGCGAATACGCCTTTCTTCCTCGGTCTCCGTCGGAAACAGACCGTCGGTCCAGCGCACTAGGGCAGCACCGAACGACGGCACACGTGAACGCGGCGAAGCAAAGGCCCGAGCCCCCTCGATAAGTGGATCGAGTTGTCGGTCCGCTTCCGGCAGCTGTCCGTGGAGCCAGCCCTCGCGCAGGCCGAGGGCGGAGAAGATCAGGCTCTCTGGTTTTAGGCGTTTCAGCAAGCGATCCATCACAAGAGCCGCCGCACGCAATGTCCTTATGCGACGCGTCGGAACGTTCGGCAGCGCAGCGACCGCCGCTCTGTCCAGACGACGGATCGATTTTGCAAAGGTGCGAGCCTCTCCGGCTTCGATGACATAGCCGTGAGATATCTTAACCGGCGCATCGGTCATCGCCATGTGCACACGCGCGAGAGCGCGCCAGCCGCCGCCGACAGCATAAAATGTCGGAATCGTCACCAGTGGCGCAAGTTCAGCGGCAAGAATGTCGTCAATGCTTCTCTTTGCCGCCGCCGCGTCTTCGGACATGGCAAGCGTGATCGGTAGCGCTCCAATCGGCAGGCTGATGCGACGATCCCCGATCTGATCACCCGCCACCTCAGCGAGATCGAGACTGCCGCCGCCGAAATCTCCGACCAGACCTTTCGGTTTGTGGCAACCTGAAATGACCCCAAGCGCTGCGAAACGTGCTTCTTCCTCGCCGCTCAGAACATGCGTTCTGAGACCGGTTTGTTCCTCAATCGCCTTTACCAGCAGAGCGCCGTTGGTCGCGCGCCTCACGGCTTCGGTGGCGACGATGTCGATTCGCCCAACACCCATCGCCGCCGCTACCTCGGTATAGCGATGAAGCGCATGCAGTGTCTTGTCGACGGCCTCTGCTGCGAGTTCGCCATTCTCGGCGAGTCCGTCTCCCAGACCACAAAACGATTTTTCATTAAAGCGAGGGAGAGGGGCGCGGCCGAGATGATCGTAGACCACAATTCGCACCGAATTGGACCCGATATCGATCACAGCATAATGCCCATTGCCGGCCTGCGTTTTTTGACGCATTCGGTGTCCGTTGTTGCGGATCGTAGAAACCTCCTTCTCGATGACTGATCACTTGCCGACGCTGGCTGTCTGCGCCTAAGGGGCCTTATATCTTTCGAAAAGCGGACTGGCCAGCCAGGATCCTCAGGCCATCGTCCACCAGCATTTGTGGAGAACAACGGCTTTGAGCAGTGACCCCGGCATCGTGGTGTTGATTTTGGCAGCCACGATGATCCTCTTCGTATGGAACAGGTGGCGCTATGACGTCGTAGCCGTCACCGCTCTGGTCGCTTCCCTGGGCACCGGCATCGTGCCTGTTGAACAAGCGTTCACCGGATTCGGACATCCGGCCGTGATCACGGTCGCCGCGGTGCTGGTGATGAGCCAGGCTCTGCAGCAGTCAGGCATCGTCGACCAGCTCGCCAAGGGAATTGCATCGCTCAACCAGAGTCCGTGGCGTGAAACGATGCTGACCGCCGGCGTGGCCTCGGGACTTTCAGCCTTCATGAACAATGTCGGTGCGCTTGCCTTGATGTTGCCAGTTGCCGTCCGAAACGCCGAGCGCAGTCGAACCGCACCGTCGATGGTCCTGATGCCGCTGGCATTCGCCAGCCTACTCGGCGGACTGGTTACCCTGATCGGAACACCACCCAACATCGTCATTGCAGCCGCTCGCGCCGATGCAGCAGGCGCTCCGTTCGCCATGTTCGACTTCACGATGGTGGGACTGCCGGTGGCACTCGCCGGCCTCGCCTACATCGCACTGTTCGGCCGGTATCTCCTGCCAAAACGCGCAAGGCAGGTGCCAGCCGCCGACAGATTTCGCCTTCAGTCCTATTTAATCGAGGCTCGTGTGCTCGCCTTGTCGCCGCTTGCGGGCGCCACCATCGGACGCCTGGAGGAGATGTGCGACAACGAAGCCACCGTCATGGCAATCATCCGTGATGGTGATCGCCAGCTTGCGCCTGATGGTACGAATGGCATCCATGCCGATGACGTCCTGATCCTCCAGGGCGATCCCCTCGCACTGCAGCCTCTTTTGGAGCAGAGCGGGCTGATCCCCGCAGGCGAGGCTGACGTCAGCCAGGACGCTTTGATGTCCGACGATATCATTCTGGTCGAGGCCATGGTCATGCCGAAGGCGCCGATCGAAGGCCGTTCGATGCGCCGGCTGCGCATGCATGAGACCTACGGGGTCAATCTGCTCGCCATGGCCCGGCAAAGTCAGCCACCGGAAGCGCGGCTGACCAGTGTGAGCTTTCAGATCGGCGATGTTCTACTGTTGCAGGGACACCAGGACACGCTGCAAAAAATCCTGCCGACGCTTGGCTGCCTAGCTCTGGCTGAACGCGGCCTCAACCGGCCATCGGCCCGGACCTCATGGTGGCCCCTTCTCATCTTCGTTCTGGCGGTCATGGCCGCCGCTCTCGGCCTGGCGCCGGTACAGGTCGCGTTCGTGTCCGCGGTACTCGCCATGGTCGTTACAGGCGCGCTGCCGCTGCGCGACGTCTATAGCAGCATCGAATGGCCAGTCATCGTGCTGCTCGCAAGCCTCATACCGATCGGCGAAGCGCTCGAGACCTCCGGTGCAACGGCGTTGATCGCTGGAGGTATCGTGGCGGTCGCCGGTGATCTCCCGCTCTGGGCCCTGCTCGCCCTGGTCATGGCGACGTCGATGCTCCTCTCCGATCTCATTCACAATACGCCGACAGCCGTGCTGATGGCGCCAATAGGCCTCAGCCTGGCGTCGACGATGGGCGTCCCGGCTGACGCTCTGCTCATGGCCATCGCTGTCGGCGCGGCATCGCCCTATCTGACGCCTATTGGCCATCAGTCCAATACGCTGGTCATGGGACCGGGAAGTTACCAGTTCGGCGATTATTGGCGCCTCGGCCTTCCAATGGATCTGGTCATTCTACTGATTGCGGTACCGATGATCTTGTGGGTTTGGATTCCCTGACCGGGAACCGCAGTCAAAATCGGTGCTGATCATCGCCTCCGGCGTCTTCGCGGCCTGCTGTCAGCTTGGCTGGTGACGCCGGCCGCCCTGCGGCGTTTGCGCAAAGCCTGCAATATCTCGAGGCGCTCTCCTTCGCCCGCATGGGGCCAGCGCGCGATCTCCGCGGCTGTGCGCATGCAGCCCATACAGCGCTCGGTCCGAGGGTCGAGAGTGCAAACGCCGACACAGGGGGACGGAAGATCGATCACCGATTGCCTCGCACCAGTTGCTGCCAAGCCTCATCGGTCTCAGGAGGCTGGACAGCGTTAGAATCGATCGCCTTTTTCGGCAGTGCTTGCCATCAGGCGACCGGATGATGTCAGCGCACGACAATGCTGGAAAACGATCCTTGACAGCAATTCACCAGTCGCGCAATGCGGAAGGGCTGGAGCATGAAAGGACGACAAGCATGGCCAGATCAGGGCGGCGCAATCGAGACCGGCGGGAACGTTTGGACAAGGTCAACCAGCGTCCTTGGCGCCAAATCGAGAACCCCTTCCCGCCGATTGAGGTCGTCGATGAAGACGGCCTTGCCGCAATCGAGAATACCGCGCTGGCCATCCTCGAAGAGATCGGGATGGACTTTTTGCATCCGCGCGCGCACGAAATACTGAAAGCGGCAGGTGCGCAGGTCGAGCCAGGCAGCGATCGCGTTCGCTTCGATCGCGGCCTTGTCCTGGAAAGTGTGGCCAGGGCGCCGGACCACTACACGCTCTATGCGCGCAATCCGAAACGTAATCTCGAAATTGGCGGCCGCTGGCTGACTTTCGGCGCCGTATCCAGCCCGCCCAATGTCTCCGATGTCGAGGGCGGGCGACGCCCCGGCAACAAGAAAGACTTCGACAATCTGATCCGCCTCGGTCAAACTCTGAATTGCATCCACTTGTTCGGCGGTTATCCGGTCGAGCCGGTGGATCTACCGCCTGCAACCCGCCATCTCGACTGCATCGCAAGCTTCATCCGGCTTTCGGACAAGCTCTATCACGCCTATTCGCTTGGTCGGGAACGCATCTTGGATGGCCTGGAGATGGCGCGTATCGCACGCGGCGTCAGCGAGGAGCAATTTTGCCGGGAGCCAAGCCTGACCACGGTGATCAACACCAGTTCACCTCTTCGCCTCGACGGCCCGATGATCGAAGGCATGATCGAAATGGCGACGCGCAACCAGTGCATCATCATCACACCCTTCACGCTATCGGGCGCCATGGCGCCCGCCACCATCGCCGGTGCCCTTGCCCAGCAACATGCCGAAGCGCTGGCCGCGATCGCTTTCGCGCAGATCGTCCAACCCGGCTGCCCAGTCATGTACGGCGGTTTCACCTCGAATGTCGACATGAAGTCTGGCGCCCCTGCCTTTGGCACGCCGGAATATGCCAAAGCGGTTCTCGCCGGCGGTCAACTCGCAAGACGGATTGGTGTCCCCTACCGGACCTCGGGCGTCAACGCCGCGAATGGCGTCGACAGCCAGGCGGCCTACGAAGCGATGATGTCGCTTTGGCCCGCCGTCATGGGTCACGGCAACATGATCAAGCATGCAGCCGGCTGGCTTGAAGGTGGACTGACGGCCTCGTTCGAAAAGATGGTGGTCGATGCCGAACTCCTGCAGATGATGACCGACTTTCTACTACCGCTTGAGGTCAATGCCGACACGCTCGGCCTTGACGCGATTCGCGAAGTCGGTCCAGGCGGCCATTTCTTCGGGTCAGCGCATACGCTCGCCCGATTTGAAACGGCCTTCTATCCGCCGCTGCTCTCGGACTGGCGCAATTTCGAGACCTGGGAGGAAGCCGGACGTCCGCTGACGCTGGACCATGCCAGCCAGCTCGTACAGCAGCTTCTTTCGGAATATGAGCCCCCAGCACTGGATCCGGCCATAAGCGAGGAACTCGATGCCTTCCTCGAGAATCGCCGCCTGGAGGGCGGTGTCGCCGCTTGATAGTCATCGCCGGCATGCATTGTCGGCAACAGCAGATTACCGCCAGTTCATTCAGAAACCGTTTCTTTGTCTTCGTCACGGAGACGGTTTCTGCTGTCGATTCAATGCGTCAGGGAATATGCCCGATCAAAAATTCGTTCATTTATCGACTAGCTTCATCGCGGCTGCTCCTGTTCTATACGCAGCGCTGCTTGTGAAATCCTAAGGAACTAAAGCTACCGAATGTCAGAAATGGAAATCAGGGGTAAAGTGGCCTACTTTGGCCACGACCGTACCGACAGCAAGGTAATTAGCAGAATCGAGCATCTGCGCCGCCTGGGCTATAAAGTACTTGGGCTCACCTATCACCGCATCAAATTCAATCTGGAACACAAGCCAGACTGGGAAAACATCGACCTGGGCGTTACCGAAGATTATGCCTATCTGCAGCGCCTGAAGAGTCTCATGTCTGGCGTGCGGAGGGTTTTCAGGGAACGGCGACGCCTGGCTGACGTCGACCTCATCTTCGCGCGCAATATCGACATGGCACTGCTCGCCCTCGCCATGCGTCTAATTACCGGCAACCGGGCACCGATCGCCTACGAGGTTCTGGACGTCCATCGGTTTTTTCTGGGCGATCGTGGTCACCACCGCTTTTTCCGCGCGCTCGAACGCTTTGTTCTCCATCGCTGCGATGCTCTGGTGGTCAGTTCCAGCGGCTACGTGCGTCACTATTTTGAGCCCATCCAGAACTACAAGGGACGATGGTTTCTGCTGGAGAACAAGGTGCCGATCGGCAGCGTCCGTGAGGTCGAGAACGAACCAGAACACCGGCCTTCCGAACTTGGTAAGCCTTGGGTGATCGGTTGGTGCGGCACCATGCGCTGCGTCGAAAGCCTACGCATGCTGACGGAGATCGCCAGAAGAAATCGCGACACGGTCAGGATCTATATGCGTGGCTTTCCCACCGAAACGGGACTGGAAGCGTTCAAAGCCCAAATCGCTGACGAGCCTAACATGATCTATGCCGGTGGTTACAAGGGTCCGGAGGATCTCGCCGAGGTCTATGCTGAGGTCGACATCAATTGGACGATCGAGCTTTGGGACCACAGCTATGACTCACAGAATTCCCACTGGCTTCTACCCAACCGACTCTATGAAGGCGGTTGTTTTCAGATACCGATGATCGCGCTTGCCGATACTGAAACCGCACAGCGGGTCGAAGAACTGGACGCCGGCTGGGTGTTCGATCAGCCCCTGGTCGATTCGGTCTCCAGACTCCTCGAGACACTCACGCCGGAGGCTTATCGAAACAAACGAGAAAAGCTGAAGGCACTTCCGACATCGACCTTTTGGGAGATCGACGACCTCGAACAGATCTGTGATCACCTGGTTACCTTGCAGAAGCCGGATCAAAGTGTGATGGTCAGCGTCTGAACGAAAGTCATGGAACAGCGTACGCCAGCTCCGATTCTTAGCAGGACTATTGGGGCGCGGCACGCTTGGTCGTAGGACAACGACGTCTGTCTCAATGGTCAAAATCACAGGCCTTTTCCTTGTCCTAGCACTGCTCGTCGTCATTCCTTTTCTGATTTGGGGCGACGCGCTCGAAAGCGCCCTGTTGGCACTGGACGCTGGCGGATGGAAAAGCCGGTTTGGTGTCTGGGCCTGGGCGGTCGGTCTCCTTCTTCTGATAGCAGACCTGGTGTTGCCGATACCGGCAACGGCGGTGATGACCGCGCTTGGCATCCTCTACGGCCCTTTGATCGGAGGGTCGATAGCCGCCCTCGGCTCCTTTCTGGCAGGCAGTCTCGGCTATCTCGTCTGCCGGCGTTTCGGTCGACCGGCCGCAGCGTGGTTCCTTGGAGAGCAAGATCTTTGCCGGGGCGAGAGACTCTTCGCCCAGTTCGGCGGCTGGTTCGTCGCCCTCTCAAGGTGGCTACCGGTCTTTCCGGAAGTCGTCGCATGCATGGCTGGTCTGACCTCCATGCCCAAGGCGTCGTTCTTCGCTGCTCTGGCCTGTGGCTCGATTCCCTTCGGTTTTGCCTTCGCAGCCCTCGGCCATGTGGGCGTCGATCAGCCGTTGATCGCCATCAGCATTTCGTTGCTGTTCCCGCCTTTGTTATGGCTCGCAGCACAAGCCTGGCTCCGAGGGCGGCAAGCACTGACAAGCTGACCTGTGATCAATACGCAATGGTTCAAAGCCTTAGAACGAATACGAAGCTGCGTATTTCGGTCCAACCGCCCGAATACCCAATCCTACGTCTCGCTCGATCTAGGCCGGTTCCAGCACCTCTGGGGAGACTAAGGGTTGATTGTCATGTTGCGTGGCGCCGGATAACACGTTCGGAAAATGCTTGGCCAATTGGCGCGCATCAGCGGCAAACCAATATCTGATCCAGCCGTCGTAGATCTGAGCGGCTCGCTCTCGATCGAGTAAGCCTGAATCCGACTGTATCGCCAGATGCGCGGCCATGATCGCAGACATCATGGCACGCAGCACGCCATGACCATTGCTTGGATCGAGCCGACATGCGGCATCACCAACTCGGAAATAGCCAGAGCCGGCTGGCTGGCGCGAAAGGCACCAGGTCCCGTCGGCCCCACGAGCGCCGTCAGGCATGCGATCGATGAAAGGCTGCCCTTGCCTGCATGTCACCCAGGCCGTTTCACCATCGCCTAAAGGTGCCCGCCAGATCCATCGTCCATCGTCGATACGAAGTCTCGGCAGCGTGCCATCCGAGACCGTGGTGGCATCGTAGCCGTAGCGAAGCCAGATGGGTTCGGAGACGATCTGCATCGACGTCGCCCGGCGCCTGTCGAGCCAGCCAGCCATCCCACTCGCGTCGATTAGCCAACGACTTCGAAATGAACCGTCCTCGGTCTCGACGATATTTCGATCGAGTGTCTGATCGAGCTTTCGAGCTGAGTTGCCTCTGCTGATCTCGCCGCCGACGTTTTCCAGCCTCCTGGCGAGATGGCGAATCAATCGCCGGCGGCGAATCTGAAAACCTCGCCATCCATTCTCATAAGCGACGATCTCCCGGTGACCGGCCCGCTCGACAATCACCGCCAAGTGGCGCGCAGACGCATCTGCCCGCATCGCGTCGCCAATGCCAAGCTGATCGAAGATCGCCTCGATTCCAGGATGAAAGGTCTCGCCCGGACCGCCGGGCGCATCCTTGCTCTTTTCGAGAACCATGACGGAACGGCCGGCCTTGGCTAAAGTGATGGCCGCGCTGAGCCCTGCGGGCCCACCGCCGACGACAACCGCATCGACGTCTCTCACCTCAGGCGACCGGCGTGCTTGATGGGACGAGCCATTGACCGTCGTTGAGCTTGAAGATCACCTGATTCTGCGAGCCTATAATCACATGCAAGGTGAGGATAATCGATTCGCGCCGAAGCCAGCGCGCTGAATTGGCGGGGTCCTGAACAAGGGGCTGAGCAGCACCGATTTGAACCATCTCGAACCGGCAGACCCGATCGTCGAATGCAAAGCCGAGCACTTGTTCAGCATCGGCGAGGATCGCGTCGTCGGCGCGGCCCTGATTGAACGATAAGACGCGAAAGGCGCTGAAAACCGGCACCAAGTTGCTGCCGAGACCGGCAAGATCACCGATGAGCCTATACATGCGTGCGGTTGCAAGGATGCGGGCCTGATAGTCCTCATGCCCCAATTTCATGGTCTCAACCATGGTGAACTTGCTGTCGAGCGCGGCAGTGACATAGTCGACATGGTCGAAGTTATCGGTCTCGATGAAGTCCTGCGAGCCGATGGATAGGCGGCGCGGGCCGATGACACCGTCCCAGGCCGGTGCATCCCCAAGCCCGACCTCGCGATCAGTCATTGGTGCCACCGCACGGCGGCCGGAACTTCGCGCGGTATCCGGAGCGACACCTGGCCAGAATGCCGACAGGGCGGCGCATAGCTTGGCGTCCTCCGGAAATGGACTGCCAAGGCCATAGGCGGCCAGATGCAGTACGCTTTCGCCAATATTGCTGTCGAACGTCACGTCGGTACTGACGTCCCAACCCGGCGCGAAGATGCCGGCACCGGCATCCGGCAAGGAGGACACGCGGGGGATTTCCGCGACCGAGCCGAGCGCGCTGACCGTTGCAGCCGATTCCTTGAGACCGACGATGGCGGTCGGCGTCTTGTTTTCCGGCCTGATGTCGGCGCCGAACGGTCTGAGGTTGATGTTAGCGGCGGTACGCTGATCAGCCAGTGTCAGAGGCGGCACGAACCAGATGTTGCTTCTGAACATGGTTGGCACCTGGCTCAGCCACCAGTCGACCAACGCCGATTGATCGACGAAGGGATAGAAATCCGGAGCGGCGATCACCGAGTAAGCCGGCACCATTCTTGTCAGTTCACCTGAAAGTCCATCGATGTCGGCATCGATCCAGCCATCGCAGGTGAAATCGCTGTAGTGGCCGGCGATGAAGTTGTCGGCATTGCCGAGACGGCCGTCTCTTATGATCTGCGCGACATTTCGCCTAGTGTTGAGATCGTCAACACTGCCATCGGCTCTCAGCCGGCTTCGAACATGCATCCACTCAGGTGCCGGATGGGCGCTTCCTTGCGCTTCGATGTTGAAGCTCGGCGCAAGTCCATTGCTAGGTCGCGAAGGCACGCGCGTACCGATGCGTGAGCCACCGGCTTCCGTCGGCTCGATCATGCGTGGCCGCACCGTTGGAGAGAGGGTGCCGACGCCGTGATCGCCAGGGGGCAAGAACGCGGCGAGATCATTGTCGAGGATGAAAGGCGAGGCATCGGTCGTAGGCGGCTTGAAACCGGACTCGAAGCCGCCAAGGGCTGGCTCGCCCATGTTTTCGTTGTGAATGCGCCGTATCTTTTCGTTGATATGCTTGGCGTCGAGTGAGACGGTCAGTGTCCTGCCGAGCAGGCAATCCGGGCCGGA
>JBCCIN010000149.1:0-11385 GCA_039028235.1 Pseudomonadota bacterium
GAAGAGCTTGGCGCCGATCTCCCCGAAGTCCCTGACTACGACCCCGCCAGAAATCCAACCTTCGACTGGGAGGCGGATATCCGAAAAATGATAGAAGAGTTGAAGGCCGAACGCGCAAAAAGGGACGGCGAGACCGACTAACGGCCCCGTTCTCCGAGGTCGTGCGTTCGCTCGCGCTTTTGGGCGCCACCGTCGCCTGAGCGCACGGATTCGCGCAGGATCGGTCGGCACCGCAAGCCCCGTCGTCGAGTTCCGCGCCACGCTTGTGTGGGCTATGGCATCCGCGATGCCCTCGATTTTCTCGGTCGATGACGCAAGATAGCCACAGCATCAGCGCCGTCAGCCGCCCGGCGCCGTGAGGCAACCCGCTGAATAACAACGAAGTTTAGCGGGATATCACCGCCTTCCAGCAAGCAATGATTTTCAACACATGGTAGATTTTACTGCAGCTTTTCTTGACTTCAAACGGCAATTGACAGTTTAGCCGCAGGAGTTTGCTCTTTGAGGTTCATCATTTTTCGGAAGTATTGTAACTTATAGTTTAGTTTTAGTTTTCCAGTTGAGCAAACAACTGTTTTCAAGCGGCATCGCTTGTGATTGTCTTCGCCCGGTTTTCAAGCCGGGAAGGACGTTGATGATGATGCGCCATATTTACGCCGCCATTGCTCTTGGATTGCTCGCCGTTTCACCAGCAGCCGCTCAGTCTGGTCTTTATATCGGCGCGACTGCCGGCACTTCGTTCTTCTTCGATCAAGAAATCGAAGATGGCGGCGCGGACTTCGATGTCGAATATGATCAGCCTGGGTTCTTGTTTGCAGGACTGATTGGCTATCAACTGACGACCAACATGCGGGTGGAAGCCGAAATCTCCTACGCCTTCACCGAGGGGGATGTAACGGCGTCGGTTCTGGGCATTGATGTGGCAGAGAATGGTTTCGACACGTCCGTCCTCTCCGGAACCGCCGGCTTGTTTCTCGATCTCTGGCCGATCGGCACCTTGATTCCTTATGTGGGCGGCGGGGTCGGCTACTCGCAGGTTTCTGTGAACATTGACGGAGACCTCTCAGAACAGGATCAAAGCTCGCCTCTGGTCTTCGGTGAAGCCGGCCTGCCTCTTCCGCTGACGCCCGAATTGTCGGTCGTACCGGCTGTCCGCTTCAACTGGATCTTCACCGAAGAAGACATCGGCGATGGCGATCTGTTCGCTGATGACCTTTACACGACTGAACTGAGATTTGGCCTACGATACGGCTTTTGAGACGCATCACCGGAGGCGTTTGGCAATGGTGCCCTGCTAGGCACGCGCGGCAGTTCTCAGCCTCTGCTTGACCGCGTGCAGGCTCGCGTCTCACAATGCCGCCTCATGGACGACTTCAAGCTCAAGCCCTCGCCCGATGATCCCAGGCTGACCCAGGCGGTCGGCGGCATCGACCAGGATGGCAAGGCGATCGAGACGGCCGTGGTCTATGAGCGGCCGCTGACCCTGTTCCTGAATGGGCAGGAGATCGTCACCATGATGACGATCGGCGATCACCCCGACTATCTCGCGGTCGGCTATCTGCTGAATCAAAACATGCTCCGAGCCGATGACGAGATCGTCGGGATCGACCATGACGAGGAGTTGGAGGTCGTGGTCGTCAGGACGGCCAGGGAAACGGATTACGAAGAAAAGCTGAAAAAGAAGGTACGCACGTCAGGTTGTGCCCAGGGCACGGTGTTCGGTGATCTGATGGAGCGCTTCGACGAGGTCGAGCTCGACAAGGACGCTATCCTGAAAACGTCCTGGCTCTACGCCCTGACGAAAAAGATCAACACGACGCCTTCCCTCTATCTCAAGGCCGGTGCGATCCACGGCTGCATCCTCTGCGAGGCGGACCAGCCACTGCTCTATATGGAGGATGTCGGTCGGCATAATGCGGTCGACAAGATCGCCGGATACATGTTCCTCGAGGGTCTCAGCCCCGACGGCAAGATCTTCTACACCACCGGCAGGCTGACCAGCGAGATGGTGATCAAGACGGTACAGATGCAGATTCCGATCCTGATCTCGCGCTCCGGCTTTACTGCCTGGGGAGTCGATCTCGCCCGCCAGGCGGGGCTGACGCTGATCGGCCGGGCGCGCGGCAAGCGGTTTCTGGCGCTTGCCGGCGAGGACCGCATCCGCTTCGATGCCGATCCATCTTATGTTGAGGATGAAGCTAGGCACCATCGCCGCAAGGGCGCCGAGTCGGACGATCCACGATGAACATTGTTGACGCCAATCCGCGCCGGGTCGGGGTGCTGCTTGCGGGGGGGCAGGCGCGGCGCATGGGCGGCGGCGACAAGTGTCTCCGGCAGCTCGGCGACAAACCCATTCTCGCCCATGTGATCGAGCATATCCGGCCGCAGGTCGATGCGCTGGTGCTGAACGCTAATGGCGATCCGACGCGCTTCGCGGCGTTCGGCCTGCCGGTCGTGCCGGACGTGGTGGAAGGCTTCGCGGGCCCGCTCGCCGGCGTGCTGACCGGCATGGAATGGACGGCGGCGAACCGGCCGGACTGCGCCTGGATCGTTACGATCGCGACCGACACACCCTTCCTGCCGAGCGATCTCGTGCCGAGGATGGCCGAGGCCATCAACGGTGATGGCGTCGAGCTTGCCTGTGCTGCCTCAAACGGCCGAGCGCACCCGGTGTTCGGCCTCTGGCCGGTCGCGTTGGCCGGAGCGCTTCGACAGGCGATGGTCGACGAGGACATCCGCAAGGTCGACCGCTTCACTGGCCGCTATCGACTGGCCGAGGTCGACTTTCCGGCGGCGCCGTTCGATCCCTTCTTCAACACCAACCGGCCGGAAGATCTGGAAGAAGCGGGAAGGCTTCTCGCCGGAAATTCATCACGTCCAGCCTGACCGCGACGTGGTCAAGTCCAGCGTGAAGGCGCTGCCTTCTCAGCCGACGGCTTCGCGATAGATGGGCTCCGGCGGTGCCATCTCCTGTTCGATGGGCCGGTTCTGGCGGGGTGGCGCCGCTTTGCGTGGTGCGTGCAGGCCGACGCTGCCGATGGGGTTGTACTGTCCGAGCTGGCGGCCGATCTCGCTCGCCGGCACCGGCCGTCCGAAAAAGTAGCCCTGACCGACGTCGCAATTCTCGCGCTGCAATTCGGCCAGTTGCGCGTCGGTTTCGATGCCTTCGGCGATGACCTCCATGCCCAGGCTCTTGCCGAGTGTGACGATCGCCCGGACGATCGCTGCATCGTCCCGATTGCCGCCGAGCTCGCGCACGAAGGACCGATCCACCTTCAGCCGGTCAAAGGGCAGATGGCGTAGACGGTAGAGGGAGGAGTAGCCCGTGCCGAAGTCGTCCATCGACAGATGGATGCCGAGCCGGCGGAGCTTTCTCAGCTTCGAGACGGTGGTGCGGCTGTCCTCCATCACGATGCTCTCGGTGATCTCCAGATCCAGCCGCTCAGGTGCCAGCCCGCTCATGTTGAGCGCATCACCGACCACGTCTACCAGGTTGGTGTGCCGGAACTGCACGGCCGAGATGTTGACCGATACGGAGATGTCCTCCGGCCAGGTCGTAGCATCGATCGTCGCCTGCTTCAGGGCCCAGAAACCGAGCGGCATGATCAGTCCGGTCTCCTCGGCGAGCGCGATCACCTCATGCGGCGGCATGTGGCCGAAGCGTGGATGATGCCAGCGCAGGAGCGCTTCGAAGCCGGTGATATGTGCGGTCTTCAGGCAGACCTGGGGCTGGTAGTGCAGGCGAAGCTGGTCGTTCCTGATCGCCAGACGCAAGTCCTCTTCCAGAATGTGGCGCACCTCGGAGCGTGCCTCCATGTCCGGCCTGAAAAAACGGAAGGTGGAACGACCGGCATCCTTAGCCCGGTAGAGCGCGATATCGGCCTTTTTCAGAAGATCGTCGACCGCTTCACCGTCACGCGGCGCAAACACGATCCCGATGCTGACGCCGATCACCACATGATGGCCGTCGACGTCGAAGGGAACGGCGAGCACCTTGAGAAGCATCTCGGCGCATTCCGAGGCTTCGGCCTCGCTGGCACAGCCGGTCTGCACGACAGCGAATTCATCGCCGCCGAGCCTCGCGACCGTGTCATGTTCGGGCAGGCTGCGCTTTAGCCTGGCGGCGACCTGGCAGAGCAACGCATCGCCGATCGGATGGCCAAGCGCGTCGTTGATGGTCTTGAAACGATCGAGATCGAGCCAGAAAAGCGCTGTCGGCCGCTCGCCACCCGCCGACGCCTCGAGTGCCTTGGCAAGGCGTTTTTGGAAATGCGTGCGGTTGGCGAGACGGGTCAGGGGATCCCGGTGTGCCATATCATGAAGCCGCCGCTCCGCGAGTTCGCGCTGCTTGGCCTTTCGCCAGACCATTGTCATGGGTAGTGCCATGGCGAAAAGGATCAGCAGCGCCAGCCCTGTGACGAACGCCATGAACGCCTCACGATAGCGCTCCGCCTTCGCGGTCTGATCGACATAGATTTCAGCCGTGCCGAAGATGTCATCACCGATCTGCAACGGCAGCACGATGCGGCTGTAGACCGACGCGATCGAGCGTGATCCAGCGTCATGCTCGCCGAGCCTGGCGACCGGCCGCTCAGCCAGAAGCGATGCACGGATGGCCCGATCGATTGTCCTGTCGCCCGCGGCGATGGCGAAAGGCAGGGGTTCCTTCGGCGCGTCAGACTGGTAGACGCGACGGCCGTCGCGGTCGTACAGACGATAGAAGGAGATGGCATCGATACCTGCAGCCGACCTGAACGCCTCGAGGCTATCAGGCGAGACCGCACCCCCATTCAGGAGCTGGTCGAGATCGTCGGCATGGTCCACGAGATAGTCGGCCCAGGCGCTGGCATCGGCGTAGACCTCGTGGCGCAACAGATGTGTCGCCGCCTGCCAGGTCAAGGCCACCGCGATGGCCACCACCAACATGCTGGAGAGGACCCATAGCAGCAAAAACTGCCCGTTGCGGCCAATCTGAAGTTTTGACAATCCTTGATAGAAATTCGAAATGCGCTCGTCGCGTCTCATCATCAGTATCGTTCATTGCCTGGATTGAAGATAGAAACCGTCAGTACGGATGCCGACCGTCCCGAGGTTGCAACAAGCACAGGCCCGGGCGTAGGGTCAGACTGCAAAGCGCCACAAAAACCAAGATAATCAATTTTAACTCTAAATTTTACGCAAAATCAATCGACCTTGAGTCGAAAACTGTGGAAAGATGACGGAACGATGACGATGCGACTAGCCGACAACCTGGAGCGGCTCGGGACAGAAACGGCTTTCGACGTGCTCGCCCGCGCGCAGCGGCTGAAGGATGCGGGGCAAGACATCATCAATCTGGGAATCGGCCAGCCCGATTTTCCGACGCCCCCGAATATCGTCGAGGCGGCCGCGAAGGCGCTGCGCGACGGGCATCACGGCTACACACCCGCCAATGGGATCCTGCCGCTGCGCGAGGCGGTCGCGGCCGACATGGCCAAACGGCGCGGCGTCACGATCGACCCGGAGCGGATCGTGGTCGTCCCCGGCGGCAAGGTCACCATGTATTTCGCGATAACGATGTTCGGCCAGCCCGGCGTCGAGATCATGTATCCCGACCCGGGCTTTCCCATCTACCGATCGGTGATCGAGTTCACCGGCGCCAAGGCGATCCCCATTCCCCTTTATGAGGACAGCGGCTTCTCCTTTTCTGCCGACGAAGTGCTCGCCAAAATCACGGAACGCACCCGGCTGATCATCGTCAACAGCCCGGCGAACCCGACCGGCGGTGTCGTGCCGAAGGCGGAGCTTGATAAGCTGGTCGCTGGTCTTGCCCAGCATCCGCAGGTTGTGGTCATGTCGGATGAGATCTATGCGCGCATGGTCTATGACGGCGTGCCCCATGCCAGCCTCACCGCCTATCCAGAGATCGAAGATCGACTGATTCTCCTGGACGGCTGGTCCAAGACCTACGCCATGACCGGCTGGCGCCTGGGCTGGGCCGTCTGGCCAAAGGAACTCGCCCCTATCGCCACACGTCTTGCGATCAACATCCACTCCTGTGTCAACGCTGCCACGCAATTTGCCGGCATCGAGGCGCTCACCGGGCCGCAAACTGCCGTCGACGAAATGGTCGCCGCCTTCGACCGACGCCGCGGCGTGATCGTCGAACGCCTGAACCAGCTTCCGGGCTTTCGCTGTCAGCGCCCGGGCGGCGCTTTCTACGCCTTCCCCAATATCGAAGGCACCGGCGTCAGCGCCGGCGATCTGCAGGAACGCCTGCTGACCGAAACCGGCGTCGCCATCATCGCCGGCACCAGTTTCGGCGCCCAGGGTGAAGGCTACCTCCGCTTCTCCTACGCCAATTCGGTCGAAAACATCGAACGGGCGATCGACAGGATCGGGGATTTTCTTTCCTAGCGAAGGACTACCGCGAACGGTCCTTTGTCTGCTGACGGATGATCGGCACGCCGGCGGCTCCGATAGATGATTTCTTAACGTCGCCTACCGGTCGAGCTGTCAGTCACCACCACCGCCGCCACCGTCTCCGCCACCTCCTCCGCCGTCGCCTCCTCCGCCACTGCTGCCACCATCAAAAGCTCCCGAGCCGAGCGAATCGAAGCAGGCATTGAAAGAGGTGCCATCGATCTGAAGGGCATCGCAGGCATCGGAGAACGACTGGGAGAATCCGTCAGGCAAGGGGACGCCAAGGGAGTTACTGAAGCTGAGTTCGACGTCGACACCGGCGGACACCGTGACCAGTGGCGAGAACGCCGTATCGAGCCTCTGCAAGATCTCGGGCATGATCAGAATATTCGTGCCGACCAGCGCCAGGAACAATGCTGCTTTGTCGCTATCGGCACCGATCCAACCGTCCATATGCCGCGCGGCATGGTCGCGCAGGTCTTTCAGGACAGCCCTGACGCGCTCGCCTTTCTCCGAGAGATATTTGTGCCGAAAGAGGGCGAACCGCCTTTCTTCTACGATCAACCCCGCCTTCGACAGGTCTTCGACGACGTAGGCATCTTTGAAGGCTCTCGCTTTCCTCAGTGCGCGAGCGACCTCACGGGCAAATCTCTTGAGGCTGACCTCCCCCTCACGCCGCACAATGTCCAAGATCAAATGCTCGTGGTGTTTGATGCCGCTTCGCCGCAAATCGGACCCGGCGATCAGATAAGGATCCTCGACCGTTCTCCTCATAAAAAACGTTTGCCGTGGGCGGCGTTCGAAATGAATGGCCTTCTTCGCGATAAGGTCTAGAAGAGTCACGCGAATCAGCTCTTTCGGGTCGGCGCCTTCGGGATCGAGCAGAACGAGACACTCAGCCGGTGAAAGACTGCGCAAAGACACCTTCGCCGCTTCGGCCGCCTCCCGCCAGCCATCGAAGCCACCCTTCCCCGTCGCCACCGCGATCTCCCTTGCCATCATCGAGGCGATCAGCGTCCGCCTTCGTTGCGCTGTCGGGTAAACGCCTCCAGCGCGTCTCTAGTCCGAAATCGGCGGAACGGATCGGCCCGCATCTATCCCGAACACTCATTCATGGACTGGCAACGAGCCGTCCAAGCTTCGGGAGACGAACGATGTTTGCAATCGAGACTCCGGCGAAATGGTGGGATCTGGTCGACAGCTATTGGGACGACCTCATGGACATCGTCGACAAGGCCGAACGCGCCTGCGATGTCGCCGAACTCGATCGCTGCAGACGGGCACGCGACGTTCAGCTCTCGAAGCATCTCGACGACGTCAGACGCGCCGTCCGCAGGCGCTTCGACCTGAAACGCAGTTTCGGCTGCCGGCTTCTTGCCGAACTTTGCCTGGATCGATCGATTCTTCATCAGGCCGTCGTCTGGAGGGGATGAGGACCGCAGCAGCGTTCAGCCTTATCGCGAACAGCCTTTGGAGGGGTAGGCGCGACTGGACAAACAAGCCTATATTCCGCCCGGGAATTAATCGAGAAGCAGAGAAAAACCAATGACTTTCCGCGTTATTTGTTGCGATGGTGGCGGCATTCGTGGCCTCGTCTCGGCCTTGCTTATCAAGGATCTGGATGAGTGTTATGGCGTCATTGGCAAGGCGGAAGGGTTTGTCGGCACCTCGACCGGTGGCATCATCGCTCTCGGTCTCGCCGCGGGCGTGCCAATCGACACCATCGTCGACGTCTACATGACCAAAGGCGCCAAGATTTTCGAAACGAATGGCTTATTGGTCAGTGATGACAACGACGTCGTGCTCAGAATGCGGGGATCCGGGGCGGACGAAGAGCTTCAGTCCGGACCGGGCCTCTTCAGTTGTCAGTATACCAACAAAGGACTGATCGAGGTCGTCCGGTCTATCGTCGGTGAGATGTCTCTGAAGGACGCCAAGGTCAGCTATGTCGGCGTCAACACGGCAAGGCTGCATGACCCCAACACGGGCTCCTGGCAACCGGTCGTCCTGTCCAATGCCAAAGACAGCCCTTATCAGAAGGTCGCCATGCTCGATGCGGCTCTGGCGACATCAGCCGCGCCGACCTATTTTCCGCCCTATCAGATTCAAGGCCTGGGTTACTTCGCCGATGGCGGTGTGTTTGCGAACAATCCTTCCCTTGCCGCCATCACCGATCTGACCCGGCAGGGGGGTGCTTCTCTCTCAGATATCTCGATGCTCTCGCTCGGCACAGGCAGCACGTCGACGTCAATCGAGGATAGCGCGATTGGTAATCCATTGAGTTGGGGAGCCGCAAAGTGGCTCGGGATCAGGCCCTGGGCAGGAAAAAACGTTCCCAAGGCGGCGCTGGTCAGTCTCACCATGGACAGCACAGCCACGCTGTCCACGTATGCCGCTCAACAGTGGCTCGGTGACGCCTTTGCCAGGGCCAATCCCGTTTTGCAGGAACCTTTTCCCCTGGATGACTACGAGAAGGTCGAAGAACTCGCCGAAAAGACTCGAGCCTTCATGAAAACGGCGGAATGGGCCGACACGAAAAAATGGGTCGAAGCTCGCTGGGGATAGGCCGGCCTCACCGCCCTCAGTGCGCCGCGATGCTTCGAAGCCGCTTTTGCCGCTGCCGCCAAAGTGTAACGACATAACAGGCGGCGATCATTTGGAGGATGCAGGCGATCAGCCTCGGCGCCATCAGGTCCATGAAGCGGTAATCCGGGTTCGCAATCGTCGCTATCAGCTCCATCAGCAGGCAGAGATTGGCGACCGCAAGCATGAGGTCCATACGGTTACGCACCAGTCCTGCGAAACCGAGGGCGAACAGAAACGGCACCAGGTCGGTGGTCAGATCCAGCACCGTCAGGCTGAATGCCCAGAAACTCATCAGGTTCCGTCTCCGTCGGTTTGACCAAGGCTAAAGAAGGAAGAACAAACTAATAGGTAGAATATATTAGACCAATAAGAAACGTCCATTCCAAAACGAAGCATGTCGACACTTGTCACGGCAGATCAGGTCTGACAGGTTCGAGACACATTGCGTAGCGCTTGATAGGGGGGCTTAAAAATCATGGATGTAAGGGCTGCTGTCGCACACAAAGCGGGCGAGCCGCTGTCGATCGAAACGGTCCAGCTGGAGGGTCCGAAAGCAGGCGAGGTGCTGGTCGAGGTCAAGGCGACCGGCATTTGCCACACCGACGAGTTCACCCTTTCAGGTGCCGATCCCGAGGGGATTTTTCCGGCCATTCTCGGCCATGAGGGTGCTGGTGTCGTGGTCGATTGCGGGCCGGAGGTTACCTCACTCAAAAAGGGCGACCACGTTATTCCGCTCTATACGCCCGAATGCCGGGAATGTGAGTACTGTCTCAACCCGAAAACCAATCTCTGCCAGAAGATCCGGACAACCCAGGGCCAAGGCCTGATGCCGGACGGCTCCTCGCGCTTCTCCATGGGCAAGGACAAGATCTTTCATTACATGGGCACATCGACCTTTTCGAACTATACGGTCGTGCCCGAAATCGCGCTCGCCAAGGTCCGTGAAGACGCCCCGTTCGAAAAAATCTGCTACATCGGATGCGGCGTCACCACGGGCGTTGGCGCCGTCATCAACACCGCCAAGGTTGAGCCCGGCTCGAACGTCGTGGTGTTCGGTCTCGGCGGCATCGGCCTGAACGTGATCCAAGGCGCCAAGCTGGTCGGCGCCAACATGATCATCGGCGTCGATCTCAACCCGAAGCGCAAAGCCATCGCCGAGAAGTTCGGCATGACCCACTTCGTCAATCCGAAGGAGGTCGAGGGCGACCTCGTCCCCTATCTGGTCGATCTCACCAATGGCGGCGCTGATTACAGCTTCGAGTGCATCGGCAATGTCGAGGTCATGCGCCAGGCGCTGGAATGCGCTCATAAGGGCTGGGGCGAGAGCATCATCATCGGCGTCGCGCCCGCAGGTGCCGAAATCAGCACCCGCCCGTTCCAACTGGTCACCGGCCGCTCCTGGCGCGGAACGGCCTTCGGCGGCGCCAGCGGCCGCACGGACGTCCCCAAAATCGTCGACTGGTACATGGACGGCAAGATCAACATCGACGACCTGATTACCCACACCATGCCGCTCGACGACATCAACACAGGCTTCGACCTGATGCACGCCGGCGAAAGCATCCGCTCCGTCGTCATCTACTAGTCGCCAGCCGCGACGGGCTGAACTTGGCGGCAGGCAAACGCGATGGTCGCGCTTGTGCACAACGTTCGATGACGATGCATCAAGCGTTCTGGTCACATCCGGCGTTTGGCGGCTGCCACTTTGACAAGAAAATGCGATGGCTGGCGGTCGGACCGCCGGCCATTGTCATGTTTTGAAGAGGGGAACGTGACCTTGGAAACGCTGAAGACCCATCGCATGCATGGCGGCACTCAGGGCGTCTACGCCCATGACGCCAAGGAGACTGCCTGCCGCATGGAATTCGCGGTCTATATCCCGCCACAAGCGGCGGATGGCGGGAAGCTCCCTGTTCTCTATTGGCTCTCAGGCCTGACCTGCACCTGGACGAACTTCACGGAAAAGGCCGGCGCCCAGCGCTACGCTGCCGAACACAGCGTGATCATCGTCGCCCCCGACACCAGCCCGCGCGGCGTCAACATCCCTGGCGAGGATGACGCCTACGATTTCGGCAGCGGCGCCGGCTTCTACGTCGACGCCAGCCAAGATCCTTGGCGGGCTCACTATAGAATGTACAGCTACGTCACCGAAGAACTGCCAGCTCTGGTCAACACACAGTTCCCAGTCGACGAAGCCCGCACCGGGATTATGGGGCATTCCATGGGCGGCCATGGCGCGCTGACGATCGCCTTCAAGAATCCAGACCAGTACAAAAGCGTCTCGGCCTTCGCTCCGATCTGCTCACCGCTCCGCTGCCCCTGGGGCGAAAAGGCGCTCACCGGCTATCTCGGCAGTGATCGCGAAACCTGGAAGCCCTACGACGCGACGGAACTTGC
>JBCCIN010000150.1:0-11384 GCA_039028235.1 Pseudomonadota bacterium
CATGAGCGGATCCCGATCGGATGTGATCGGAACGCACGCTCCATCTCTTTGTTTCGTGTCTTTTCCCTATCAAAAAAGGTGATTCCATCTTTTCGGGAAAAAGCTCCAGGCGTTCGTGAGAGCAGCAACGTTCATCCTCACCTAACCCGGCTGGTCATCATTCGGCTTACCCTACTGGTCTACGCGATCCTGGAAGTCCGAGCCCTGCCCGACCATTCCAAGCGGGAGGGCGGATTCCCACGGTCGCATGGACCATGAAACAGAATGGCATGGACGCGTTAACGCAGACTTAACGGACGTGATGACGATGCCCTGAAGTTGGATAAGGGTCCGCCGCAGGTGACCTGGCCTCACGGTCTATCGGTTCAACGCCGTGCGACCGGTACGACCCAATCACTGGCAACCAGCTATCGGTGTTTGTGTGTCGGTGGACCACATTGTGCGACCTTGTCACTGAGCTTTTAGGCTCGGCTGTACACGGCGACTCCATCGGCATTGGTGTCACGAAGCATCAGGCCCTTCGCGATGAGATGGTTGAGATGGGCCAGCGCCTCGCCGAGGGCGAAGCCGAGCTGGTGAGCGTCGAGCTCACGGTCGAACAGGGCCGGCATGATCTCGACCGCGGTTCGTCCGCTGCCAGCCGCGTCGAGCGCGCGAGCGAGGCGATCGTCATGATGATGGATCAGCTGATCGACGCGGGCGTGAAGGCCAACGAAGGGCTGGCCGTGGGACGGCAGAACCAGGGTGCTGTCCGGCAGGTCGCGAAAGGGCTGCAGGCTCTCCAGATAGTCCGACAGGGGATCAGCGTCGGGTTCACCCGGCCAAACGCTGATATTGGGGGAAATCTTCTGCAGAACCTGGTCCGCGGCGATCAGGACCCCGCGCTCGGCCTGATAGAGGCACATCATCTCCGGCGCATGCCCCCGGCCGATCAGAACGCGCCAGGGCTGTCCGTCGATGACGAGATCATCGCCCTCCATCAACCGCCGATAGGCGGCCGGCGGCGCACCAGCACGGGTCCTGTAGAGATTGCCGCGCGCGGCGCGCTCTTCGATGATGCCGGCATCCAGCCCGGCCGCATGGTCGAACCGTCGCCCGGCCTCGACAAAGGCGTCACTGGTGTCATGTGCCAGGGCTCGCGCCGTCAGCCATTCGGTACGCGTGGCCAGAAGCTCGGCGCCGGATTCGTGGCAAAGCCAGCCGGCCAGTCCCATATGGTCGGGATGAAAATGGGTGGTTATCAGGCGTTTCATCACGCCGCCATCGAGGCCGTCTTTCAGCCGTTCCGACCAAAAGCGCCTGGTCGGATCATCGTCGATCCCAGTGTCGATCAAGGTCCAGCCATCGCCGTCGCGGAGGATCCAGAGATTGACGTGATCGAGCACGAAAGGAAGCGGCAGCCGCAGGCCCTGCAGACCCGCCGACATCTCGACCGTCGGACCGAGGGCCGTCAGATGCAGCTCAGGAATTGTCCGGATGGATCCGGCGTCGCTTTTGTCGATCAACGTCAATTCTCCCTATCCGGCATAAGCATCGACACTAGACCATGTTTTCCCTTCAGGAGAAACGGCTGCGGCAGATAGGCGTGCGGGCCTGTCGACTTGACGCCGTTAGCCTGATCGGGCTAGGGACCGTTGGCGTCGACCCATTAAACTGCGGTGAGCTGACGCCTCCAGCAATGAACGACGACGATCACCGACCGCCGGGTACCTCCGCCCGCCATCTCCTGCGTTCCGCCCCCGCCGGTAGCCTCGCAACGGTGATGCGCGAAGGAGACGGGGCACCTTATGCGTCGCTTGTCGCCATCGCCACCGATCATGATGGCGCGCCAATTCTTCTGCTTTCCGATCTGGCCGATCACACCAAGAATCTGCGCGAGGATGAACGGATCTCGCTCCTGCTCACAGGCAGCGATATCCATGAAGACCCTTTTGCAGGGGCTCGTCTGTCCCTCCTCGGCCGCCTTGAACGATCCGACTCGGCCAGTCTCCGCACACGCTACCTGGCCCGCCATCCTAAGGCCGCCTTGTATGCCGACTTCGCCGACTTCGGCTTCTATCGGATGACAGTGGATCGGGGACATCTGGTTGCGGGTTTCGGCCGGATCAGCTGGATCGACAGCGGAGACCTTTTGATCGAGCCGAGTGCACCTCTTGTCGCAGCCGAGACGGAGATTGTCGCGCATATGAACGACGATCACGCCGACGCCGTGCAGCTATATGCTACCCGTCTTCTCGGTCTTGGCGATGGCGATTGGCGCATGACCGGGGTCGACGGAGAAGGGGCGGATCTTCGCTGTCATGATCGGGTGGGACGGCTGCCGTTCAGTCGCTTGGTTAAAAATAGCACCGATGTACGTAAAGAATTGGTAACATTGGTTAATCAAGCACGTGATACTTGAACTTAACCTCGTGCATCAATTAGGTATCAAAAATCAATAAAACACGATAACTTGTCAGTTAAACCTGCGTTCTTCTTAAGATTAACAACACCTGGCGGTCAAGTCACCAACAAAAAGGATGCGAGAACTGTGGACAACATGACGCAGCAAGTCGGACCAGTCATCAGTCGCAACGGCCTCGGCGATCTTGGTCTTAGCGCGCCCGGCAGGGTTCGCTGGAACCTGACACCTGCGGCCCTGCTTCAGGAAGCCGTCCTTAGGCATGAGGGCAGTCTGGTCAGCGGCGGTGCGTTCAACGCCACCACCGGTCGGCATACGGGCCGCTCGCCCAATGACAAGTTCTTCGTGAACCATGCGAGCCTCGGCAACAGCATCGACTGGGGCAAGTTCAACCAGGCGATCAGCCCCGAGGCGGCGGAACGTCTCTGGGCCAAGGCGAGAGCTCATGTCGGCGGCCGTGATCTCTTCGTACAGGATCTGGTGGCAGGCGCCGATCCGGCCTATCAGCTCAAGGTCCGCGTGATCACCGAGCAGGCCTGGCATAATCTCTTTGCACAAAACATGTTCCGCGTGCCGAGTGCGGAAGAGCGCCTGGACTTCGAGCCGGATTACACCGTCCTGCAGGTGCCGTCGCTCAAGGCCGACCCCGCGACCGACCAGACCAACTCGGAGACCGCCATTCTGGTCGATCTCGAAAAGAAATCGGTCCTGGTTTGCGGCAGCAGCTATGCCGGCGAGATCAAGAAATCGATTTTCGGCATCCTGAACTATCTGCTGCCGGAACTAGGCGTCATGCCGATGCATTGCTCGGCAAACATGGGGCCATCAGGGGATACCGCGATCTTCTTCGGCCTGTCGGGAACGGGAAAGACGACGCTCTCGGCCGACAGCAGCCGAACGCTGCTCGGCGATGACGAGCATGGCTGGGGCCCGAACGGAGTCTTCAACTTCGAGGGCGGCTGCTACGCCAAGGTCATCAAACTTCGCCAGGAAACCGAGCCCGAGATCTTCGGCGCCGTACATCGGTTCGGCACCATTCTCGAAAACGTCGTCGTCGATCCCCTGACCGGCGCCTGCGATTTCGACGATGGTAGCCTGACCGAGAACACCCGCGCCTGCTATCCGCTCGACTTCATCCCCAATGCGAGCGATACGGGCATGGCCGGCCATCCCAAGAACATCGTGATGCTCACTGCTGACGCCTTCGGTGTGCTGCCGCCGATCAGCCGGCTGACGCCGGAGCAGGCGATGTATCACTTCCTCTCTGGCTACACCGCCAAGGTCGCCGGCACGGAAAAGGGTCTGGCCGAGCCGCAGGCGACCTTCTCGACCTGCTTCGGCGCGCCGTTCATGCCGCGTCACCCCTCGGTCTATGCCAGGATGCTCGGCAATCTCATGAAGAAGCACGACGTCACCTGCTGGCTGGTGAATACCGGATGGACCGGCGGTGCCTGCGGCGTCGGCGAGCGCATGAAGCTCGGCTATACCCGCGCGATGGTCCAAGCTGCGCTCGACGGCAAGCTCTCCGAGGTCGCCGTGCAGCCGCATCCGGATTTCGGCCTGTTGATGCCAGAGGCCTGCCCGGATGTTCCCTGCAGCGTGCTCAGCCCGCGCGGCGCCTGGTCCGACGGTCAAGCCTATGATCGCATGGCGCGCGATGTCGCCGGCCGTTTCGCCGACAACTTCACCCAGTTCGAGCCCTATGTCGACGACGAGGTCAAGTCGGCCTCGATCCAGCCGAGGGGCTGAGCGGGAAAAAACACGTGATCTCCGTGCCGGGCACTGCTTCTGGCACGGAGATTGCTTGAGTTATGACGTCAGGCGGTGCTTGCGGTTCTCATTCCTACCCCCGTAGCCCGGAGCATCGACTGACGGTCTCCCCATCGTGGATCATGCTTGCAATTGAACCCTGCCCGGATCGGCAGGGTTCCTTTTTTTGCGCCGAGGCCTTAGAGCGGATCCCGATCGGATGTGATCGGGATGCACGCTCTATCTCATTGTTTCGCCGCATGTCTTTATCGAACAGGTGGTTTCACCTGTTCGGGAAAAGCTCTAGCGCCACGATGTCGTGCCGTTCGCGCTGCCGATCAAATGGGCAGCACGTGGTTCATCGCTGATCAGATTCTGCGAGCGGGCCGCCTGCGACGAAACCTTGCCAGGCGAACCAATAGGCGATGTGACCGGGCAGACGTTCCATGACCTGGCCATCCTCGGCGACCAGGCCGTGCTCTTCGACCTTGAGCGGCGAACCGCCGGCCAGCACCATCGACGGATCGTCGGTCGCCTGAACCACAACGTCCTCGCGCAGATAGGCGCGCACGGTGCGCGTGTCGGCATCGCCGATCAACGTCACCTGAAGATCACCGATTCGGTCATTGACGATGTGCCCGCCCTCGAACTCAGTGAGTGGCCAGGCCTTGGCGAGGCCATCCACCCGGACAGCATAGACATAGTCCTTGGCCTCCAGGCGCTCATCCTCGACCAGGGCCGGAAACATCAGATCGGCTGATGCGAAATAGTCACCATAGGGGCGGCCCGGCGTATAGTCGCGCTCATAGCCTGTGTCGATCGACAGCACCTTGCTCTCCGGATGCTGGGCGAGCCAGCTGGACCATGACGTGATCGCCACCGGCAGTACCTCGAGCTCGATGCCTGAGCCGGTCAGCTCGCCGACCACGGGCTTGCCGGTGAACTGATTCCAAAGACTCTTGGTCGCCTGATCATACATCAGCTTGTTGGAGCGGTAGAGGAAGCCGGATGAGCCGAACACCAGCGGCTCGTCCCGGCCGTCGATATCGGTCTTGTAGAGAATGCCGGAGCCGCAAAGCGTGCAGTAGGCCAGGCTCACGGGCTGGCCGCCGACCACATCGTTGAACATCTCGTGCCAGTCCAGGATCCTGAGCGGATAGGCGCGGGCGTCCCCGTTGATCGCGACACCGAACACGAGCTCGTCCGGAGTGATGTAGTCGGCCTCGTCGGGCGGAAGGTGCTTGGGGTTGGTCAGCGCCGGGATACCGTCCTTGACCACACCGCCCCAGGCGATTTCTTCCAGCCTGATCTCATGCTCGATGCCCGGCCTCAGGAATTCCCGAAAGTTCGGATCGATCGCTGCCATGATGTCGGCCTTGAACTCATCGAAGCCGTCGAACGGCTCGATCTCAGGGTGGGCCTGCTGCCAGAGCATCCATTCACCCCAATCCTTCCCGGGCGCCTCACCGGTCAGCTTGGCAAGCGCTTCATCGATCCCGCCGTCGTCGCGAAAGAAGCGCAGGACCTGGATGAGCGCCGGCACGACGTCGGGGCTGCCGCGCTCTAGCAGGCGATCGATCGCATCGGCGCGCGCTGCAGGGTCGTCCAGCAAGAGACGCGGCACGAGGTCGAGCACGTCTTCGTCGGCGCTCTCGGCGAAACCGGAGGCTGTGACGGCCGACGTGACTACGGCGAGGGCGAGGAATAGGCGTCTCATTCGGCATTTTCTTTCAGGTCGTTGGGGGAATCCTGCAGTCGAGGGGCTTAGAGCAGGGGTTCGATCGCGGCGCGCAGCTCTTCCTCGGTCAGGTGGGTTTTCTCGGCATCGCGCTCGTGACGAAAGATAAAGGCGGGCGCACCTTCCCGGTCGAACACGAACAGGGTGGGGATACGGTCCAGATTGCCGAAGCTGCGGCGCGTCTCGGCATTGCCCTTCAGGATCGGGAAGATCGGCGCGACCTCGTCGAGGAAGATCTCGAGCTTATCGGGCGTCGACAGCCCGTCGAAGGTCTCGAAGACATTGACCGCGACGATCCTGAGCCCGTCACCGCCATAGGCGTCCTGCACCGTGTTCAGATGGGGAAATTCATGCTTGCAGGGCGGACACCAGCTCGCGAAGAACGCGACCATGACCACCTGGCCCTCAAGATCGCCATGCGTCGGCTGCGTGCCGCGGATCACAGGGAGCCCGGTCAGCGCGTCCGCGAGGGACTGACCGCCATGGGCAGTATCGACGACGGGCGGGAACATCGACCACGCCATCATCGTCAGGGCAAAAAGCAAGCGTTTCATACGGTCATTCAGCCTGGATTTCCGCTCACCGCCAAGTCACAGATCAGCGACGTCGTCGCGATCTCGTGAATTTTCGACGCATTCGAGGCTTGCGCCATCGGGGCCTGCCGCTAAAAACGCGCCATGAGCGAACCCTTTGATCTCCCCTCCTCTCTGCCGCGCCTGACCCTGATTCTGGGTGGCGCTCGATCCGGCAAGAGCCGTCATGCCGAGGCTCTGATCGAGGCGAGCCGCCTCACACCTTACTACATCGCCACCGCCCAAGCGCTGGATGGCGAGATGCAGCTGCGCATCGACCAGCATCGCGCCCGCCGTGGCGAACGCTGGCGCACCATCGAAGAGCCGCTTGCTCTGACCAAGACCCTGCACGCCGTCACCGCCGACGGACGTGCCCTCCTAGTGGATTGCCTGACACTCTGGCTGACCAACCTGATGGTGCATGAGCGACCCGTCGAAGCCGAAATCGATGGTCTCGTCGACAGCCTTGATGCGCTGCACGGGTCCACCCTGTTCGTCAGCAACGAGGTCGGCCTGGGCGTCATGCCGACCAACGCCATGGCACGTGCCTTTATCGATCACGCCGGCCATCTTCATCAGCGCCTCGCGGCCAAGGCCGACCGGGTGCTGCTGATGACCGCTGGCCTGCCGCAGCAATTGAAACCCTGAACCCGGAGAGTTTCCTTGTCATTCACACCCAAGAGCAAGATTCCGACGACCGTGTTCACCGGCTTTCTCGGGGCTGGCAAAACCAGCCTCATAAGAAGTCTGCTCGGCCAGGCCGAGGGCCGACGCATCGCATTGATCGTCAACGAGTTCGGCGATATCGGCGTCGACCGGGAGCTTTTGCTGGGCTGCGGCGATGCGGCCTGCAGCGATGAGGACATCGTCGAGCTTGCCAATGGCTGCATTTGCTGCACCGTCGCCGACGATTTCGTGCCGACCATGCAGGCGCTTCTCGCGAGAGATCCACTGCCCGATCACGTCGTGATCGAGACCTCGGGGCTGGCGTTGCCCAAGCCTTTGATCAAGGCGTTCAACTGGCCGGAGATCAAGAGCCGGGTGACTGTCGATGGCGTGGTGGCAGTGGTGGACTCCGCAGCCGTCCGCGACGGCCTCTTCGCGGCCGACCCGGCCCTGGTGGACGAGCAACGGCGGGCCGACGAGTCCCTGGATCACGAAAGCCCACTCGAAGAGCTGTTCGAGGAGCAACTGGGTGCGGCCGATCTGGTGATCGCCAACAAGACAGACCTTGTCGAGGATGGTGATTGGGGCCTCATTGAGCAAAGGATTCGCCGGGAGCTAAGGCCAGGCGTGCAAATCATACGCTCCGCCGCGTCGTCGGTCCCGATCGAGGTGCTGATCGGTCAGGGGGCGGCGGCGGAGGACGATCTGGACAGCCGGAAGTCGCATCACGATAACGGCGAGGATCACGAGCATGACGACTTCACCAGCTTCCATGTCGACATTGCGAGCCAAAACGATCCTGAGGCGTTCGTCTCCTGTCTCAGGCAAGTGGTCGCCGATCACCGGGTGCTCCGGGTCAAGGGGTTCATCGAGATCGCGGGCAAGCCGATGCGCCTTGCCGTTCAGGGCGTCGGCGATCGCGTCCAGCATTATTTCGATCGCCCATGGAAGGCGGAAGAGCTGCGTCAGGGCAAGCTGGTTGTGATCGGCGAGCACGGTCTGGATGAAGCGGCGATCACCGAAGCGCTTGCCCACACCGCTCCGCTCGCCGCTTAAGTAACGAAGCGGACGTTCCGCCGGTGCATTTGCTGAACGCCAGGCAGGCGACCACAGAGGATGACGGCGAGGCGATCGATCTCGGCCAGTCGCCGGGCGACATCGTCTACATCTCGGCAGCCGACACCGAGCTTCGCTGTCTGGCAATGGCGCAGGGCAAGCGACCTGCCGACGCCCCCTCGCTCCGGCTCGCCAACATGCTCCGGCTCGCCCATCCGATGTCGGTCGATCTCTATGTCGAAACGATCGTCTCATCCGCGAAGCTGGTGGTGCTCCGGCTGCTCGGCGGCCGAAGCTATTGGCCCTATGGCCTGGAGCAAATCGCGGCAACGTGCCGATCAGAAGAGATTCCGCTTGCGGTGCTTCCGGGCGACGATCAGCCCGATCAGGAGCTGGCCGGCTTTTGCACCCTTCCCGCCGACGTCTGTCATCGGCTTTGGCAATATGGTGTCCATGGCGGCCTCGCCAACGCCAACGCGCTGCTTGGCTACGCGGCCACCCTTCTGGGACGAGACGAGCGCTGGATCGAGCCGGCGCCGCTGCTGCGTGCCGGGATCTACTGGCCGGGTGACGCGTCGCCGGATCTCGGCGGACTGCGGCATACTCATTGGCAGGCCGGAAGGCCGGTCGTCGCGATCACGTTCTATCGAGCGCTGGTGCAGGCTGCTGATCTGGAGGTGATCGACGGCCTGGTCGAAGCCCTCGACCGAGCCGGGCTGAACGCGCTGCCGATCTTTGTGACCAGCCTGAAGGACAAGGCGGTCGCTTCGCTGGTCGAGGAGCTTTTGCATCAAGCGGGTGCAAAGGTCGTCCTGAATGCTACCGGCTTTGCGATCTCCAAGCCCAATGCCCCGGCCCCGACGCCATTGGATGCCGGTGATCGGATCGTCCTGCAGATCGTGTTCTCGGGCGGCAGCCGGGAGGCGTGGGCCGAGGGCACGCGCGGCCTGTCGGCACGCGATCTGGCCATGAATGTGGTTTTGCCGGAGATCGACGGCCGCGTGCTCGGCCGGGCGGTCGCGTTCAAGGCAAAGCAGCGCTTCGACGACAGGAGCGAGATCGATGTCATCGGCCTCAAGCCCGTCCCGGACCGTATCGACTTCGTCGCCAAACTGGCCTCGAATTGGACAGCGCTTCGTAACGTTAAAGTTGATGAGCGGCGGATCGCTATCATCCTGGCGAATTATCCGAACCAGGATGGACGGATCGCAAACGGCGTCGGGCTGGACACGCCGGAAAGTGCCGCCGATCTGCTCAATGCGATGCGTGCCGCAGGCTACGAGCTTGGATCCTGGCAGGGCGACGGCCAAGCTCTTGTGGACAAACTCGTCGCAGGAGTGACGAACAATCTCGCCAAATACCAGCAAAAATCCTCGAAAATCATCTTCTCTATCGAGAGGTATACGCGTTTTTTCAACACGTTACCGACCGATCTGCAGAAATCTGTCGAAGAACGCTGGGGGCCTCCGCAAAATGATCCACAGGCCTTCCACAACGTCTTCAAACTTGCTTTGTTGCAATTTGGCAACATTGCTGTCGGCATTCAACCTGCACGGGGGTACAACGTCGATCCGGTGTCGACATACCATGACCCGGACCTAGTGCCGCCGCACCAATATTTCGCTTTTTACGCGTGGCTGCGCCAGGAATTCGGCGTGCACGCGATGGTCCATCTGGGCAAACATGGCAATCTGGAATGGCTGCCCGGCAAGGCGCTTGCGCTGTCCGAGAACTGCTTTCCTGAAGCGGTCGTTGGCCCCCTCCCCCATCTCTATCCGTTCATCGTGAACGACCCTGGGGAGGGCTCGCAGGCCAAGCGCCGCACGGCTGCCGTCATCATCGACCATCTGACGCCGCCCATGACCCGCGCCGAGAGCTACGGGCCGTTCGCCGAGCTCGAAGGCCTGGTCGACGAATACTACCAGGCGGCTGGCGTCGATCCGCGACGGGTCACTTATCTGCGCGGTGAGATCCTGGCGGAGAGCCGGCGGCTCGGGCTTGACGTCGATCTTGGCATCGCGCGGGATGCCGATCCCGACGATGCCTTGGCCACGCTCGACAACCATCTCTGCGAGATCAAGGAGCTGCAGATCAGGGATGGTCTGCACATTCTTGGGCGAACCCCCTTAGGCGATCAGCTCATCGATCTCCTCGTAGCGCTGGTCCGGGTGCCGCGCGGCGACGGTCTGGGTGGTAACGCGTCGATCTTGCGCGCGCTCGCCGGTGATCTCCGCCTCGGCAGCGACTTCGACCCCCTCGACTGCGATTTTTCGAAAGCCTGGCAAGGACCCACGCCAGAGGTGCTGGTGCTGGCAAGTCCGGCAGGTCTCGCTACGACTTGGCGTAGTGTTGGGGATACTGTCGAGCGGCTGGAGCTTTTGGCGCGCGGGCTGGTGTCCGGCAAGGTCGAAGCGGACCGGCGCTGGACCGAGACGCTGCTGGTGATGCGCGAGATCCGTAAGCACATCCGGCCCGCAATCGAAGCGAGCGGGCGGGCGGAGATAGACAATCTGCTCGCCGGGCTCGACGGTCGTTTCGTCCAGCCCGGTCCGTCCGGCGCCCCGACGCGCGGGCGGCTGGATGTCCTGCCGACCGGACGGAATTTCTTCTCGGTCGACAGCCGTGCCGTCCCGACTCCGGCTGCTTGGACTTTGGGGCGGAGGTCGGCGGAGATGCTGATCGAACGCTATCTGCAGGACGAGGGTGACTGGCCGAAGACGGTGGTACTGTCCGCCTGGGGCACGGCGAACATGCGGACGGGAGGCGATGACATCGCCCAGGCCCTCGCTCTGATCGGCGCGAAGCCGGTCTGGGACAACGCGTCTCACCGGGTGACCGGAATCGAGGTGCTGCCGAGCGATCTTCTGGACCGGCCGCGGGTCGATGTGACGCTTCGGGTGTCCGGCTTCTTTCGCGACGCCTTTCCCGCACAGATCGAGCTTTTCGACAAGGCCGTGCGCGAGGTGGCGGCGACGGACGAGCCCCCTCACCTTAACCCGATCAGGTCCAGGATCGAGGCAGACAAAGCCAGATTCGTCCGAGACGGAAACGATCAAGTAACCGCTGGACGCCGCGCGTCCTTTAGGGTGTTTGGGTCGAAGCCCGGTGCATATGGGGCTGGGCTCCAAGCCCTGATCGACGAGCGCTGTTGGGAGACGGACGAAGACCTCGCTAAAGCCTATATCGCTTGGGGCGGCTACGC
>JBCCIN010000151.1:0-11329 GCA_039028235.1 Pseudomonadota bacterium
CCCAGCTCTTACCGCCGTCGGTGCTGACCTCGACCTTCACGATTTTTCTCGGACCGGCCCAGGCACGGCCTTCAAGGCGGTGCCGCCCCGCCTGGACCATGCGCTTTCGAAAGTAGAAGTCGGGCACGCCGGGCGGCACCATCAGGGAGCGGACACGCTGGTGGGTGACCGGTTCGCCGGCGATCTCGGTGGTGTCCCGGTAGCGGTAGGTACCGTCCATGTAGTGGCCGGTGAAACGCGTATCGACCGCGTCGATGCGGCGGAGCCATTTGACGCTGGTCATGCCGTACCAGCCGGGAACGATCAGGCGAAGGGGATAGCCATGCTGCGGCTCCAGCTCCTTGCCGTTCATGGCATAGATCAGCAACGGCTGATCGCGTTCGATTTCCTCCGGGTTCAGCGAACGCTGGTAATACTGCATGGCGCCCGCTTCCATGCCGCTGTCCGCGCCGGTAAACACGATGTCAGCGACCTCGGGCTTGACCCCGGCCTCCTCCAGCAACGGGTGCAGCGGCGTGCCGGTCCATTCGGCGGTGCCGATGGCGCCGTTCAGCCAGGGCTGGCTGACGGGACGGGGATGCATTCTCGCGCGGCCGTTGCCGGCGCATTCCATGGTGACGGGGCGGGTGACTGCCGGCCTCGCCTTGATCGCGTCCATATCGAGGGTGAACGGCTTTTCCACGAGCCCGCCGATGTCGAGGGTCCAGCTGCCGGCGTCAGCGGCGGGAATGTCGAAGTGGATCAGGAGATAGTGCAGGCCTGTTGGCGTACGCGCATAGCGAAGGGCCTCCAGCGGCATGCCGCGATTGCGGAAGGCGAGGCTCAGTTCCTCATGATAGTAGCGCCCGCTGTCATCAGGAGCGGGATCGCCTGAAATCGGCGGAAACTCGGGGAGCGGATCGAGGCTCGACATGCTTGGTCTCTCCATTCGTGCCAGTCTCAGGCAAGTCTAGCCCGCTCCTGCCAGGAGCCCGCGGGCGGCGAGGTTTTTCATGAGGGCTGACGTGCCAAAGGTCCAGGCCGGAGCTTCGTCACAGAAGGTGACGCGATTGGCGAGCGTGCCCAATTCGGGGCAGGCGATGGTGACCAGGTCGCCCGGCTTGTGGGTGAAGCCTTCGCCAGGGCGGTCCCGGTCCTCGATGGGCGCGAACATGGTGCCGGCGAACAGGACGAAGCCGTCGGGATATTGGTGATTGGGGGAGAGGGTCTGGCCGACCAGGTCCTCGATGTCCCGGCTGATCTCGCCCATCGAGCTGGTGCCGTCGAGGATGAAACCATCGTCTTGGCCTTCGACACGAAGCGTGATCGTGGTCTTTCTGAGCTGATCCAGGGTGAGGGTATCGTCCAGGAGGCGGATGAACGGGCCAAGGGCGGTGGAAGCGTTGTTGTCCTTGGACTTGCCGAGCAACAGCGCGCTTCGGCCTTCGAAATCACGGAGATTGACGTCGTTGCCGAGCGTCGCCCCCTTGATCTCGCCCCGCGCGTTCACCGCCACCACAAGCTCTGGCTCCGGGTTGTTCCAGGAGCTGTCCCGGCGGATGCCGATCAAGGCGCCGGTGCCAACCGCGGCCATGGGCGGAGATTTGGTGAAGATCTCGGCATCGGGGCCTATTCCTACCTCTAGGTATTGGGACCAAGCCCCCTGGTCGATCAGATGGGCCTTGAGGCGCATGGCGGCGTCAGAGCCGGGGACGATCTTGGAGAGATCGGAGCCGATCACGCCGACGATGGTCTTTCGGATATCCTCGGCCTTAGCGGCATCGCCCCGCGCCTGCTCCTCGATCACGCGCTCCAGCATGCTGCGCGCAAAGGTGACGCCTGAGGCCTTGATCGCCTGCAGGTCGACCGGGGCCAGGAACCAGGGCGTGCCGGGCTCACGCCGGTCATAGGAGCTGTTCGCCAGCATTGCGGCAAGCGCACCGATCTGCGTGCCTTCGGACCTGGCGATCGTGACCGGATCGTCCTGGTCCAGGAGGTCGGACATGGTGGGAGTGATCGCGGAGAGATCGAACACGGCATCGTCGCGGATCGCCACCACGGACGGGCCGGCTTCGGTTTGCGCGCGACCGACCAACGTGCCGGCAAGCCCGTCAGCGGGCAGTGTCGCCTCCGGTGTCATCATCCCATCCATGCTCCAGTCTCCCCGTCGCCTTCAGCGTCTTTCCTCTACCCATGCCACAGCGTTCCAGCGCGTGCCAGCCCGGAGCTGGGAGGCGGCTTTGCCGCAGGCGACAAAGAAGATGACGCGTCTGTGCCAAGCTGGCCCCGCGGAATGGGCGACCATGCTCGAGGTTGATGGTCAACGGGGCGTCGAGGGCAGGACCATGACGGATGGAATGACGAGAATGGACGGCGATCAAACGCTGAACGCGGATCTTGAAAAGACCAGCCGCCCGATTGGTGAGGCATCGGGCCTGCCGAACCGCTGCTACACCGATCCGGGCCATTTCGCGCTGGAGACCGCAAGGCTTTTCGATCGTGCATGGGCGTGCATCGGCTTTGCGAAGGATATCCCGGAACCCGGCGATGCGCGGCCGATCGATCATCTCGGCCGGCCGCTCCTTGCCCTTCGCGGCAAGGACGGCGAGGTCCGCGTGTTTCACAATGTCTGCAGCCATCGCGGCATGGTGCTGGTCGACGAGCCGACCCGCATCCGCTCGGTGATCCGCTGCCCCTATCATTCCTGGTGCTACGGGATGGACGGCGCGCTCAAGGCGACACCGCATGTCGGCGGTCCTGGCCACAATGCACACGCTGCGATCGACCGGGCTACTCTGGGACTTCGGGAGGTCAGAGCGGCGGTCTGGTTCGACCTGATCTTCGTCGATCTCTCCGGCAAAGCACCGGACTTCGAGAGCTTCATCCGCCCGCTCGCCGAGCGCTGGTTTCCGTTCGATCAGGCGGAGCTTCGCCATGCGGGCGAAGACGGCTCCTTCCAGCTCGAGGTCCGCTGCAACTGGAAGCTCGCGGTCGAGAATTACTGCGAGAGCTATCATCTGCCTTGGGTACATCCCGGCCTGAACAGCTATTCGAAGCTCGAAGATCACGACAATATCGTCGAGCCCGGCCTGTTTTCCGGCCAGGGAACGCGGGTTTACAATCCGCAGCTATCCAATGATGGCCGGCGCTTTCCGGATTTCGAGAGCCTGACGGCAAGCCCGAAACCGGTCACAGACGTGTGGCGGACGCGGGCGGAGTATGTGGCGCTCTATCCGAACGTGCTGCTCGGCATCCACCGGGATCACTTTTTCGCCATCCGGCTGGAGCCGCTGGCACCCGATCTGACGAGAGAGCATGTCGAGATCTACTTCGCCGGCAACGCGGCGCTCGGCGCGGACTTCGCCGATCTGCGACAGACGCTGAAGACCATGTGGCACGAGGTCTTCGTCGAGGATGTGTTCGTGGTCGAGGGCATGCAGCGCGGCCGGGCCTCGGACGGCTTCGTGGGCGGCGTTTTTTCGCCCGTGATGGACGAGGCGACCCACGCTTTTCATCGCTGGACGGCCGATCGGCTGCTGAGCAGCGGCGGCACGCCCGACGATCGCCAGCCCGATCTGTCGCATGGCAGGCCGTCCCTGCCCGAGGCGGTCTGATGCCGTCTCTCATGATCGCAAGCGAGCGCCAGGCCTATGACCGGCTGGATTCCGCCATCCGGGATGCCCACGGCGATGGCAAGCTCGGCGTCCTGGCCGCCCACTACGCCGAGGGCGGCGCGCTCTACGAAAATCAGGGCGAGACCGACGCCGCCTGCTTTTTCTGGACGCAGGCCTACATCTTCGCCCTGGATGCCGGGATCGACGACCTGGCCGACACCATGCGCGCCAAGCTCGACGTCTGCGGCCGTATGGGCTGATTCCCGAGACGACGGCCTCTTAGGCCTGTGGCGATGCGGACACAGGGAGGTACGCATTACACCGCGCACTGTCGGATGATCGGCCCTCGGCTATCCCGTAGCATTGTATCGAAAGCGAGGGCATGGCAGGGTCCATGCTCGCTCCAATGAGACGTCGACCAGCCTATCGTCCTCAGGCTGGCCGGTAGACTTGACCGCTGACAGAACGGGCAAAGACCCGACTGTCTTGAACCGTCCTTCGAAGGGAGCAGGCCGAGGTCGCTTTGTTGGCAAATGAAGCGTCGGAGGCTTGATGTGTCATGAAGAAGCGCCCAGCCGTCGCGATCGCCATCGCGACCCTGCTGGTCGGGCTCACCGCCTGCTCCGGCAGCTATAGAGATCAGATTCAGGGTTCGTATGGCTCCTCGTTCAAACGAGGTGGCGAAGCGATGCGTGCCAAGGACTATGACGACGCCGCCGAGCATTACGCCTTCGCCGCCAAGAGCGGCCATCCGCGAGCGCTGATCGCCTATGGCCGCCTGCATGCGAAAGGGCAGGGTGTCGAGCGCGATCCCGTTCGCGCCGCGGCACTGTTTCATGAAGCCCATAACAAAGCATCCAGTTACAAGCCAAAGGCAGCGCTCGAACTGGGCCTTCTCTATCTGCGTGGCGGCGACGGCCCCTCCGGCACGGTCAACAAGGCCGAAGGACGCGCCCGCAAATTTCTCACCGAGGCGCTGAACGGCGGCGAGTTCAAGGCAGCCTCCAGTCTCGGCAGGATCTATGATCAGGGCCTCGGCGTGGATCGCGACACGGCGAAGGCAATCAACTTCTACAACCGGGCACCGAATACCGACGCCTACGCGGCGCGCCGACTGGCAACGCTTTTGACCAGATCCGGTGCTTCGAAAGATGACGTCGCCGACACGACCGAACGGGTGGTGACCCAGCTCGAAGCCCGCGGTGAATCCGGCGACGGCAAGGCCTGGCTGCAGCTCGCCGACATCTTCTCAAGGAATCAGATCGTCGATGCCGATCCGGCGCGCGCCATCGCCTATCTCGAAAGGCTGCCGGAAGACGGTGATCCCAAGATGAACATGCAGCTCGCCCGCCTCTACGGCCAGATAGGCGATCATCGCGAGAGAAAGCGACGGCTGCGGCTGGCAGCGGATGCCGGGGAGTTGAAGGCGCAGACGGCGCTGGCCAAGCTGTTCCTGAAGCCCGGGACGGTCGACACAAACGGTGCCGTCGGTCGCTATTATGCCGAGCGGGCGATCGGCAAGCAGAGCAAAGAGGCGATGGTCTATCTCGGCCTCGCTCTGGTGCGCGGCGACGTGCTGAGAAGGGAGCCGCTCGCCGGTGAATCGCTGCTTCGGCGCGCGGCCGACGATGGCCACACCGGCGCTGCCGTGGCGCTCGGTGCCTCGATCCTGAGCGGGGATGTTCGCGAGAGGCAGCCAGGCGAGGGCCAGGCCCTTTTGGAGAAGGCGGCCGAGAAAGGCTCCGCCGACGCGATGAGTGCCCTCGGCTTTGCCTATCAGCTCGGCCGCGGCGTTCCTGCTGATCCGGCCATGGCCCTGGAATGGCTGCAGAAAGCCGCCGATGCCGGCCAGCGTGACGCCAAGGCGTTCCTCGAACGGCGGGCCGGCACCGGCGCCTGACGACGACGCGTCGAGCCGGCAAAAGAGCCGGAGAAGCGACCGCCGATCCAAGTGCCTGAACGGCGTCAGGCTGGCGCATAAGCGACCGCCTGACCCAAGGGCCTGAACGGCGTCAGGTCGGCGCATAAGCGACCGCCTGACGCAGGGCAAGGCCGTCTCCTTGACTTTCGCAACGGCGAAAACCTATGTTGCCAGCGCTTTAGGCGGGGCATGTCTCCTTTCGAGCATGTCGCGCCGGAGCAAGAGCTGAAAGCCTATGACGCGCGACGACAAGCCGTCCAAGCTGGACGACCTCGATAGCCGCATCGAAAAGCTGCGGCAGGACACTGGTCTTGCGAGGGACGACGAGCCGGAACGGCCTGTCGGCCCTAGAGGCTATGGGGCGGGTGTCCAGATCGGCGTCGAGCTGATTGCCGGCATTCTGGTCGGCGGCTTCGCAGGCTATTGGCTCGACCGCTGGCTGGATACATGGCCCATCTTCTTCATGGTCCTGTTCTTCGCCGGTGCCGGGGCTGGCATGCTGAACGCCTTTCGGTATGTCAACCGGATGAACAAGAATTCGAGACCGTCCGACGGGGACGGATAGACGGCCTGCGTGGCCGGCAGAGTTGGAGAGAGGTGCTGTGGCATCTGAAGAGACGGCAGCCCATGGCGAGGATGCGGGACATGGCGCGGATCATGGCGGCGGCCATGAGGAGCACAGCCCGCTTGAGCAGTTCGAAATTCACCCGCTGATCACGGAGGGGCCGAACTTCACCCTGTTCGGCTTCGACCTCAGCTTCACCAACTCCTCGCTCTGGATGGTGATCACCGTTCTTTGCGTCTACACGCTGGTGATGATGGGCTCCCGTCACGGCAGCATGGTGCCGGGCCGGCTGCAGTCCCTGGTCGAGATGATCTACGACTTCATCGCCGACATGATCGAGAGCAATGCCGGGCGCGAGGGGCGGAAATACTTCCCGTTCTTCTTCACCCTCTTCACCTTCATCCTCGTGGGCAACATGCTCGGCATGATCCCGGGCAGCTTCACCTTCACCAGCCACATCATCGTCACCTTCACCATGGCGATCTTCGTGGTGGTCTCGGTGACCGTGATTGCGCTGATGAAGCACGGGCTGCACTTCTTCTCGTTCTTCGTGCCCAAGGGCGTGCCGGCGCCGGTGCTGCCGCTTTTGGTGCCGATCGAGGTCCTTTCCTATCTGATCCGGCCGGTCAGCCTCTCCGTCCGGCTGTTCGTGAACATGATGGCCGGCCACATCATGCTGAAGACCTTTGCGGGCTTCATCATCGCGCTCTCCGGCTATTTCCTGATCCCGGCGCTGGCCCCGCTCGCCCTGACCGTGGCGCTGTCTGGCCTGGAGTTCGCGATCGCCTTCCTGCAGGCCTATGTGTTCACGGTGCTGAGCTGCATCTATCTGCAGGAGGCCCTGCATCTTCACTAGTCAAATCGGGCGTCGTCCTTCTGGCGTCCGGGAACGAACCAACCCATATGTGATCTGAAAGTAGGAGACATCCCATGGAAATCGCAGCAGCCCAGATGATCGGTGCGGGTCTCGCCGCCATCGCTCTTGCCGGCGTCGGTGTCGGCATCGGCAATGTGTTCGCCACCACCATCGCCACCATCGGCCGCAACCCCTCCATTCAGGACCGGGTCTCCGGCCTGATGTGGATCGGCTTCGCTCTGGTGGAAGCCATCGGCCTGTTCGCCCTGCTGATCGCCTTCATGGTCCTGTTCAGCTAAGTCTTTTCGATCTGCCCGGTCGCCGTCCCCCAGCGTCGGGGACAGGCGGCCCGGTAAAGTTACGCCAGCTGCGGCCCGCAGCCAGCCACGTTACGGAGTCCGTCGATGCCTCAGCTCGACGTTTCGACCTATGTCAGTCAGATCTTCTGGCTGGTCGTCTGTTTCAGCTTTCTCTACTACCTTCTGAGCAAGAAGGCGCTGCCGCGTGTCGCCGAGGTGCTGGAGGCGCGCGCCGATCGCATTCGTGCGGATCTGGATGAAGCGCAGCGCCTGAAGAAGGACGCCGAGGACGCGCTCGGCCGGTACGAGCAGGTGGTCGCCGAAGCGCAGAGCAAAGCGCAGGCAGAGGTTGCCGAGACGCAGGCCAAGCTGAAGGCGGAGGCCGAGGACGCCCAGGCCAAGCTGGACGAAAAGCTCACCAAGGAGATCATGGCGGCCGAGGCGCGCATCGCCAAAGCGCGCTCGGATGCGCTGAGCGAGCTCGATGACGCGGCCCTTGCCACGGCGCAGGCCGCAGCCCAGCGCCTCGGCGGGATCAAGATCACCAAGACCGACGCCAAGGCGGCGCTGAGCGCCGTTCAGAAGGAAGCCGCCTGATGGAGTATTTTCTGCTTCTCCTAGCGCTGATCATTCTGGGCGTGGTGATCTGGAAGACCGGCCTGCACAACCTGATCCTCAATATGCTCGACGGCCATGCCGACAAGGTGCGCGCCGAGCTCGACGAGGCCAAGAAGCTGCGCGAGGAGGGCCAGAAGCTGCTGGCCGATCATCAGAGCAAGCTCGCCGGCGGCGAGGAGCATGCGAAGAAGATCGCGGAGCAGGCCGAGGCCGAGACCAAGCGCATGATCGAGCGTCACAAGGCCGAGCTGGACGCCAGCCTGAAGCGGCGCGAAGAACAGGCGATGACCCGCATCGCCCAGGCGGAAGCGAAGGCGCTGCAGGAGGTCAGGAACCGCACGGCCGATCTCGCAATCCGTACGACCGGACGCCTCTTGGCCGAGAAGATGGCCGGCGACCAGGGCAAGTCTCTTCTTGACGATGCGATCGGGGAGGTTAGCCGTAAGCTAGCCTGAGGGCGGACCCCGCCAGGGTTCAATCAATGACGGCATGATCAAGCTCTACCAGTACCCGCCATCCTGGGGCATGAATGTCAGCCCCTTCACGCTCAAGCTCGAAACCTGGCTGAAGCTCTCCCAGCTCGACTACAAGGTCATCGCCTCCCACGGCCCCGGCAGGGCACCGAAGGGCAAGCTCCCCTATATCGAGGACGATGACGGCACTCGGGTCGCCGACAGCAGCCTGATCATCGAGCACCTGAAGCGCACCCGCCAGATCGACCCCGACCACACGCTGAGCGAACGCGAACGCGCCGAAGCGATTTCCTTACAGCGTCTGTTCGAGGACCATTTCTACTTCGTCATGGTGCACAGCCGCTGGATCGACCCGGCCGGCTGGTCAGCCGTGCAGCCGGAATTTTTCGACTTTCTCCCACCAGGCATCCGCAACCTCGTCGGCGGCTATTTCCGCCGCTATGTCCAAAAGACACTGCACCAACAGGGTCTCGGTCGGCACAGCCAGGACGAGCTTTATGCGATGGGTCGAGCGGACCTCCGCGCGGTCGCGGTGCAACTGGGCAACCGGCCCTATTTTTTTGGGGATGGGCCGACCACGATCGATGCGGTCGCCTACGGCTTTCTGGCGAACCTGTTCTTCGTGCCGGTGGAGACAGAACTCAAGCAGATCGGGCTGGAGTTCGATAATCTGCGGCTGTATTGCGAGCGGCTCGGCCAGGGGCTGGGTGATGAGGCGAAGGCGGGGTAGGAGGGCAGGTTTTTCGAGTCAGGGCGTCGAAGCGATTAGGGCTACCACCAGCGGAAAGTTCGATAAGCCGCATTATGGCAAATTAATGATCGCCGTAGATTTTAGAGTATCGTCTCGTGAGACAGCTTTCTGATGGCGAACGGGGAGCACTAGGCTTGAACTGGACGCAGGCAGGGATCACATCTACACAAGTTTGCCGGAAATTCGGATACGTCCATTATCCGCATACCTGCAGTTATAGATGCAGGCTGACAACAAGAAGGACTTGTGATCCGTGGATAACATCACACGACAGATCGGGCCAGTCATAAGCCGTAGCGGTCTCGACACTCTTGGGCTCAGTATGCCCGGAATTGTCCAATGGGATCTGTCCCCGGTAATTCTTGTCGGCGCAAGCATTCTACCAAAAAGTTATCTGCGAATTTTATTGGAGTTACAAGCACTCCTAGAAAAGGTGCTCAACGCACTAGGTGTCTATTTCAATGGATTGCTGACGAGACTTGGCAAGAGTTCGTTTCAGTCATTCATGAAACGAACCTTAGGGACGAAACAGGCGGCACTGGCAGCAACTAGCGTGGATCATTCGGCGAATATGAAGGGTGTATCGCGATTGTTGTCTTTCATCTTACCTATTTGGGGGTGCTATGACCGCCACTACCTCCTCGAAAAGTCTGCCTATCCAAGCCTCGCATCAGGTTAGCGAGCCGGGCCAATTCCATGAGAAAATGGAGCATCGGTCTAGGCATAATGCCTGGACTGCTTGGATCACCACCCGATCATCCGAACGTCACTTTAGCCTCGACGTGTTGGGCTGGTTTAAGTTGACCTCATCCAAGCGCGATGCGGAAACGCAGGAAAACCGGTACCCCGGCTTGTAGCACTTCCTTGGTGCGCCTACTGGGTGGATTTCGTCCCTTGTGCACATAGCATGAGGGACGACAATCCTCCGTTGGCGATGTTATGTCTATCTTCCAATCACCCAAGATAAAATACATTATCTTGGCGTCGCTTGAGGCTACTCCAGGCCACCAACACATGAAAACCAGGCGGCATACCGCGGGGTCAGGCGACTTCGGTCCGAGTCGACGACGTGGCCGCGCCACCAACGGAATAAGCTGTTGAATCTTCGTGATATATAACTTGTTGAAATAGCGAGAGAAATCTTGCTATAGTGGTGTCATTAATGATGTCGTGGAAAAGCTGTCCTCCTGGGCCAAGCCTTGCAAAGCTGATGATTCGGTTTGGGAAGGGATGACGCGTGACGAGCAGTTGTCGGCCTTTTAGGATCTCGCCAACCATCCCGACACGACTACAGCGAGCGATGAGACCGTCTCCGAAATCGTCGAGCGCACGAGAGAGCGCCGGGCGAAACGGACGGCTGATGATCACAAGCCATAAGCTTTCCCGCACAGCCGTAAGTTACACCAACCCACATGGCGGATGACTGTTTTGTTGGATCAATTTCATCTGTCGACTGATTTTCTCTTCTTAACGCCAAGTTAAGACTTGTTCGTTAAGTCTGTTGTTGGTCCATGCGATCCTGGGAGTCCGACCGCCCGCCGGAGAAGGTGGGGCGAGGCTCGGAGTCCCAGGATCGCATGGACCAGGGTGCCATAATGCCAGACGGTTGTTGACCAAGCTTTAACGCTGGATAGGAAAGTCGGATGATGGGCGCAGACCCGTTCGTGAAAGTGGTCAAAGTCCTGGCGAGTTGGCAGTAGACGGACGTTTTCGACGGCTCCGGATCCTATCACACCCCAAGACCGGGCGGCAAACCGTGGGGCCAGGCGACTCCGGTCCGAGCCAACGAGGTGGCCGCGCCATTCATCGGGAGGAGGATTGCCAGCGGGGGTTGATCCAGGGTTGCTGATTGGAGGGGGCGAGCGGGGGCTGTTGGAGGATGTGGTCGGCGGCTTTTTCGCTGGTCATGATGGTGGGGCCGTTGAGGTTGCCGTTGGTGATGCGCGGGAAGATCGAGCTGTCGACCACGCGAAGCTGTTCGACGCCGATCACGCGGCATTCGGGGTCGACCACGGCGGTGGGGTCGTCCGGGCGACCCATCTTGCACGTGCCTGAGGGGTGGTAGGCGCTCTCGACAGCTGATCGGATGAACTCGTCCAGCTCGTCGTCGGACTGGACGTGGTTGCCGGGGGCGATTTCCTTGCCGGCGAAGGGCTTGAAGGCCTCTTGCGCGAACAGCTCGCGGGTGAGACGGATGCAGTGGCGGAAGTCGGCCCAGTCCTCTGATGTGGACATGTAGTTGAACAGGATCGA
>JBCCIN010000152.1:0-11253 GCA_039028235.1 Pseudomonadota bacterium
AAGTGGTGGGCGCTACTGGGATTGAACCAGTGACCCCTACGATGTCAACGTAGTGCTCTCCCGCTGAGCTAAGCGCCCACTTCGCCTCCTACCTAGAGCGAATTGCCGCGCATTTCAACCTTGTCATGACCCCTCATGTTGCATCAATTGACGGCAGCGTCGGACGGCGCTCTTGCGGCTGTATCGGCCATGTGGTGTCATACGTTCGCCGATGCTCGCTGGCACCGACCGTTCCGTCGACGGCGTTCCAAAAGGTCGTTTCACTGGGCAGGCATCTTGCACCGGTGACGATTGTAAGGCTGCTGGGGGCGATTGCCGATCAGATGGCAAGAGAGCTTGGATCACCCATCGACGTCCTTCGGCCGGACCGAGGCTTGGTGCCGGTGATCGTCTCGTCGCCGCACAGTGGCCAGATCTACCCACCTGAGCTGCTGCGTGCCGTGCGCCTGCATCCGTCCCAGCTGCGCCGGCTCGAGGATGCCTTTGTCGATCATCTCTTCGACATGGCACCAAAGCTCGGCATCCCGCTGCTCCGTGCCCGTTTTGCCCGTGCCTATGTCGACGTCAACCGCGAAGCTGCGGAGTTCGATCAGGATCTTCTGGACGAACCGCTCCCAGACTATGCCAAAGGCCAGTCCGCCAAGGCCAAAGCCGGCCTCGGCACGGTCCCGAGCCGCATCGCAGGTCAGCCCATTTATCGCGAGCGGCTGAGCCTGGACGACGTCGAGCACCGGGTGCGGCGCGCCTATTGGCCTTATCATCACGCCCTGCAAAAGCTGGTCGACGAAGGCCAGCGCCGTTTCGGCCAGGTCCTGCTTCTCGACTGTCATTCCATGCCGAGCTTCAGCGCCAATGGCAGCCTGAGCCTGGATGCAGCCGCAGGCGGGATGATCGACATCGCGCTCGGCGATCGTTTCGGCAGCAGCTGTGCTCCATCGATCGTGCATCAGACGGAGTCGTTCTTGGCCGCTCGGGGCCTTCGGGTCACACGCAATCGGCCCTATGCTGGCGGGCATATCACGAGCCATTACGGCCAGCCCCATATCGGTGTCCACACACTGCAGATCGAGATCCGCCGCGGGCTCTATATGGACGAAACCCAGTACCGTCCGCTAGGCGCGCTGGATGGCTTCAAGACCATCCTAAGCGACCTGCTTGATATGTTGGTCGGGCTGATGAGCGATTCCGCCCAGCGCGACCGGCTGAAGGCGGTGCCGGCCGAGTGACACTGAAAGTCGGCGATCTCGATCGCTGTCCATCAAGCTTAACCGAATCTTCACCCCGGATGCCGATAATCGCGGCATGCTCTCGATGCATCGCCAACCGCTGTCCGTTGTCCAGGCGGCGAAACGGCTTCTGCCGCTCGCCATCGCCTGCGCACTCGCAGCACTCCTTCTGCCCTCGCCAGCCTACGGTTCGGTGCGCACGGTCTGTGATACCCACGCTGCCGCCCACGAGCAGGCCAATCGCATCCCCCCCGGCCTGCTGCGGGCGGTAGCGCGCGCCGAATCCGGACGCTGGCTCGCCGAGGACAAGGCCACCAAACCCTGGCCCTGGACCGTAACCTCCGGCAAGGACAGCTTCTACCTGCCGAGCAAAGACGCCGCCATCGCCAAGGTGCGCGAGCTCAAGGCCAGCGGCCGCACCAATATCGATGTCGGCTGCATGCAGATCAATCTGCACTACCACCCGAAGGCCTTCGCCAGCCTCGACGAAGCCTTCGATCCCGCGACCAACGTCGCCTATGGAAGCAAATTTCTGACCGAACTGCGCCTAAAGACCCGGTCCTGGGGCAAGGCGACCGCCTTCTATCACTCCCAGACCCCCGCGCGCGGCAATGCCTACCGCTCGAAGGTCTACAAATTCTGGCGAGGCATGGACAAGCACCGGGTCCTGAGGGGCGGGGACCGGCCAGCACTCGGCGATCGCGACGCCGACGGCCAGCCCATCTTCTTCCGGGACCGGGTTAAGCGTCCGCTGGTCTCGCGCCGGGTCTCCCCGCTCTATCGCCCCGACGCCATCCCGGTCTTTCGCGGCGGCGCCCTGCTTCGCGGCGGCTAGGTGGTGTGTGGCATGGCCACCTCATCGACTTGCCGCCGCATGAACCAAGGGTGACGGTATGCCGCCAGGCTTTCGGCTGCCGTCTGGCAAAAACCGTCTTTCGATGCTCGAAGCGATTGCACCTCTGATCGCAGAGTCCTAAGGTCCCGACGATTTCATCCAACGCTTCGGGAGCCCGAAAGACCATGTCCGTCCTGGCCGAACGCCTGTCGGCGATCAAGCCCTCGCCGACCATCGCCGTCACCAATCTCGCGCGCGAGCTCAAGGCCGCCGGGCGTGATGTCATCGGCCTCGGCGCAGGCGAGCCGGATTTCGATACCCCCGACCACGTAAAGGCCGCGGCGATCGAGGCGATCAAGGCCGGCGACACAAAATATACGGCCGTGGATGGCACGCCGGCTCTGAAGGCCGCGGTTGTCGAGAAATTCAAGCGTGAGAACGGTCTCGACTACAAAGCGGAAGAGATCACCGTCGGCACCGGTGGCAAGCAAGTGATCTACAACGCGCTCATGGCAACGGTCGATCCGGGCGACGAGGTGATCATCCCCGCGCCCTACTGGGTCTCCTATCCCGACATGACGCTACTCGCCGGCGGCACGCCGGTGATCGTCAACTGCCCCGAGCAGACCGGCTTCAAGCTGCGCGCCGAGGATCTCGAAGCCGCGATCACCAACCGCACCAAGTGGCTGATCCTGAACTCGCCGAGCAACCCAAGCGGTGCTGCGCTGAACCGGGACGAACTCAAGGCCATCGCCGATGTCCTGATGCGCCACCCGCATGTCTGGGTGATCACCGACGACATCTACGAGCATCTCGTCTATGACGGCTTCGAGTTCAACACCATCGCCGCGGTCGAGCCCGGTCTGAAGGATCGCTGCCTGACCATGAACGGCGTCGCCAAGGCTTATGCCATGACCGGCTGGCGCATCGGCTATGCCGGTGGCCCCGTGCAGCTGATCAAGGCCATGGCCAAGGTGCAGTCCCAGAGCACGTCCAATCCTTGCTCGATCAGTCAGGCCGCCTCGGTCGCCGCTCTCAACGGGCCGATGGACTTCATGGCCGAGCGCGCTGCCACCTTCAAGGCACGCCGGGACATGGTCGCCGGCATGCTGAACCAGGCCCCCGGCCTTCGCTGCCACGTCCCGGAAGGCGCCTTCTACGTCTATCCGAGCTGCGCCGGCGCCATCGGCAAGACCACGCCCGATGGCCAGACCATCACCGGCAGCGAGGATTTCAGCCGCTATCTCCTAGAAAGCGAGGGTGTCGCCTGCGTCCACGGCACGGCGTTCGGCATGGACCCCTATTTCCGCATCTCTTACGCCACCTCGACCGAACTCCTCGAAGACGCCTGCGGCCGGATCAAGCGCGCCTGCGAAAAACTCACCTGAGGAGCGAGAGGCGGGGGAGAGGCGCCCCTGCCTTTACGCTGCCGCGGTCTCGACGTGGGAAGCCCGCGTCAGGGCGCCTTGTTCTTCGGCCTTCTCAGACTGAAATAGAGCAGCACGATCAGCAGCATCGGGATCGAGGGCCAATGGAACCAGAGCGGGAAGAGTCCTGAGGCGACGTTCAGCGAGAAGAAGAAGGCTACGAGAATCATCGCGATCTTGACCAGCGCCGGGAGACGCTTGAAGCGCTGCCAGAGGTCCGGCGTCAGCAGGGACTCCGCGCTAGGCACCTTCGCTTCGGAGGGCCCGGTTGCTAAAGTCGACGCGCCAGCCGTCGCCGCGCCATCCACGAGGATGCGATAGCTCGGCACCGGCTCCGAAACGTTTTTCACCGCCTGCTCGCCGACAAAGTCGAACCCGAGCGACATCTTGTTCCTGACCTGGTCATAGACCGGCCTCGAGATCATGATGCCACCGGGCTCGGCGAGCTGCTGCAGCCTTGCCGCGATGTTGACGCCATCGCCGTAAATGTCGTCCTTCTCCACCATGATGTCGCCAAGATTGATGCCGATGCGGAACCACATCTGATCGGCCTCGGACACACCCCGATTGCGCTTGGCCAGCTCCCTTTGGATCTCGACGGCTGACGTGACCGCCTCGACGACGCTTGGAAATTCGGCGATCAGCGCATCGCCCCAGGTGTTGACCACGCGGCCGTCATGGCGCTCGATCAGCGCCGCCATGCTGTCGCGACTCGCGCGCAGGCGATCGAGCGTGCCGGCTTCGTCATGCTCCATCAGCCGCGTATAGCTGCTGACATCGGCACAGAGAATCGTCGTCAGACGCCGCTTCACACCCTCAGACATCGACCACCCCGACGGTCGGTTCGCATGCAATCGCCTGAACTCTACCAGATAAAGCGCGGCAGCACCCAGTGCGGCCTAGCACCGTAGTCGACCGCCAGCCGATCCAGGGCGCGCTGTTTGCCCTCAATCCCTTCAGCATCGGCAAATGCATCACGGTGAACGCCATGCTCGAGAAGGGCGGTATCGATGCCGACACCGTTGCCGCCGGCAATGTCGTGCTCCAGCGAATCGCCGATGCCGAGAATCTTGTCTTTAGGCAGATCGCCGAGCTTCTTCAAGCAAAGTTCGTAGACGGGGCGATGCGGCTTGCCCACATAGATCGCCTTGCCGCCCATCTCTTCGTAACGCCTGGCGACACCGCCCGGCGCCATGCCGCGGCCGCCATTGGGATAGATCGCGATGATATCAGGGTTGGCACAGATCAGCGTCAGGCCACGCTTCGCACCGATTTCCAGAATCGGCAGATAGGGACCGATCTCGGCATAATCCGGCACACCGGCAAGGTAGAGAAAATCCGCGTCCTCGGCACGGTCGACCACGTCGATACCGAGCCCGTGCACATGGCTGAAATCACCATTTCTGGCCCAAAGATAGCAGGTCTTGCCGAGCGCCTGGAAGGTGGGGTCGTCGCGATCATTCAGCGCCTGCCAGCTGGCCTCGCCGGAGGTGACGACCGCGTCATAGAGCTGATCGCCATAGCCCATGGCGGCGAGGCGATCCTGGTTGACCGCGGACCGCTTGCCGGAATTGCTGAGCAGCACGATGCGCACGCCCTCAGCGCGCAACGCCGTCAGGCAGTCGATGGCACCCGGATAGGGTTCGCCACCGTCATGGAGAACGCCCCACTGATCGATGATGAAGCCCTGATAGCGGGGTGCGATGTCGGCGAGATGATCAACAAAAGTCGAGGCGCTCATGCGGTCTGATATCCCTTTCGCGCAAGGCGAGCGGCGCCAAACGCCGCTTCGGTGCTGTCCGGCTCGATCATGTCGACACCCAATGTCGCTCGTCGGATCGCCGTCCAGGCGGGGTTGGCAGCACCACCGCCGACCGTGCGGACGCTTCGAAGCCTGGGCGCGCCGAGCTTGCGCAGGCACTCATAGGCCAAGAGCTCAATCCCGGCGATGCCTTCGAGCAATCCTTGAAAAAAGGTCGCATCGTTGGCAGGGCGTGGTTCGGTGATCGAGGTTTTCGCAGGGTCACCGACCGGAAAGCGCTCGCCTACTCCGGGCAGCGGATAGTAGTCGAGGCCGGTCGGCTGCTCCGGTCGAAGCTCGGGCGTCAGGCGTTCCATGGTCTCCACATCGAAAAAGCGAGCGAGCGCCGCACCGCCGCTGTTGGAGGCACCGCCCGGCAGCCAAAGATCACCCAGGCGATGGCTATACACGCCTGACGCAGAATCGAACAGCGGCCGCTTGGCGAGTTGCTTGATCACCAGAGTCGAGCCGAGCGAAGTGACCGCGTCACCCGCCTGACTGGCACCAGTTGCAAGAAAGGCAGCAACACCATCGGTGGTGCCGGCAACGACAAATGTGTCGGGTGACAGGCCGAAGGCCGCAGCCTGCTCCGCGGCAATCCTGCCGATCGGTGCACCCGGCACGAGCACCTCCGGCAAAAGTCGAGGCTGCAGGCCCAGCCTGCCCAGGAAGGGAGGCCAGCGGCGTTTGACCACGTCATAGCCGAGCTTGAGGGCATTGTTCTCATCCGAGAACCCGTATCGGCCGGAGAGGCGGGCGGCGATCCAGTCCGCCTGATGCAAGGCGTGAGCCGCGGCCTTAGCCCCGCCCCCGCCCGTAAGATGGAGCAGCTTGGCAAGCGCCGAGGTCGCCCCTTGAGCGCCGCTGGTCGAGGGCGCGACCGCCTTGATGCTGGCCGCTTCGTCCGCGGCTCTGGCATCGTTGTACATGAGACCGGGTCCGATCGGACGACCGCCTTTGTCGGTCAAGAGCAGCGTGCCCGACGTACCGTCGACCGCGATCGCACGGACCGACTGGCGATCGAGCATTCCCAAAAGCGCACGCAAAACGCTTTCCGCCGCCGCCCACCAGACATCCGGGTCCTGGTCGATCATCACCCCGCGCGTCGTCGGCGGCGCCATGGGCGTTTCGGCCCGTCCCGCTTGCCTCCCCTGTTCATCGATCGCCACGGCCCGGCATCCGCTGGTGCCGACATCGATCCCGACAAAGACGTCGTCCATATCATCGGCGGTACAACGGGCCGAAGCACCCGGTCAAGCCAGCGGTTGACCTCTCGCACCGATTGCGGCCAAGCTGTCACCAACAAATGTGCTGGGAGAGCTTGCGGTGGGTGACGGGCCAGGGTCCGCACGCGCGATGGATGGTCTTTGCATCGGCCTCGACGTCGGGACGTCGGGCGTCAAAGGCGTGCTCGCAGCACCGGACGGGCAGATCATCGACAGCGCGGTCGCCGACTATCCCCTGCTGACACCGAGACCCGGCTGGACCGAACAGGAACCGGAGGCCTGGTGGGCGGCAAGCTGCCGCATCCTGCAGAAGCTCACGGCCAATGCGCAGGGCAGCATCGAGTCGATCGGCCTTACCGGTCAGATGCATGGCGCCGTCTTTCTGGATGCCGACGGCGAGGTCATCCGCCCGGCCCTTCTTTGGAACGATCAGCGGACGGCCGATGAATGCGTCGAGATCGAGGACCGGGTGGGCAGCGCCCGCCTACGCGCGATCACCGGCAACCCCGCTCTTACCGGCTTTCAGGCACCGAAGATCCTCTGGTTGCGCAACAACGAGCCTGAAGCCTATGCCAGGCTCCACCATGTGCTGCTGCCCAAGGACTTCGTGCGCTTTCGCCTGACCGGGTCGCTTGCCACAGACGCATCGGATGCCGCCGGCACGCTTCTTCTGGATCTGGCGGGACGGGACTGGTCGCCGGAGATTTTGCGCGCGCTCGATATCGAGCCAGACTGGCTACCGCGCGTGCATGAAGGTCCGGAGGTGACCGGCCATGTTTCGACTGCAGGTGCCGGGGCGACCGGCCTTGCCGAAGGATTGCCCGTCATCGCCGGTGGTGGCGACAATGCGGCCGCTGCGGTCGGCTCCGGCGTTGTCGCCGACGGCAGCGGCTTCGTGTCCCTCGGCACCTCAGGCGTGGTGTTCGTCGCCACCGGGCAGCCGAAGCTCGATCCCGAAGGCCGCCTTCATGCCTTTTGCCACGCCGTGCCCGGTCGCTATCACCTGATGGGCGTCGTTCTCGCCGCAGGCGGCAGCCTCCGCTGGTACCGCGACAACCTGGCGAGGTTGAGCGCCGACGATGGCGACAGTGCCTATGACCAGATCTTCGGACGTGCAGCCGAAGTCGAGCCCGGCGCTGATGACCTCTTCTACCTCCCCTATCTCGCCGGCGAGCGCACGCCGCACATGGACCCGTTCGCGCGCGGCGCCTTTGCCGGGCTGACGCTCGCCCATGACGACCGGCATATGGCGCGGGCGCTGATCGAGGGCATCAGCTTCGCGCTCAGGGACAGCCTTTCATTGATCCGGGGCCTCGGGATCTCACCGGATCGTCTCTATGCCGTCGGCGGCGGTGCGAGGAGTGAACTCTGGCGGCACTGGCTTGCTGCGATCCTCGACATCAGCCTCCAACGCCTTCAAACCGAGGAAGGTCCAGCCCTCGGCGCCGCCCTCCTTGCCGCCGTTGGCGCCGGTGTGCATCAGGATGTCGATACTGCCGTTGCAGCGGCCGTTCGACCGCTTGGGCCTGCGGAACCACCGGAGCCCAAGCTTACCAGACGGTACCGCGCCATCCACCGCAGCTTCGACCGCCTCTATCCGGCCCTCAAGGCAAGCGGCGTCTGGCATGATCATGGGCGTTCATAACAAGCGGCTTGACAGGGAAAATTCGGAGCCATAGCGTTGATGATGTACAGCATTTGAACAATTTTTCATTCTCCGAAGCATTGATATCGATGAGGAGTCAAAAAAGTGGCGCAGGCGCGGGAGGCAGAAACGGATCTGGCGGTTCGAGCAGCGTGGCTTTCCTATGTCGGAGGCTACACGCAGGAACAGATCGCTCAGCGGCTTGGCGTGTCACGCGTCAAGGTCCACCGCCTGAGCTCGCTTGCCCAGGACCTCGGCTTCGTCAAAGTCTCGATCGAACATGATCTGGTGAGCACGGTTGCACTGGAGAACAGCCTGATCGAGCGCTTCGGTCTCAGGAACTGCATTCTCGTGCCGTCGATGGACGACAGCACCAACGGCCAAAGCGGCACCATCACCGCCCTCGGCACCGCGGGCGCCCATTATCTCAGTCGTTATCTCGATCGCGAGCCGGCGACGACCATCGGGATCGGTTGGGGCAAGACCTTGTCGTCCGTCGCCGAATCGATGCTGCGCCGTCCAAGGCCAAGCAATCGCTTCGTCTCGGTCCTGGGTTCCCTCACCCGCCATGCCGCCGCGAATCCCTACGATGTGATCCACCAGCTTACCCATAAAACCGGCGCCGAGGGCTTCATCATGCCGGTGCCGTTCATCGCCGATGCGGTTGCAGACCGGACACTGCTGATGGGCCAAAAGAGCGTCGGCAAGATCGTGGACCTCGCGAGGAATGCCGACCTCTACGTGCTCGGCATCGGCAGCTGCGGTCCGGAGGCGAGTGCCTTCGAATCCGGCCAGGTCACCAAGTCCGAGATGGATGCGCTGCGCGCGGCCGGCGCCATCGGCGACCTTGTGGGTCGGTTCTTTGATGAAGACGGCAAGATCGTCGACTGCGAGTTCAACGATCGCGTGCTCGGCCTCGAACTCGAGGCGCTGCGCGGCGGGCAGGTGACCGCAATCGCCGGCGGCCGAGGCAAGCTGGCCGCGATAAGAGGCGCCTTGGCCATGGGCATCATCCACACACTGATCACCGACGAAACCACCGCCGAGAGCCTGATGGCGGCAGAGGAGACATAAGCCGCCCAGCGACACCAAGCCATAACCAGCGAAAACCAACGTCCAAGCATGAAAGGGAGACGACGATGTCGAGAAAACTGCAGGATACGATCGAGGCCTTCCGCAAGGGCCAGATGGCCAGGCGTGAGTTCTTTGCACGAGGCGCTGCCTTCGGCGCATCGACGGCGACGCTCGGCTACATGCTGAACCGCTCGGTCAGCCAGGCCTGGGCGCAGGACTTCGACTGGAAAAAGCATGACGGCACGGCGATCAAGCTCCTCCTGAACAAGCACCCCTATACCGACGCGATGATCGCCAACATCGACAATTTCAAAGAGATGACCGGCATCGAGGTCACCTACGATATTTTTGCGGAAGACGTCTACTTCGACAAAGTCGGCGCCGCCCTTAGCGCCGGTTCGACCGAATATGACGCCTTCATGACTGGCGCCTATCAGACCTGGATCTATGGTCCGGCCGGCTGGCTGATGGACATGAACGAGTTCATCAATGATCCGGCGCTCACCAACCCAAACTACAACTGGGAGGACGTGCTCCCCAATCTTCGGGCCTCCACCTCCTGGTCCGGCGTGCCCGGCGAAGCGCTCGGCGGTGACGGTGCCAAGCAGTGGTGCATCCCCTGGGGCTTCGAGCTGAACTCGCTCGCCTACAACAAGCCGGTGTTCGACGAGCTCGGTTTGAGCGTGCCGCAGAACCTGCCGGAAATGCTCGAAGTCGCGGCGCGCATCACCAATGAAAAGGAGGGCATGTACGGCATCGGCGTGCGTGGCTCGCGCTCCTGGGCGACCATCCATCCGGGCTTCCTCTCGGGCTATTCGAACTATGGCGAGACCGACTTCACCCTGGACGGCGGCCAGCTCAATGCCGCGATGAATACCGACGGCTCTAAGGCTTTCCACGAGCTTTGGGTCAAGATGATCCAGGACAGCGGCCCGAAGGACTGGGCGACTTACACCTGGTACCAAGTCGGCACCGACCTTGGTGCGGGCGCTTCCGGCATGATCTTCGATGCCGACATCTTGGGCTACTTCATGAATGGCGGCGACAACGCCGAAGCCGGCAATCTCGCCTATGCCTCATTCGCCGCCAATCCCGACGCCGACGCACCGACGCCGAATGTCTGGATCTGGTCGCTTGCCATGAGTGCCTTCTCCGAAAGGAAGGAAGCGGCCTGGAACTTCATGCAGTGGGCGTCCGGCGTCGAGCATGGCCTCTTTGGCGCCGAGAAGATGGACTTCGTGAACCCGGTCCGCCAGTCGGTCTGGGACAGCACGGACTTCCAGGAGCGCATCGCTGCGAGCTATCCGGGCTATCTCGAGCAGTTCAATGAGAGCGCGCCCGGCTCGAAGATCTACTTCACACCACAGCCACTGTTCGCCAATCTCACCACTGAATGGGCGGCGACCCTGCAGAAGATGGTTGCGAACGAGGTGCCGGTCGGCGAGGGGCTCGATCAGCTCGCCGAAAACGTCAACCGCCAGCTCCGCCAGAACGGCCTCTAACCGGCACGGCCGGCTGCGTTGACTTGGGTCATTGCGATCGACGGCGTTGACGGGTGTGATCCGCAACGCCGTCGATAAGGCAGCTGATGATCGACGCGTTCGGCAGCAGGCCGAAGCGATCGATAGCGACGGGATGGTCGGGGCGACCCGGTCATCCGCCGCGACCGATCATCAGGAACGAAACACGTTAACCGGATCTTCACCTTTGCCCGATAGGCTCAAGAACTGGTCCATGCGATCCTGGGAGTCCGCACACCCGACAGGGCTTTCAGCGTCGGCACGGATTCCGAGGACCGCATGGACCAGCAAACTGCACCACTCTAATGTGGAAAGATTAAGGAAACCTGAATGGGCCGGCAGACTTCAGCCAGATCATGTCAGACATACGTTAACCCTATTTTCACCCCTACACGCTACCCTTGAGAATAGGCTCATGCGACCGTGGAAATCCAACCTTCGGCAGGAATCTCCTGCGCGGGCACGGAATCCCAGGATCGCATGGACCAGCAAGGGCGAT
>JBCCIN010000153.1:0-11239 GCA_039028235.1 Pseudomonadota bacterium
ATCTACGGCTATTGCGTCGGTGAGCCCTGGAACCAGCAGGCGGTGTTCAAGGGCATCGGCGTGCCGGTGATCACGGACTACGAGATCTGGAAGAACAACCCGGAAAAGGTCTTCGGCATCACCGCTGAATTTGCCGAAGAAAACCCCAACACCACGCTCGCCCTAACCAAGGCTCTTATCCGCGCCGCCATGTGGCTGGATGAGAATGAGAACGACAACGCCAATCGCATGGAAGCGGTCGAGATGCTGGCGCTGCCGGAGTATGTCGGCGCCGATGCCGAGGTGATCGCAAACTCCATGACCGGCACCTTCGAATATGAGAAGGGCGATGTGCGCGAGGTCCCGGACTTCAACGTCTTCTTCCGCTACTTCGCCACCTACCCCTACTACTCCGATGCCGTCTGGTACCTCTCCCAGATGCGTCGCTGGGGTCAGATCGCCGAATATAAGGACGACGCCTGGTACGACGAGGTCGCAAAGAAGGTCTATAAGCCCGACATCTATCTCGAGGCGGCCCGTCTCTTGGTCGACGAGGGGCTTGCGAACGAAGCCGACTTCCCCTGGGACACCGACGGCTATCGCGACCCGCAGACCGAGTTTATCGACGGCTTCACCTTCGATGGCCGTAAACCCAACGACTACCTCGAACAGTTCCCGATCGGCCTGAAGGGCAAGGACACCGTCGAGGGCACCGAAGTCATCACCTCCGGCTGACGGCCGGCGGCCGTGGGCTCGACTTGCCTGACACTGGGTCGGGCGGTCGAGCCCTGAGGCACGGACGGATCGTTAGCCGCGACCAACTTTCTCCGAACGAGGATGGCTCATCATGTCGACCAATCTCTCCGCAGCCGATAGAGCACCGGTGAGCCGCCGGCTTAGCCTGCCGGATTTTCAGAGCGTCGCTCGCTTCTTCACCGTGATCGGCTTTGGCTGGCTGGTGCCGATAATGAAAATGGCGACAGGCGAAGACCCAAAGGCACATCTGAACGATCTCTGGCGCCAGCTCGGCGTGCCGATCCTCGCGATCCTGCTGTTTCTGTTCGCCTGGGCGCAGCTGGCACCGACCGTCCAGACCAGCCTTGGCGCGGTCCCTGGCCCGGCCCAGGTCTGGGAGCAGGTCGAGGTGCTTGCCGCCGACCATGTGCGCCAGCGGGACAAGGCCGATGCTTTCTACGAGCGACAGGAGGAACGGAACGCCAAGCTCGAAGCGGAGGGCAAGGCGGACAAGATCAAGTGGCGGGACTATACTGGAAAGCCCACCTATCTCGATCAGATCTTCACCAGCCTGAAAACGGTCTTCACCGGCTTCGTGCTCGCGAGCCTGATCGCCATTCCGATCGGCATCCTCTGCGGCCTCTCGCCGATCATGAACGCGGCGTTCAACCCGCTTATCCAGATTTTCAAGCCGGTCTCGCCGCTCGCCTGGCTGCCGATCGTCACCATGGTGGTCAGTGCCGTCTACACCACGTCGGATCCCTGGTTCGACAAGAGCTTCCTGAACTCGGCCTTCACCGTGATGCTCTGCTCTCTCTGGCCGGCGCTGATCAACACCACCCTCGGCGTCGCCTCGATCGACAAGGATCTCCTGAACGTCGGCAAAGTGCTGCAGTTGGATTGGCGAACCCGCGTCACCAAACTCGTCATCCCCTCCGCCCTGCCGCTGATCTTCACGGGCCTTCGCCTCTCCCTCGGCGTCGGCTGGATGGTGCTGATCGCGGCCGAAATGCTCGCCCAGAACCCGGGCCTCGGCAAGTTTGTCTGGGACGAGTTCCAGAACGGCAGCTCTGACAGCCTCGCGCGCATCATGGTCGCTGTCCTGACCATCGGCATCATCGGCTTCCTCCTGGATCGTCTGATGTACACCCTCCAGAGCCTCCTCACCCACAACACCGAGTCCTAGCGGGACGTGCTCGACTTTGACGGAGTGAACCATGGCGACGCTTGAACTCAGGAACATCGTCAAGAGCTACGGCGAGGGTGCGGGACGGACCGAGGTTCTGGATGGGATCGATCTCTCGATCAAGGACTGCGAGTTCGTCGCCATCGTCGGTTTCTCCGGCTCGGGCAAGACCACGCTGATCAACACCATCGCAGGCTTGGTCGAGCCCGATCGGGGCGAGGTGCTGGTGGACGGCAAGCCGGTCAAAGAGGCCGGCCCCGATCGCGGGCTCGTCTTCCAGAGCTACTCGCTGATGCCCTGGCTCTCGGTCTACGGCAACGTGGCGCTCGCGGTCGACGCGGTCTTCAAATCCGAGAGCAAGGCGGAGAAGGACGCGCGTGTCCGCCGCTATGTCGACATGGTCGGCCTCACGCCGGCGATCGATCGCAAACCAGCCGCCCTTTCCGGCGGCATGCGCCAACGGGTAGCGGTGGCGCGGGCGCTCGCCATGAGCCCGGAAATCCTCCTTCTCGACGAGCCGCTTTCCGCCCTGGATGCGCTGACGCGGGCGAAGCTTCAGAACGAGATCGAGCAGATCTGGCGACAGGAGAAGAAGACCGTCGTCATGATCACCAACGACGTCGACGAGGCGATCCTCCTCGCCGACCGCATCATCCCGCTCGATCCCGGCCCGAAGGCCAAGCTCGGGCCGGAGTTCGTCGTCGATCTGCCCCGCCCGCGCGATCGCACCGCCATGAACCACAATGAGCGGTTCAAGACGCTGCGTAACGACATCACCCGCTATCTCGTCGACGTCAGCCACGAACGGGATCTCGTCCAGGCCGAGGGCCCTGCCCTCCCGGAGGTGACGCCGGTACTGCCGATGGCGCTTAGAAAGGCGATGACGTCGGCAACGGCTTATGGCGATCACCGCTATCTCGAATTCGCCAAGCTGAGGAAGGTCTACCCGACCCCCAAGGGACCGCTCACGGTCTGCGAGGATATCGACCTGATCATGAAGAAGGGCGAGTTCATTTCGCTGATCGGCCATTCCGGTTGCGGCAAGTCGACGGTGCTCTCGATGACCGCTGGGCTGAACGAGATCACCGATGGCGGCATCGTCCTCGACGGCTCCGAAGTCAGCATGGCCGGGCCGGACAAGGGCGTCGTCTTTCAGGCGCCGAGCCTGTTCCCCTGGCTGACAGCGTTCGAAAATGTCGCTCTTGGCGTGGAGCGCGTCTATCCGCACGCGACCCAGAAAGAACGAAACGACATCGTCGCCTACTACCTGACCCGCGTCGGCCTCGGCGATGCGCAGCACAAACGCGCGGCGGATCTCTCCAACGGCATGAAGCAGCGTGTCGGTATCGCGCGCGCCTTCGCCCTTTCGCCGAAGTTGCTTCTGCTCGACGAGCCCTTCGGCATGCTGGACAGCCTCACCCGCTGGGATCTTCAGGAAGTGCTGATGGAGGTCTGGAGCCGCACCAAGGTCACGGCGATCTGCGTCACCCATGATGTCGACGAGGCCATCCTGCTGGCCGACCGCGTGGTGATGATGACCAACGGTCCGCATGCGCGCATCGGCAAGGTCATGAAGGTCGATCTTCCCCGCCCGCGCACCCGCACCGCGCTCCTGGAGCATCCGGATTACTACCGATACCGCGAGGAACTCCTCACCTTCCTCGAAGAGTACGAAGCCGGATCGGGCACGCCCAACAGCGTTGACAAGGTGGCAAACACGGAAGGTGGCAAACCGAAAAAGGCGGCGTAAGGGGGGGAGCGATGACCGAACAGCTGGTCATTGTCGGCGGTGGCATGGCGGCGGCGCGATTGATCAACCGTCTGTCGGACCTTGCCCCGGATCGCTACCGAATCACGCTGATCGGCGCAGAAACATCGATGCCCTATGATCGGGTGCAGCTCTCCTCCGTGCTTGCCAGCGAGCGGTCGACGAGCGAGCTCAATCTTGTTGAGCCGAAAGCCTGCAAGCGCATCCTTTTCTTCCAGGGTCAACGGGTCAAATCGATCAGCCGCGCGACCAAGCGGGTCATGCTCGCCGACTGCAGCACGATTGCCTATGACAAGCTGGTTCTGGCGACAGGGTCCGCCCCGATTCGCCTGCCGCTGCCCGGTGTTGACCGCGACGGCGTCTACACCTTCCGCGATCTCAGCGATGTCGACGCGCTCAGCCGTATCGAGGGGCGCGCCATCGTCATCGGCGGCGGGCTCCTTGGCCTCGAAGCCGCCCACGGCCTCGCCAGACGCGGCCTCGACGTCACCGTCGTCCATCTCATGCCCTGGCTGATGGAACGCCAGCTCGACCGGGAAGCGGGCGGCCTCTTGAAACGCGAGCTGGAATCGCGCGGCGTCACCTTCGCCCTTGAAGCCGAAAGCGAAGCGATCATCGGCGGGGAACGGGTCGAGGGACTGAAGCTGAAATCCGGCGAGGTCATGCCATGCGACCATCTGATCATGGCTGTCGGCATCCGTCCGGAAAAAACGCTCGCCGACGCCGCCGGCCTCAAGGTCGGGCGCGGTGTTCGCGTCAACGATCAGCTGATCACCTCGGATGAGAACGTCTTCGCGATCGGCGAATGCGCCGAGCATCAGGGCGTCACCTATGGTCTCGTCTGGCCGGTGAACGAGCAGGCCGATGTGCTCGCCGCCCACCTGGCTGGGGACGACCAAGCAGCCTATGGCGGCTCGGCTGTGTTCACCTCGCTCAAGATCTCCGGCGTCCAGCTCTTCTCCGCAGGCGACTTCGCCGACGAGATCGAGGGGGACCGGATCTTCTTCCGTGATCATGAGCGCGGCATCTACAAGAAGCTGATCATCCGGGACGACCGTCTGGTCGGCGCCGTGCTGCTCGGCGATGCCGGCGACGGGGCCTGGTACGCCTCCCTCATTCAGGACCGGACGCCGATCAGCGCGTTTCGCGATCGCCTGATGTTCGGGCGCGCTTTCGTCGACGAGTTGCCAGCCGGCAACACGGTTTTGAATGCGGCGTGAGGAGCCTCCGTTGAGCGACAACCCACCCTTCACGCCGGAGCAGAAAGAATATCTCGAAGGCTTCATGACCGGTGCCAACAAAGCGCGCCAGGCCCTCGGCATGCCGCCTTTGGCTGCCCTCGCCAACGGCGGGGCGGCAGTTCCGGGCGTTGACAATGGCGCTTCGTTGTCAGGGCCGGACGCCGTGCACGCAGCAGCCCAGGATCGTTTTCTCGCTGACGGCAAGAAGCTGACGGCCGAGGAAAAGGCCAAGCGTGACGGCCATCCCTTCGACATGTGGGACGAAATCGTCGCCAAGACCCAGGCGGGCGAATTCCCGAAGGGCACGGACGTTTTCAAATACAAATATTACGGCCTGTTCTTCACCGGCCCCAACCAGAAAGCCTTCATGTCCCGCCTGAAGCTGCCGAACGGCATCCTGAATGCCTGGCAGTTCCGCGGCCTTGCCGATCTTGCCGAGCGCTATGGGGGAGGCTACGCCCACGTCACCACCCGCGCCAATCTGCAGATCCGCGAAATCAGCGCGGCGAATGCGGTTCCTTATCTCGAAGGCCTGTTTGCGCTCGGCATCACCTCCAAGGGGTCCGGCGCCGACAATATCCGCAACATCACCGGCTCTCCGACCGCCGGTATCGACGCGCAGGAACTGATCGACACGCGGCCGCTGGCGCGGGAGATCCAGCACTACATCCTGAACCGCCGCGATTTTTTTGGACTCCCGCGGAAGTTCAACATCGCTTTCGACGGCGGGGGGCGGATAGGCGTGCTCGAAGAGAGCAACGATATCGGCTTCACCGCCTTTCGCGTCGGTGAAGGCAAGGCCGTGCCGCCGGGCGTATACTTCCGGCTCGCCCTCGGTGGGATCACCGGGCACCGGGACATCGCAAAGGATGCCGGCGTGGTGCTCCGCCCCGAAGAATGCACGCCGGTCGCCGCCGCCATCATCCGCGTTTTCATCGACGAGGGCGACCGCACCGATCGCACCAAGGCGCGCATGAAATATGTGCTCGATCGCTGGGGCCATGACAAATACCTGGCTGAAGTCGAGAAGGTGCTCGGCTACACGCTCCCACGCCTTCCTTTAGAAGATGGCGATCCCCGCGCCGGGGTCGATCGCATGGGGCATGTCGGGGTTCACGCGCAGGTCCAGGAGGATCGCTATTATATCGGCGTCGCGCTTCCTGTCGGCCGTCTCACGCCGGAGCAGATGCATGCGCTCGCCGATCTCGCCCAGCGCTATGGTGACGGCGACATCCGGCTAACCGTCTGGCAGAACCTCCTACTGTCGGGCATCACAAGCGACGACGTTGAAGACGTGAAAAAAAGAATCGAGGCGATGGGGCTTGCCTGGTCGGCGAGCAATCTGCGCGCCGGCATGGTCGCCTGCACCGGCGCTTTCGGCTGCCGCTTCGCGCTCGCTCACACCAAGGAAAACGCCACCAAGATTCTTGAGTACATCGATACCAGATTGGTGCTGGATCAGCCGATCAACATTCACATCACCGGCTGTCATCATAGCTGCGCGCAGCATTACATCGGCGACATCGGGCTGCTGTCCACCAAAGTCGATCTCGGCGGCGAGGATGACGACGACGGCGAGGAGGTCGAGGGCTTCCACATCGTGGTCGGCGGCGGCTGGGGCGAGAAGGCAGCCATCGGCCGCGAGCTCTACGAGAGCATCACGGCGGAGCGCGCACCCGAAGTTATCGAACGCATGCTCGCCGTCTATCTGGAACGCCGCCAGGCGCAGGAAACCTTCGCGGACTTCGCTAACCGTCACGAACTGGACGAACTCAAGCAGCATTTCGCGATCGAGGTCTGAGCCGATGTCGATCCTGCCCCCCCAACTCCCCGACAACGCCCCCTTCAGCGGGGCGCAGCGCGCCTGGCTCAACGGTTACCTTGCCGGTCTGGCATCGTTAAACGTCAACGAAATCGCCGTCGCGGCCGAGGTCCAAGTCAACGAGGTGGCCGCTGCCACCGCTGAGGATGAGGATTTTCCATGGCACGATCCGGCCATTGAGTTGGACGAACGCATGGAACTGGCCGAGGGGCGCGCTTTAAACCGCCGGATGATGGCGGCGATGGGGCAGCTCGATTGCGGGCAGTGCGGCTATGACTGCCAAACCTACGCCGAGGCTATCGTCTCGGGTGCCGAAGCCAAGCTCAATCGCTGTCAGCCCGGTGGCAAGGCCACCCAGCGCATGCTGAAGAAACTGATGGCCGAGGGCGACGCGCCCGGCGGTGACGCTGTCGCGGCGCCTCATCCTGCCGCTGAGGTCAGGCCGGCAAGCGTCGTCGCAACCTTCGCGGCGGCCGTGCCGCTCCATCCTGAAAAGGCGGAGAAGGATACGCGACATGTCGTGATCGATCTTAAGGGGACGGGGCTCGACTATGTGCCGGGCGACAGCTTGGGCGTGATGCCGGCGAACGATCCGGTCCTTGTCGACAAGATCATCGCTGCGCTGAGCGCCGATCCTGCCTTCGAGGTCGGGGACGGCAACGGCCACAGCCGCACGCTGCAGGCGGCCCTGCTCGAAGACGTCGACCTGCGCACGCCGACCGAGGCGACGTTCAAGCTGCTCGCTGATGTAGCTGCCGACAAAGACGAGGCGGTCAAGCTCTGCCTGATGGCGGAGGACGAGGACCCGGACGGCGATCTGGATGAGCTCGATCTGCTCGACGTCCTGGAAAAATTCCCCTCGGCGAGACCCGATGCGAAGGCGCTGGTCGAAACCCTCGATGAACTGCAGCCGCGTCTCTACTCGATCAGCTCATCACCGCGGACGCATCCTGATGAGGTGCACCTGACCGTCGGCGTCACCCGCGAGACCAAACGCGATCGCCTCAGAAATGGTGTCGCCTCCACCTTCTTCGCCGAACGCATCGAAGCGGGCACGCCGATCAAGGTCTACCGTCAGCCCGCCCACGGCTTCGCCTTGCCGGACGATGACGAAAAGCCGGTGATCATGATCGGCCCCGGCACCGGCATCGCACCCTTCCGTGCGTTTCTGGAGGAGCGCAGCGCGAGGAAAGCCAAAGGCCCGAACTGGCTCTTTTTCGGCAATCCGCATGGCGGAACCGATTACCTGTACCGGGACGAACTGGAGGGCTTTGCCCAATCCGGGCTGCTGACCCGCCTGGATACCGCGTTCTCCCGCGACCAAACCGAAAAAATCTACGTCCAGCACCGCATCCTGGAGCATGGCCAGGACATCTGGCGCTGGCTCGAAGATGGCGCCCATGTCTATGTTTGCGGCGACGCCAAACGCATGGCCGCAGACGTCGACCAGGCCCTCCAGGACGTGGCGACGCGCCACGGCGTTGACGGCAAGGCTTTCGTGACAGGGCTCACCAAGTCCGGCCGCTACCAGCGGGACGTCTACTAATGGCTGCCACGAGCAGCAGCGTTGACTTGGCGGCGCGCCCGGACGAAGTGGTGCGAACCACCTGTCCTTATTGCGGTGTTGGCTGTGGCGTGCTGGCCAGACGGGAGGCGGATGGCAGCGTCACCATCAAGGGCGATCCCGACCATCCCGCCAATTTCGGCCGTCTTTGCTCCAAGGGCTCGGCACTTGCGGAAACGCTCGGTCTCGAGGGGCGACTGCTCCATCCCGAGATCGGCGGCGCACGCGCGACCTGGGACGACGCGCTCGATCTCGTCGCGGAGCGCTTTCAAAGCGCGATCACCGCGTTCGGTGCCGACAGCGTTGCCTTCTACGTCTCCGGCCAGATCCTGACCGAGGATTACTACGTCGCCAACAAACTGATGAAAGGCTTCATCGGCTCCGGCAATATCGACACCAACTCACGCCTCTGCATGGCCTCCGCCGTCGCCGCCCAAAAACGCGCCTTTGGCACGGACACCGTCCCCTGCGACTATACCGATCTGGAGGTCGCCGATCTGGTGCTGATCACCGGCTCGAACCTGGCCTGGTGCCATCCCGTGATCTACCAGCGCCTGCTCGCGGCGAGAGCGGCGAACCCGTCGATGCAGATGGTGGTCATCGACCCGAGACGGACCGCGACCGCCGAAATCGCCGATCTCCATCTGCCCATCCTTCCCGGCCGCGACGGTTTCTTGTTTTCGTGGCTGCTGGCCGAACTGAACCGTCTCGGCTGCAAGGATGCGGCTTTCGTCGAGGCGCATACCGAAGGTTTCGAAGCGGCGATCGGCGCAGCAGAAAAGCTTGCAGGCGACATCGAGACCATCGCCGAGGAGACGGGGCTCGACACCGAAAGCCTGATCCAGCTTCGCGATGCGATCATCGCACGCGAGCGCATGGTCACGCTCTTCTCTCAAGGCATCAACCAGTCCTCATCCGGTACGGATAAGGCCAACGCGATCATCAACCTGCATCTCCTGACCGGCCGCATCGGCAAGGCGGGCATGGGGCCCTTCTCGATCACTGGCCAGCCCAACGCCATGGGCGGGCGCGAGGTCGGCGGCCTCGCCAACCAGCTCGCCGCCCACATCGACTTCGGCGACGCGCCGAGCGGTGACTTGGTTCATGATTTTTGGGGATCTACGAGCCCCGCGACATTCCCTGGACTGAAAGCGGTCGACCTCTTCGAGGCCGTTTGCAGCGGCAAGATCAAAGCGCTGTTGATCATGGCGACCAATCCGTTGGTCAGCCTGCCGGACGTCGACAGGATCAAGAACGCTCTGCCCAATGATCTCTTCGTCGTGGTGGTGGACTGCATCCGTGACACGCCGACCGCGGCGATCGCCGATGTCCTGCTGCCCGCCGCGGCCTGGGGGGAGAAGGACGGCACGGTCACCAATTCCGAACGTCGCGTTTCCCGCCAGCGCTCCTTCCTGCCGACACCCGGCGAAGCCCGCCCGGACTGGTGGATCCTCAAAGAACTCGGCAAGCGCCTAGGCCATGGCGAAGCGTTCGCCTATCAGGCGCCGGCCGAGATCTTCCGCGAATATGCCGCCCTGGTCCGCGCGGTCGGTCGCGATCTCGATTATGGCGACCCCGCCAGCATCACCGATGCCGCCTATGAGGGCTGGGAGCCGACCGCCTGGCCTGTTCAGAGTCCGAAGAAACTGTTCGCCGACGGGCGGTTCTTCACACCAAACGGCAAGGCGCGCTTCATCGCCATCGAACCGCGCCGGCCCGAGGCGGTTCCCGACTGGCGCTACCCCTTCGTCCTCAACACCGGCCGCTACCGCGATCACTGGCACACCCTGACGCGCACGGCGCTCTCGGTCACGCTGTCGCGCCATCGCACCGAGCCGCTGGCCGAGATCAATCCGAGGGACGCGGAGGCCCTGGGTCTTGCGGATGGCGATCTCGTCCGGCTGACCAGCCTGAACGGCCTGGCGGTCATGCCACTTGCCTTCGACGATGGCGTCCCGGCGGGCCAGGTGTTCGCGCCCATGCATTGGAATGGCACGCATAACGACACGGCTGCCATCAACACGCTCGTCGCACCCGCAACCGACCCCGTTTCCGGCCAGCCTGAATCCAAAGCCGCTGTGCTCAGGATCGAGCCCGTCACCCATCGCCACCGAGGCTTCGCGCTTACGCGTGCCGACATGCGCTTTGCCGATTGCGCCTATGCCAATCGCAGCCGGATTGAGGGAGGCTGGCTGCACCAGATCGCGATCAACGCCGAGGTCAAGAACTGGCAAGGCTGGTTCGCCTCACGGCTCGGCGACGCCTCGGGCGGGCGGCAATGGCTCACTTACAATGACGAGGCCAGAGGCCAGCATCGGATCGCGGCCCTCGATGACGACGTGCTCGCGGCCGTGCTGTTCATCGGCGAGGGGCCGACCGCCGACTGGTTGTCCGGCCAGTTCGCTGCGCTCGAACTCGACGACCACACCCGAAAAGTCCTGCTGCTCGGCACGGCACCGGGCGCGGATCCGGGGCCGCTGGTCTGCGCGTGCTTCGGGATCGGGCGAAAGGTCATCGAGAAGGCGATCGACGATCAGGGCCTCTGCTCGACCGATCTGGTCGGCGCTGCGCTCAAGGCCGGCACCAATTGCGGCTCTTGCCTTCCCGAATTGCGCGACCTGATCAAGTCGGCCGCCATCTGCCAGAACCGCGCCGCCTGCCAGCCCGCAACACCGCCGGCGCCATCGGATACCGACCTCGCCCACATGGAGGTGTAATGGACTATTTCCCGATCTTCATGAGCCTTCAGGGGCGCACTGCGCTGGTGGTCGGCGGCACCGACGCAGCCGCACAAAAGGCACGCCTCCTCCTCCGCGCCGGCGCCAGCCTGCGGCTGGTGGCTGAACATATCGGTCCGGAGATGCGGGCGTTGCTTGGCGAGCCGCTCGTAACGCACCGTGTGCGTAGGCTGGATGAGGCGGACCTGGAGGACGTGCAGATCGTC
>JBCCIN010000154.1:0-11202 GCA_039028235.1 Pseudomonadota bacterium
CGACGACAAAAGATCGATGCCGAAGATGTAGACGGCGACCTTGAGGACGGAAAACACACCTGCCTTGACCACGGCGACGGCGTGGAGAAGAGCGCTCACCGGCGTCGGCGCGACCATCGCGGCCGGCAGCCAGCGATGGAAGGGCATGACGGCTGCCTTACCGATTCCAAAGACATAGAGGGTGATCAGGACGGCCGCCATGCCCGCGGAGATCTTGCCGTCGAGAATGCCGCCGTCGGTGAAGTCGAGGGTGCCGGCCGCGATCCAGGTATATCCGATCGCAAATAGCTGGAGGCCGATGGAGGTGCCGAGGAGGATGCCTAGATAGACCCTACCTGCACGCTTGGCTTCAGCCGTGCCGCTGTGCGTCACCAGCGGGTATGTACAGACGCTGAGCACCTCGTAAAAGGTGAACAATGTCAGCATGTTGCCGGCAAACGCGATGCCCATCGTGCTGGCGATCGCTAGGGCGAAGAAGGCGAAGAAGCGCGTTTGATTTTGCTCGTGATGGCCGCGCATATAGCCGATCGCGTAGATCGAGGTCAGGATCCAGAGGCTGCTGGCGATCAGGGCGAAGGTGGCCCCCAGCGGTTCGATCTTGAAGGCGAGGCTGAGGCCCGGGAACATCTCGATCAGCGTTGCTTCCGGTCGCGCGCCACCGCCTACAGGAGCGACAGCGATCAGAACCAGGCAAAAGAGGAGCCCAGCGGTCACCAGGGTCACGCTTTCGCGCAGGTTCGGTCGGGAGCCGGTCAGCCAGACCAGGACCGACCCGATGGCCGGTACGAGCAGGCAGGCTAGGATGACGATCTCGCCGCTCATCGCTGCAGCCCCGACGTCTCGATGGCAGAGGACAGGCCGTCGCCGATGAGGGCTTCCGCGGCCGAAAGGGCGATGTCCATGGTCCAGGTGGCGCTGATGCCGAAGATGATGCAGGCGGCGGCGAGCAACAGCATCGGCACCTGCATGGCGATCGGCGCTTCATGGACGGCCTCACGGCCTTCCGGCGGATCCTGGAAGTAGACCGATTCGACGATGCGCCAGCTGTAGATGATCGCGAGCAGGCCGCTCAGGAGGATGGTGGCCACGGCCAGCCAGTTGCCGTTCTCGAACGATCCTTCGATCAAATACCACTTTGTGACGAAGCCGACTGTCGTCGGAATACCGATCAGGCTGAGAGCGCCGATCATCATGGCTCCCATGGTCACCGGCATCTGTCGGCCGAGGCCGGCGAGATCTGCGACCGTGGTGCAGCCGACCCTGGAGATCACACAGCCGATCGCCATGAAGAGCGCGGCCTTCGCCATCGCATGGTTGAAGATGTGGATGATGCCGCCGGCGAGACCTGCGGCATTGCCGAGACCGATGCCGAGGATCATGTAGCCGATCTGGGAAAGGCTGGAGTAGGCGAGCAAGCGCTTGACGTTGTCCTGAAAGATCGCGACCAGGGCGGCGGCGACCATGGAGAGCATGCCGAGGGCGACAAGGGCCTCGTCGATTGCAAAGGTTTCGAACAGCGCCTGACCGCCGAAGACGGAATATAGAATGCGGATCATCACATAGACCGACACCTTCGTCGCCGTGGCTGCGAGAAAGATGGTGACGGTCGTGGGCGCGAAGGCGTAGGCGTTGGGCAGCCAGAAGTGCAGCGGGAAGAGGGCCAGCTTCAGGCTGATGCCGACCAGGAGAAAGGCGAGCGCCGCTTCGACGACACGGAGTTCCATAATGGTCGGCAGGCGTTCGGCAAGATCCGCCATATTGAGCGTGCCGGTCATCATATAGAGCATGCCGATGCCGATCACGTAGAACGTCGCCCCGATGGTGCCCATGATCAGGTAGTTGAAAGCACCGGTCAGCGCTCTCTTGTCCTTTCCGAGGCTGATCAGGACATAGGACGACAGAGAGGAAATCTCGAGAAAGACAAAGAGGTTGAATGCATCACCGGTGATCGTGATGCCGAGCAGACCGGCAAGGCAGAGCAAATACATCACGTAGAAAAGGTAGATGCGCTCCTCAGGCACCTCCTGTTCGACGCTCCGTCGGGCGAAGGGCATGACCAGCGAACCGATGCCCGCGACGGTGACGAGGATGAAGGCGCTCAGGCGGTCGACGACATATTCAATGCCCCAGGGTGGCGCCCAGCTGCCGAGCGCATAGGACAAGCTGCCCTTGTCCAGCACCTCGAACAGAAGTGCCAGGGAGATCACGAAGGTGACCGCGGTCACGATCGTCGACAGCAGCCACGCGACGGCGGGTTGACGCAGGAGCAGACAAACCGGCGCGGCAATAAGCGGGACGACGATCTGCAATATGGGAAGATGGGTCGAGATCACGGCATTTCCGCCTCTTGCCGCTCAATCTCCTCCTCTTCGATCGTGCCGTAGGCATCGCGGATGCGGACGATCAGCGCCAGACCGAGCGACATGGTGGCGACACCGACAACGATGGCGGTCAGGATAAGCACATGAGGAAGGGGATTGGAGTAGATCTGATAGCGATCATCCAAAATGGGAGCGGCACCGCCGTCCACCTTGCTCATCGAAATGTAGAAGAGAAAAACCGACACCTGGAAGACGTTCAGACCGAAGATCTTCTTCACCAGATTGCCCTGGGCAATGACCACGTAGAAGCCGATCATCATCAGGACAATCGATGCCCAGTAGTTGAGGACGCCCGGAAACTCCATCAGCTCACTCCTCCATCGGCCGGTCGTGGCCAGCGAAAGTGAGAAAGATGGTGATCATGGCAGCGGCCACCGTGGCACCTACGCCGAATTCGATCAGGAGAATGCCGAGATGCTGCCCGTGAACCGGATCGTGGGCGAGAACATTGTAATCGAGGTAATTGCCGCCGAGCAGAAGGCCGGCAACGCCGACACCAGCATAGAGCAGGACACCGAAAGCGAGGACGAATCGGACGATGCCGGGCGATATGACCCGCCTGGCCCGATGCGTGCCGAACAGCAGGGCGTAAACGATGATCGCCGCCGCAAAGATGACGCCTGCCTGAAAGCCGCCGCCAGGTCCATAATCTCCGTGAAACTGAACGTAGAGCCCAAAGAGCATGATGGAAGGGATGAGGAGTTTGGTGGTGACACGAAGAATCGACTTTCCGGTCATGCCCTCCACAGCCGATCCTGCACCGCGCCGGCTTTCCGCAGTCGCCCTTCGGCGGCGACCGAGAAGGGCAAGCACGCCGACGGCGGCAGTGAAGATCACCACGACCTCGCCGAGCGTGTCATAGCCGCGATAGCTGGCCAGGACCGAGGTTACGATATTGGGAACGCCGATCTCGTCACCGGACTGCTGGATGTAACGAGGGGCCACGTGCTGATGAGCGGGGGCTTCGGGATCGCCGTAGTTCGGCATGTCGAAAGTGGCGTTGATCAGAACGGCGCCCGTCAGCATGGTGACAAGAAAAGGACCGATATTGGAGCGCTTGCTCGGTGCTTCGTCCGGCCGCCCGGTCAATGACAGGGCCACCAGCCCAAGCACGGTGGCAATGCCAGCGCCGACCGCCGCTTCGGTGAAGGCGACGTCGACCGCATCCATCACCACGTAGAGGACAGCAGCGGTCAGGCTGAAAATGCCCGAAAGCATGACGATCGCGAAAAGGTTGCGGATGAAGACGAAACCCAGCGCCGTTGCCACCATGATCAAAAGGAGCGCCGTGTCGATCAGCTCGATCATGACCCGTCCTGCCGCTCATCGTCACTCAGGAGAGGCTTCACACCCGCATTCAAGGCGGCCTGCGCCAAGGCATGGGTGACCGCGGGGCCGGTGTAGAGGACGAAGACGATGATCAGGAAGAGCTTGAAGCTCACCAGGCTAATGCCCGCCTGAACGATCAGGCCGACGACAATCAGACCGAGGCCGAGCGTATCGACCATGCCAGCGGCATGCATGCGGGAAAACAGATCGGGAAGCTTGAGCAGACCGTAGCTGCCGATCAGCATGCTGGCGATGCCCCCGACAAGGCATAGAAAGGTCACGATATCGGCGATGACGGCCATCAGATATCGTCCCAGTCCTGCTCTTCGATGGGGGCATTGAAATTGGTGAAGACACAATATTTGGTAACGGCGATCGTTCCGATGAAGTTGATCAGCGCATAGACCAGCGAGATATCGAGAAACTCCGGCCGATCGATCAGAAAGCCGAGCAGAGCGATCAGCAGGACCGTAAGGGTGCCGAACAGATTGACGGCGAGAATCCGATCGAAGACGGATGGCCCCATGAGCGCTCTGGCAAGGGCCATTGCCATGATGACGAGGACAGCGAGCGACGCCGCTCCGAACATTATCGCTCGCCCTCGACGCTGGTTACCCGACGATCCATCTCGCCGGTCTCAAGCCCTTCCCGCGCCGCCGGCGTGAGCGCATGGATAGTCAGCTCGTCCTCGACCATGCCGATGGTGACCGTGCCCGGCGTGAGGGTGATCGAATTGGCGTAGATGGTCCTGCCGAGGTCGGAACGCTGAGAGGCCTTGATGGTAAAAAGGGCAGGGCGAATACCGTCGTTCATCTGGAGGATGGCCTTGGCGACATCGATATTGGCAACGACGATCTCCTTGATCAGCCAGGGCCAGTAGATCAGGCCGCGGATGGTCAGATGAACCGGATGTCCTTCCTTGTCGGTCACGCTCATGCGCACGCTGATGATCAGGGTCAACACCACCGAGGCGACCCCGAGACCAATCAGGAGCGGATTGTGCCAGTGACCTGAAAGAAGAAGCCAGAGCACCGACAAGATGACCGCAAGACTAATGACCCGCAGCAAGAACAACTCCTTAAGCGGCCTGACGGGCCGCTATCTCCACAAGTTCGCTGGTAAAAACCATCGGTTGCGACTCTAACGGCACGCTGTCTTGATCACCAGCGTTAGTTTCTCGCAAACCATCCCGAGCCTCGCATCCAAGAGTTAAGATTTAATTACCATAAGTAGAAATTCACCAGATTCATCGCCTCTCGCGGGAATTTCTCCACGTTTCCGATCTCTACATGCGGGCTTTTGCCGCAACCCGCCGTTTCCTCCTCTTGGTGTTTCATCCGTCGCCTCAACGCATGACGTCATAGGGCAGCGCAAAAATGACCAATCCGAGAGCGTCCACATGACATTAGGGTTAACCTTGTATTACGTTCACCGCGTCATCGTCATGAACGACCTCCACAAAACAGATGAAGGGGATGCGTTGCAGAAGCCCTCGGTGCGCAGGCGCTCGACAGGATGCGGCCGGCCGGGCGTGACATCCGCCTGCGGATCGCCCCTAGTGCATCGATCCAAACACAGCGATCAGTGAAGTTTGGAAAAATCGATGCAAAACCAAAGACCTAGAGCAGCGACATATGAATCATGTGATGGCGCCGTTGCACTGGTCCCGATGTTGCCGGAGCCTTCGTGACCCTGCAGCTGATGATCGGCCTCGTGCTGATGCTTGCCGGCGGCGAAGCCTTGGTGCGAGGCGCTGTCGCCATCGCCGAGCGCTTTGGCGTTTCGCCGCTGGTGATCGGTGTGACACTCGTCGGCTTTGGAACGTCGGCGCCGGAGCTCGCCGCCTGCATCGATGCGGCCCTGATCGGCGCGCCAGGTCTCGCTGTCGGCAATGTCATCGGCTCCAATATCGCCAACGTCCTGCTGATTCTTGCGACAGGTGCGCTGCTCCATCCCATCATCGCCAAACCCAAAGCGCTTCGCCGGGACGGACCGGTCCTTCTCGGCTCGGCGCTGATTTGCGTCGCGATCGTGCTGAGCGGTCATCTCGGGCGTGGGCTGGCGGTTGTCCTCCTTTTGTGCCTGATCGTCTATCTGGTTATGGCGGCGCTCAACGATCGGCAGCCGGACAGAACCGCCGCTGACGACGGGCAACCCGATGGGTCGCATCGTCCGATGGCGCTGCCGTTGAACCTCGGGATCGCGGTATTCGGCCTCGGGGCCGTGCTGCTCGGCGCCGACCTCCTGGTGAAAGCCGCCGTGGATCTCGCCGGCATGCTCGGGGTCAGCGATGCTGTCATCGGCCTCACGGTGATCGCGATCGGGACATCACTACCGGAGCTTGCGACGGCCGTGATCGCTTCGATGAAGCGCGAAGGAGAGCTCGCTTTCGGCAATGTGGTCGGCAGCAACATTTTCAACAGCCTCGGCATCTTCGGCGCCACGGCGCTCGTGCATCCGATCGACATTCCAACGGACGTCGTAGGCCCCGATATCTGGGTGATGCTGGGCGCCACCCTCGCCCTTCTCATCTTTGCGATGACCGGCTGGCGGGTCAGCCGCCGCGAAGGTGCCGTGCTGCTCCTCGGCTATGTCGCCTATCTTGGCATGCATGCGCGGTCGATGGGGATCTGAGAACGGACACTTGTTACCGGGCCGCAACCTTGCTGAAATTTTTACAATGGCGCCGAAGCCTGTAAATTTTGCTGAACATCTTCCCGATAAGCCAGAAGAATTAGTGCTTATTATTCATCAATTTACATGAATGGCACGGGCTTTGCGTCAGCGCTCCCGATCGAACCATGACGGGAGAGTGGGATGCAAAGACGACTTCTGGCTGCGCTTGCGGGGCTGGCCCTTCTTGGACTGGCGGGGCCGGCCAAGGCGATCACGGTCGATCTTCAGCTTTCGCTGGTGGTCGACAGCTCGGGCAGCATCAGCACCGATGAGTTCAGCCAGCAGATCAATGGCTATGCCGATGCCTTTCGGCAGGCAGCGGTGATCGACTCGATTGTCAATTCGGACAGCGGCATCGCCGTCAATACCATCCTGTTCGCGAGCTCGGCCAGCGAGGTGATTCCCTTCACGCTCCTTCAGAGTGAGCAGAATGTGTCGGATTTCGCAAACGCGCTCGACGGCATCACGCGAACGACCGGCCGCACCAATATCGCCGCTGGGATCGATCTCGCCGTCGACATTCTCGACGACAACGGCTTCGACAGCAGCAATGTCATCATCGACGTCTCCGGCGACGGTGTGCAGAACGAACCCGGCGACCCCGCGCTATCGCGCGATGCCGCACTCACGGCGGGTGTTTCGCGCGTCAACGGCATCGCTATCGGCATCGACTCCGTGTTCGACTTCTACGTCGCCAATGTCGCCGGTGGCCCGGATTCCTTCGTGCTGCAGGCGGAGAGCTTCGACGAGTTCGACTCGGCGATTGCCAACAAGATCCAGCTGGAAGTCGGGGCGCCGAACGCGACGCCGCAGCCGGTGCCGGCGCCTGGCGCCATCGGCCTCGTCGGGATCGGCATCATCGCGCTTGGTTGTCTCTTGCGGCGACGATCGAACGCATGACGCCAAACGGGGCGAATGGGGAGGCCGCCCTCGCGGCGCCTTGGCTTTTTACGGCTCCGGTGCTGGGATTTTACAGGCCAGGGTTTGACGTGCTGCGAACGAGCGATCAGAACTAGGGGAGGCTGTCCGGCTCTCCGCCCGATTCTTAGGCCCCATCGCCACTCGACGTCGAGAGGACGGACGCCCTTTGCAAACCGCTGAAAGCGCGGCGCTCGGGAGATGCGATGGCAACGGTTCGGCCTCGGGATGGAGAGGACTTGCGGTCGGCGGTGGAGCAGGCCTGTGCCGATGGTCGCGCGCTCGACGTCGTCGGCACGGGCAGCAAGCGGGCGCTCGGCCGACCGGTGAAGGCCGACGATCGGCTCGACCTTTCCGGCCTTTCGGGCGTGATCGATTATGAGCCCGCGGAGCTGGTGCTGACAGCGCGGCCGGCCACGCCGCTTGCCGATGTCGAGACGCTTCTCGCCGAGGCGGGCCAGGCGCTGGGCTTCGAGCCGCCGGACTACAGTGAACTTCTCGGCAGCGACCATGCCGGCACGCTCGGCGGCGTGATCGCGGCCAATCTTTCGGGGCCGAGGCGGATCAAGGCCGGTGCGGCGCGCGATCACCTGCTCGGCTTTCAAGGCGTGACCGGACATGGCCGCGCCTTCAAATCCGGCGGGCGCGTGGTCAAGAACGTCACCGGCTATGATCTTTCCAAGCTGATCACCGGCTCGATGGGCACGCTCGCCGCCCTCTCCGAAGTCAGCATCAAGACCCTGCCGGGCGCCGAGACCACCTGGACGCTGATCCTGCGCGACCTGACCGATCAGCAGGCGCTGACGGCCATGACGACGGCGATGACCTCGTCTTACGAGGTGTCGGGGGCTGCGCATCTGCCGGCGGGCATGGCGGCGAGCCTGGGCTTCGGCGCCGATGCGCTGACCGCACTCCGACTGGAGGGACCGGCGCCGTCGGTCGAAGCGCGGTTTACGGCTCTCCAGCGGGAACTCCAGGGCAGCGACAAGCTGGAGGACAAGGGCTCGCTCACGCTCTGGAAGGGCGTCCGCGATGTCGCCCCCTTGACCGGTGCTGCCGATCAGGCGGTGTGGCGGCTGTCCCTGCCGCCTGCGGCCGGTCCCCCGGTGGTCGATGCGATTCGGGCACATCTGGAGGCGACGTATTTTTACGACTGGGCGGGCGGGCTGATCTGGCTCGCGGTGCAGGCCGACGACGAGGCAGATGCTGCGATCATCCGCGGCGCCATCGAGACGACGCCGGGTGCGGTCAGCGGCCACGCCACCTTGATCCGCGCCGCCGAAGCGCTGCGCGGCGCCGTCCCGGTCTATCACCCGCAGACCGAGGCGCTCGCCGCACTGACCCGGCGGGTGAAGGAAAGCTTCGATCCGAAGCGCGTGCTCAATCCCGGCCGCATGTATGAGGGTGTCTGAACGATGCAGACCAACTTCACCCTCGCCCAGCTCGCCGATCCGGCCATGGCGGAGTCGGAAAAGATCCTGCGCGCCTGCGTCCATTGCGGCTTTTGCACCGCGACCTGTCCGACCTTCGTGCTTCTGGGCGACGAGCTCGACAGCCCGCGCGGCCGCATCTACCTGATCAAGGACATGCTGGAGAACGACAAGCCGGCGAGTCCGGAGCTGGTCAAGCATATCGACCGCTGTCTCTCCTGCCTCTCCTGCATGACGACGTGCCCCTCAGGCGTCCACTACATGCATCTGGTGGACCACGCGCGAACGCGCATCGAGGAGACCTATGTGCGTCCCGCCGCGGATCGCGGCCTGCGCAGCCTGCTGGCGGTCATGCTGCCCGACCCCGGCCTGTTTCGCCTCGGCCTGCTCGGCGCCTGGTTCGGCAAGCCCTTCGCCAGGCTGTTCGAGGGAAGAGAAGGCCTCGCCGGCAGGATCGGCGCGATGCTGCGCCTGGCACCGGCCGCCATCCCGACGCCGTCCTGGATGGATCGCCCGTGCATCTTCGAGGCGGACGGCGGGCGGCGCGCGCGGGTCGCCCTGATGACCGGCTGCGCCCAGCAGGTGCTGGCACCGTCGATCAACGAGGCCACCATCCGCCTGCTCAACCGCCATGGCGTCGAGGTGGTGATCCCGCACCAGACCGGCTGCTGCGGCGCGCTCACCCATCACATGGGCAAGGAAGCGGATGCGCTGGACAGGGCGAGGAACAATATCGACGGCTGGAGGCGTGAAGACGATCTCGGCGGGCTGGACGCCATTGTCATCAACGCGTCGGGCTGCGGCACCACGGTCAAAGATTACGGCTACATGCTGCGCGAGGACGAGACCTACGCCGAACCGGCAGCGCATTTCTCGGCGATCACCAAGGACATTACCGAGTTTCTGGCCGAGCACGGCCTCGGTCCCGCGACGCGCGATGCCGATCTCACGGTCGCCTACCATTCGGCCTGCTCGCTGCAGCACGGCCAGAAGGTCACGTCGACGCCTAAAAAACTGCTGAGCGAGGCCGGCTTTACCGTGAAGGACGTGCCGGAAGGCCATCTCTGCTGCGGCTCCGCCGGCACCTACAACATCATGCAGCCGACGATCGCCACAAGGCTTCGAGACCGGAAGGTTGCCAATATCGAGAGAACCAGGCCCGATCTGATCGCCGCCGGCAATATCGGCTGCATGGCCCAGATCGGAAGCGGTACCAGGCTGCCGGTCGCGCATACGGTCGAGCTTCTGGATTGGGCGACCGGTGGTCCGGCACCGGCCGCGATCGCCAAGGTGACGGGAGAACTGACGTCGTGAAGATCGGGGTTTTGGGCTGCGCCGGCCGGATGGGCCGGGCGATCATGACAGAGGTACTGGAAACCGAGGGCTGCACGCTTGCGGGCGGCACCGAGATGACGGGCCATCCTGAGCTAGGCCGGGATCTGGGCTCGCTGATCGGACATGAGGACCTCGGTATGATCGTCGGTGAAGATGCCGCCGATCTGATTGCAGCAGCGGACACCGTGATCGAATTCTCCACGGTCGATGCCACCTTGCGACATGCGGCGATCGCCGCGGAGCACGGCACTGCCCACGTCATCGGCACCACCGGCCTGGATGACGAAGCCAAAAAGCACCTGGTCGACGCCGCCGCGCGCACGCGGCTGGTGTGGGCTGCGAATATGAGCCTCGGCGTCAATCTGCTGCTCGGCCTAACCGAACGGGTCGCCAAGAGCCTCGGTGCCGAGGCCTTCGATATCGAAATCGTCGAGACCCACCACCGCCACAAGATCGACGCACCGTCCGGCACGGCTCTGGCCCTCGGCGAAGCGGCGGCACGCGGCCGCGGCGTCAACCTCGCCGACGTCGCCGACCGCGGCCGGGATGGCATGACCGGCGCCAGGAAAACCGGCGCCATCGGCTTCGCCGCCCTTCGCGGCGGCGACGTGGTCGGCGATCATACCGTCACCTTCGCCGGTCTCGGTGAGCGCATCGAAATCGCCCACAAGGCCTCCGACCGCCGCATCTACGCCCGCGGCGCCGTCCATGCCGCCCGCTGGCTCGATGGCAAGGCGCCCGGCCTCTACGACATGAACCACGTCCTCGGGTTGGTGTGACCAACTCCATGGACTCGGACCCGAGGTGCCTAGAACGACGGTATGCGGCCAGATTTGGGGACGGAGGAGTGGAAAAGATGAAACGGAAGAGACCATGACAGCGGAAATTACCGTCTATTACGCGCTGCAGTCGCCTTGGACTTATCTCGGCTGGCAGCGTTTTTTGGACCTCGCCAGAGACAAGGGTGCAGAGGCAACGTTTCGCCCGATCAAGTCGGCATCGGTGTTCGCGGCGAGTGGCGGCCTGCCGCTGGCCAAGCGACCGAAGCAGCGCCAGGCCTACCGCATGATGGAGCTGAAGCGCTGGCGCGATGTGCTGAACGTCCCGCTGACCCTGGAGCCCGCCTTCTTCCC
>JBCCIN010000155.1:0-11185 GCA_039028235.1 Pseudomonadota bacterium
CATTTTCGCGAAGCCTCATGGGAGGAGGCGCTGGACGTTGCGGCGAACGGCCTCGCCCGCCTTCGCGACCAGGCCGGCACGAAGGTCGCAGGCTTCGGCTCGGCGAAATGCTCGAACGAAGAGGCCTATCTCTTCCAGAAGCTCATTCGCCAGGGCTTCGGCCATAATAATGTCGATCACTGCACGCGGCTTTGCCACGCATCCTCGGTCTCGGCACTGATCGAGAATGTCGGCTCGGGTGCGGTCACCGCCACCTTCAACGAAATCGAAAACGCTGATGTCGCCATCGTGATCGGCTGCAATCCGATGGAGAACCACCCGGTCGCCGCCACCTATTTCAAGCAGTTCGTGAAGCGCGGCGGCAAGCTGATCCTGATGGACCCGCGCGCACACGGCATGAAGCGCTTTGCCAGCCACATGCTGCAGTTCCGCCCTGGCGCCGACGTCTCGATGCTGAACGCGATCATGCACACCATCGTCGAGGAAGAGCTCTACGATCGCCAGTATATCCAGGCGATGACCGAAGGCTTCGATGACATCAAGAAACATCTGAAGGACTTCTCGCCGGAAGCCATGGCAGGCATTTGCGGCGTCGAAGCCGAGATGCTGCGCGACGTCGCCAGGACCTTCGCACGCGCCGAAGCCGCGATGATCTTCTGGGGCATGGGGGTGAGCCAGCATATCCACGGCACCGACAATGCCCGCTGCCTGATCTCGCTCTCTTTGATGTGCGGCCAGGTCGGCCGGCCGGGTGCCGGTCTGCATCCACTCCGCGGCCAGAACAACGTGCAGGGTGCCTCCGACGCCGGCCTGATCCCGATGTTTTTGCCAGACTATCAGTCCGTCACCGATGACGGCGTACGGTCTGCTTTTTCCGAGATCTGGCATAGCGGCGACTGGTCGAACCAGAAGGGCCTGACGGTCGTTGAGATCATGCATGCGATCCATGCGGGTGAAATCGCCGCCATGTACATCCTCGGCGAAAACCCGGCGATGTCCGATCCAGATGTCGAGCATGCGCGCCATGCGCTGGCCAAGCTCGAGCATCTGGTGGTCCAGGATATCTTTTTGACCGAGACGGCGAACTACGCCGATGTGATTTTCCCGGCATCCGCCTGGGCGGAGAAAACTGGCACGGTCACCAACACCAACCGCCAGGTGCAGATGGGTCGTCCCGCAGTCCCGCCGCCGGGCGAAGCCAAAGAGGATTGGTGGATCACCACCGAACTCGCCAAGAGACTCGGGCTGGATTGGACCTACACCCATCCCTTCCAGGTCTTCGCCGAGATGAAAAAGAGCATGAAGTCGCTCGACAACATTACCTGGGAGCGACTCGAAAAGCAGAACGCGGTCACCTACCCGTCGCTAAGCGAAGATGATCCAGGGCAGCCGATCGTGTTCGCGGACGCCTTCCCGCGCGCGGAGGGGCGCGCCAAGTTCACACCCGCGAACATCGTGGCACCCGCCGAGACCCCGGATGACGAATTCCCGATGATCATGACCACCGGCCGCCAACTCGAACATTGGCACACCGGCAGCATGACCCGCCGCGCGAGCGTACTTGACTGGGCCGAGCCCGAGGCGAACGCCTCTCTCCATCCGCGAACGCTTCGCCGCCTCGGCGTCGCTCCCGGCGAAATGATCAGAATCGAGACGCGGCGCGGCGCGATCGAGATCATGGCGCGTGCCGATCGCGCCGTCTCCGAGGACATGGTCTTCGTCCCCTTCGCCTTTGTCGAGGCGGCGGCCAACATCCTCACCAACCCGCAGCTCGATCCTTACGGCAAGATCCCCGAGTTCAAATTTTCCGCTTGCCGAGTCGAAAAGGTCGAGAACGAGATCATCGCCGCCGAGTAGCTTCAAAGCCAGCCAACAAATTGTAAATGGTTGTCATTTGCGATATTTTGTCCGTGCGGTCGGACGAAATGTCCAAAGGTCCTCTTCTTCGTCCATCGCTAACTTGTTGATTTTCCATGCGAGCGAAACTGGCGCCAAGCTTGCTTAGTGATGGCGCACTATCAGGACAGTGACGTTCGCAAGGGCTCGCCGATCGGGCGGATTGTGAATTAGGTCGCGCGATGACAATCGATGGCTTGAGATGACTGTGCGACAACCGAGGCCGGTTTAACGATATGAGGGCCCCTCAAGGATCGAAGGAATTTCTGACAAGCCGCACGGGCTTCGCCGAAGAACTTGGTTGCGCAAGCGTCCTGGTCATCGATGACGAGCCTGGCATGCGGAATTTCCTCTCCAAGGTGCTGGCGGAAAATTGCGCGAAGGTGGACGTCATCGAGGACACTGGCGAGGCATCGCGTCTGATGGACGAGAGCAGCTACGACGTCATCGTGCTGGATAACATCATGCCCGAAAAGACCGGGCTTCAGTGGCTGGCGGAACAACGAGAGATCGGCCTTTTCAGTGAAACGATCCTGATCACAGCGCATGCCGATCTCGACACCGCGATCAGTGCAATACGCGCCGGCGCCAGCGACTTCTTATTGAAGCCCTTTCGGTCCAATCAGGTCCTGAACGCCATTGCGCGCAGCCTGGAAAGGGCCAGATTGCGCCGACAAAACTCGGTTTTGCGCCATGAGCTCGAGGTGGGCAGGGACCTGCTCAACCATCGGAACGCGCTGATCGGTTCGTCGCCGGAGATCCAGCGGGTGCGCCGTTCCATCGAAAACAGCGCCAAGTCGGACGCCAATGTCGTCATCCATGGCGAGGTGGGATCGGGCAAACAGGTCGCGGCGCGCATGTTGCACGCAGCGTCGCCGCGCGCCGACTATCCCTTCGTATGGCTGCCTTGCAACGGGATGACGGAAACGACGTTTCGAGAACGGCTGTTCGGTCAGCTCAATTCCGGGCTTGATGGCTCCGTGACCCGACAGGACGGTACGCCGCCGCCACAGGATGGTATCTTGAGAAGTGCGGCAGGCGGCACGCTGTATCTCGAAGATATGGAGATGCTCTCGTCGGGTTGCCAGAATCTCCTGACGGAGATGCTGAGCACGGGTCGCTTCAGCCCGTTGGGTGCCAGTCGAAGCGTCGAATTCAACATGCGCATCGTCAGTTCGACGACCCGCCCGCTGGCCGACATCACACGGGGCGGCGCCTTCAGGGCGGACTTGTTCTATCGGCTGACCGTGATCGAAATCGTCCAACCGCCCCTCAGGGAGCGCAACCGCGACATCCTCGACATGATCGCCTACTTTTCGAACAGGCTCGCAACGCGGATGGGGGTCCAGACACCGGAACTGACGCCTCTCGCGAGGCGGCGCTTTCTCGCGCATGATTGGCCGGGCAATGTGATGGAGCTTCGGAACACGATCGAGCGCGCCTTAATACGTGGCAGCTTCGAAGAGGCGCTTGTGTCGTCCGCCGGCACGTTCAGGACGGAGAGCCTTGCCTCGGTCGAGCAACGCCATATCCTCGCGATGCTCGAGGCCTGCAACGGTAACCGGGCCGAGGCCGCACGACGCCTGGGCGTTGCGCGCAAGACGATCGACCGCAAGTGCCAAGCGTGGGGACTCTGACATGCTCAGGTCGGTCCGCTGGCGTCTGCTGGTCATCGCCCTCCTGCCGCTGATCGTCCTTCTGCCCCTTCTCCTTGGCGTCACCATGCTGCGGTGGATCAACCGCTACGACGATCTGCTGATCGCAAAAGTCGCGAGCGACCTTAGGATCGCGGAACAGTATTTCGGTCGGATCGAAGCGACGCAGGCGGCGGCCGTGGCGGCTGTGGCCCGATCCGTCGGATTCGCCGAGGCCAGGATGCAAGGTGATATCCGTCTGGACGCGTTTCTCGAAGAAGAACGCGGAAAACAGGGTCTCGACTTTCTGATATGGCGTGAGATGCAGGACGGCGCACTGCCAGAGCCGCTCCTGGAGCTGGCGGGCGTGTCTGCCCGGGATGTGCCGGTCGGCAGTCTGGTTTTGCTGCAACCGAGCGAAATGGCGATGATTGCGGCGCCGCTGGCGCAGCAAGCGACACTTCCGCTTGTCCCGACCGAAGCCGCGCGCGCCATCGCACGGGATGTCGAAGGCCGGGGCATGTTTCTTCTGGCCGCACATCGCTCCGACGATGACGGCGGCATCCTGATCGGCGGGCGGCTTCTAAACCGCAATCTCAATTTCATCGATACGATGAACGCACTGGTCTATCGCGATGCGACCGGCGAGGTCTCGCATATCGGGACCACCACCCTGTTCCTCGACGATGTGCGCATTTCGACGAATGTTCGCCTCTTCGAAGGCTCACGCGCCTTGGGAACGCGCGTGTCCGAGGCTGTCTGGGAAAAGGTGATGAATGAAGGCGAGACCTGGCTGGACCGCGCCTTCGTCGTCAACAATTGGTACATCTCCGGCTATGTGCCGCTGACCGACATTTCCGGCGACCGGATCGGGATGCTGTACACAGGATTTCTCGAAGCACCATTCACCGCACAGCGGAACGCGACGATCCTGACACTGATTGCCGCGTTCCTTGCGGTCATCGGTCTGTCCGTCCCGCTGCTCCTTTGGCTGGCAAGAGGGATCTCAGCACCGCTGGAGAAGATGACGGCCACGATGGCCCGCGCCGAGGAGGGCGACCTGAACGCCCGGATCGGTCCGGTGGCCGAAAAGAGCGAAATCGGCGCCGTGGCCCGCCATCTCGACCGCTTGCTCGACCAGGTCGAGGACCGCGATGCTGCTCTCCGCGATTACGCCGACAACCTCAACGATCTGGTGGAGCAGCGCACCGATGAGCTTAAGGAAGCCAACCGGAAGCTGGAGGCGACGTTCGCGCAGCTGGTGATGTCTGAGAAGCTCGCTTCTGTCGGGGAAATTACCGCCGGTGTCGCACATGAGATCAACAATCCGGTTGCGGTGATCCAGGGCAATCTCGAGGTCATCAGGATGAGGCTCGCTCCCGAACAGGAGGCCGAGCTCAGAACGGAGCTCGACCTTATCGACGCACAGACACAGCGGATCAACATCATCGTCGGGAAGCTTTTGAATTTCACCCGGCCCGACGAAATGTCGGATCTGACAACCCTGGTGGACGCGGCCAAGGCAGTGGATGACGCGCTCATCCTGGTGGCGGCGGATCTGCGCAAGAACGCGATCGAGGCGGAGGTGCGGCACAGCCCTAGCCCGCGCTTCAGGATCGTGGAGACCGAATTGCAGCAGATCATCGTGAACCTCGCGATCAACGCGGCCCAGGCGATGGACGATGGCGGCAAGCTGACGATCCAAACCGGGACGGCGGACCGTGGTGGCGTGCCGGGTGCTGAAATCCTGATCCAGGACACAGGTCCCGGCATCTCACCGGACAAACTGGACCATGTCTTCGATCCGTTCATGACGACGAAGCTTGGCAAGGGAAGCGGTCTCGGCCTATCGATCAGTCAGGCGCTGGTGACGCGCGTTGGAGGATTGATCAGCGTCGACAGTCAAGAAGGCGAGGGCGCGGTCTTCAAGGTGTGGTTCCCCGAAGAGGACATTTCGTCGACCAGGATATCAAGAACCGCATAGAAGTAGACATTTTGTCCCCAGAGCCGACTTTTTTCATCAAATGTTTGGACATTCTGACCATCAGAGCGTGTGGTGAGATCGCCTAACTAACTGATAATAATAATGATTCTCATTGACACTCCGAGAGTCTACGCCTTAACGTTTTTCTAGTCGACGTAGCGGTCCCGACCCCAGAACAACAAGCCGGGGACCAAAGATATACGCGGCAACATGGGAGGTTGGGAGGACATGCCGCCATTGGCGCTTCTCCAGGACCATGACGAAATCCACAAGAAGGGCACCCTGCAGGTGTCGCGAGTGAAGTCGTTCGCTCCAAAAAAGGGAGGACAAAGCAAGTGAAATGGAAACGTCTGAGGAATAGTGTCGCCGTTGCGGCCACGGCATTGGCCGCGGGCGCGATGCTGATGCCCGAGCCAGCAGTGGCGGAGGAGACGCAGTATTTCCCTGTCGCAAGCAGCCGCGTCGGACCCTACTCCGCCATGGGCACCGGCTATTATGGCGCCCAGATCGACTACATGAATTACGTCAACATGAATGGCGGCGTGAACGGCGTCATGCTGGAGTGGGAGGAGTGCGAGACGGAGTACAACGCGGTGAAGACCGTCGAGTGCTACCAGCGCCTGCTCAGCAAGGACGGCCAACAGATCGTCGTCTTCGACACGCTGGGAACGCCCGGCGCCTACGCCGTGATCAACCGGATGGCCGACGACGAGGTCGTGCTGGCGCAATATGGCTACGGGCGCACGGACGCCGCTGATGGCACGGTCTGGCCGTGGGTGTTCAACGCTGCAAGTCATTATTGGTCGCAGATCGCCGTGAAGATGAAGTTCATGGCCGAGCAGGAAGGCGGCATCGAGAACATGAACGGTAAGAAGATCGTTCATCTGCACATCGATAGCGCCTATGGCCGCGAGCCGCTTCCCGCCATGCGCAGCATTGCCAAGGACTGGGGCGTCACGCTCGTCGAGATCTCGATCCCGCCCCCAGGTCTGGAGCAGCAGTCCCAGTGGCTGCAGATCCGTAAGGAGCGTCCCGACTGGGTGACCTTCTGGGGTGCGGGTTCCGGCATGAACTCGACCGCTATGACCAACGCCGCGCGTGTCGGCTTCCCGCGTGACCGGATGATCTACGTGACCTTCGGTGCCGCGGAAGAGGACATGTTCCCAGCAGGCGACGCGGCCACCGGCACCTACGCCATGGCCAATGCGCTTCCGGGTGACGAGTATCCGCTGGTGCAGGCGATCAAGGAGCAGGTCTACGGTTCTGGAAACGGCAACCTCGCCGAAGAGAATCGGATCGGAACGGTCTACTGGAACCGCGGGCTGGGCGCCGCCGTGACGTACATCGAAGCGCTGCGCCTCGCGCAGGAGATGCACGACAAGGTCGGCAAGGCCGTGACCGGAGCGGAATTCCGGGAGGGGTACGAAAACCTGGTCATGGATGACGCCCGCCTGGAAGAGATCGGCATCAAGGGCATGATCGCGCCGTTTTCGATCTCCTGCGAGAACCACGAAGGTGCCGGCAAGTTCGCGATGATGCAGTGGGACGGCGAGCAGTTCCAGCAGATCACGGACTGGGAAGCCCCGCTCGATCCGGCCTATATCCGCCAGCTCGTGGTGGACTCGGCGGCCAAGTTCGCAAGCGAGAACGGCATCACGCCGCGCGAGTGTTCCTGACGCCTTTCCCGATCGGGCAATAAAAAGGTCGGCATCCGATGGGTGCATCGGGTGCCGACCACCAACCCAACATCGAAGAGCGCCGGCGGATGACGACCCAGACAGACAATATCCTCGAGATCGACAAAATCGAGGTCATCTACGACGGCGTCATCGCCGCGCTCCACGATGTGTCGCTAAGCGTTCCGCGCGGCAAGGTCGTCGCCCTCCTCGGCGGCAACGGCGCCGGCAAGAGCACCACGCTCAAGGCCGTATCCACCATGCTGGGCGGCGAGCGCGGCAAGGTCACCCAGGGGTCGATCACCTATGACGGTACCGAGGTGAAAGGCCAGGAGCCGGTCGACATGGTCCGCCTCGGGCTTGTCCAGGTGCTGGAGGGACGACGCTGTTTCGGCCATCTGTCGGTCGAGGAAAACATTATCTCCGGGGCCTATTCGCGCAGTATGAGCAAGGCCGAGATCCGCGACGAACTCGACAAGATCTACACCTACTTCAAACGCCTGAAGGAACGCCGGACGAGCCAGGCTGGCTTCACGTCGGGGGGCGAGCAGCAGATGATCGCCGTCGCGCGCGCGATGATGGCGAAGCCGAAGATGCTGCTTCTCGACGAACCATCGATGGGTCTGGCGCCGCAGCTCGTGGCCGAGATCTTCAACATCGTGAACGAGCTCAACAAGAAGGAAGGCGTGAGCATCCTTCTCGCCGAGCAGAACACCAATGTCGCCCTTCGCAACGCGGACTACGGCTACATCATCGAGACCGGGCACGTGATGCTGCACGGCACCGCAGAAAGTCTTCTGACCGACGACAACGTCAAGGAGCTGTACCTTGGGATCTCGAAGGAAGGCCGCAAGAACTTCCGGGACGTGCTGCGCCAGGAAAGCGCCGAGCATGCCGAACTTCACCAGGGGTGACGCATGACCGCAGTGCAAACCACGGACCCGATAGCGCCCGCAAGAGCCTTTCCGATCGGCGGCCCCGTCCTCGAAGTGAGGAACATCTCGCTCAGCTTCGGCGGGGTCAAAGCGATCACCGATACCTCCTTCAATGTACTGGAGCACGAGATACGAGCGATTATCGGACCGAACGGGGCCGGCAAGAGCTCTCTCCTGAACTGCATCAACGGCATCTACAAGCCGCAGCAAGGCACGATTTCGTTCAAGGGCAAGGTGCTGGAGAAGATCAGCCCCAACATCGTCGCTCGGATCGGGATCTCCCGAACCTTCCAGAACCTCGCCCTGTTCAAGCGCATGTCGGTGCTCGACAACATCCTCGTCGGTCGACGATTGCACATGTCATCCAGCTTCATGGGTGTCGCCTTCCAGACGCCGGCCGCGCGGGCCGAGGAGCAGAAGAACCGGGAGCGATGTGAAGAGATCATCGACTTCCTGGAGATCACGGAGATCGCCGATACGCCGGTCGGCAAACTGCCCTACGGCCTGCAGAAAAAGGTCGAACTCGGTCGGGCTCTGGCCACCGAGGCGGAGGTGCTTCTGCTCGACGAGCCGATGGCGGGAATGAACGTCGAGGAAAAGCGCGAGATGTGCCGCTTCATCCTCAAGGTCAACGACGAGCTCGGCACAACGATCGTCCTGATCGAGCACGATATGGGTGTCGTCATGGACATCTCGGACAACGTCGTCGTGCTGGACTATGGCAAGGTCATCGGGGACGGCCCGCCGGACGAGGTGCGCGCCAATCAGGATGTCATCGACGCCTACCTCGGAGTGGCTCATGATTGAGTTCCTGTTCTTCATCGAGGTCGTCGTCGCAGGGTTGCTGGCCGGCACCATGTACTCGCTGGTCGCGCTCGGCTTCGTCCTGATCTACAAAGCGTCTTCGACGTTCAATTTCGCCCAGGGCGCGATGGTGTTCTTCGCCGTCCTGTCCTTCGTCGGCTTCATGGAACTGGGCCTGCCCTTCGTGGTGGCCTTCTTCGTCACGATCCTGCTGATGGCGCTGGTGGGCTTCGCCACCGAACGGCTGGTGCTCAAGCCGCTTCGCAACGAGAGCGAGGACACGCTCCTGATGGCGACCATCGGGCTCGGCTTCGTATTGGAAGGGCTGGCTCAGGCTGCCTGGGGCGTCGAGGTGCGCCGGCTGGACCTCGGCATCGGGGATTTCCCGATCCAGTGGATCATCGACTCGACCGGCCTTTTCATTTCGGCGCTCGACCTGACCGCAGGTCTGGTGGCGGCCGCCCTGATCATCGTGCTGGCCCTCCTCTTCAAATATACCAAGATGGGACTCGGTCTGCGTGCCGTGGCGGACGACCCGGGTGCCGCCAGTTCGATCGGCATTCCGCTCGGCAGCATCATGCTGATGGTGTGGACGGCGGCCGGTATCGTCGCCCTCGTGGCTGGCATGATGTGGGGGGCGCGGGCCGGCGTGCAATTCGCCCTCGTCGACCTCGCTCTTAAGGCACTTCCGGTCCTGATTATCGGAGGCTTCTCGTCCATCCCTGGGGCTATCGTCGGCGGCCTGATCATCGGTGCGACCGAGAAGGTTCTGGAGGTCTATATCGGCCCCTTCTTCGGCGGCGCGATCGAGGGATGGGCGCCGTTCGTCCTTGCCATCTTCTTCCTGCTGTGGCGGCCCGAGGGTCTGTTCGGCGAAAAGATCATCCGGCGCGTTTAAGGAGGACCGAGCTTGTCATCTCCACCCGTCTTCATGAGCTACACCCGCAGCGACCTGATGAACTTCGTCATCCTGATGGGCGTGGGCTTCGCCGTCATCCCGTTCATCGTGCAGACCGACTACTGGTATTCCTCGATCCTGATCCCCTGGCTCTGCCTGTCGCTGGCGGCCATCGGGCAGCAGATCGTCATGGGATATGCAGGTCAGCTAGCACTCGGTGCTGCGGGCTTCATGGCGGCGGGGGCGTTTGCCCTCTTCAACCTCGAGCTTCGACTGCCCTTCATCCCGTTCCCGATCAACCTGATGCTGTCCGGCCTGGTGGCTGCGTTCTTCGGGATCATCTTCGGCCTCCCCAGCCTCCGCGTCCGCGGCATCTACCTGATGGTGGCGACGCTGGCCTCGCAGTTCTTCATCATCTGGATGATCGACAAGTTCGGCTGGTTCAAGAACTACGACACCTCCGGCATCATCACCGCGCAGGACATCGTCATTTTCGGGAAGGAGTTCACCTCGCCGCTGGAGATGTATCTCGTGGTCCTGGTGACGGTCACGGTCCTGACCATCCTCGCGATCAACATGACGCGGGGCAGTACCGGACGGAACTGGATGGCCGTGCGCGACATGGACATCGCCGCGGAAAGCATGGGGATTTCGCTTCTCCGGACCAAGCTGCAGGCCTTCGCCATCAGCGCGTTCTTCTGTGGCGTAGCAGGCGCGCTCTTCGCCTTCACCTACCTGAAGTCGATGGAGCCGGTGGCCTTCGACATCAAGCTCAGCTTCCGTATCCTCTTCATGGTGATCCTCGGGGGCTTGGGCACGATCAACGGCGCCTTCATCGGCGCTGCGTTCATCCTGCTCTTCCCGGTCGTTTTGAACACGCTCGGCAACGAGATCTTCCACGGCATGATCGATGCGACGATCATCTCGTCGATCGAACTGGTCGTCTTCGGCGTGTTGATCATCGTCTTCCTGATCTACGAGCCGCTGGGCATGGCGAAACTCTGGGAAAACCTCACAAGTCGCTTCCGCCGACGTACCGCATCGGACTCCACCCTCGCCGCGACGCGGGAGAACGTTCGGACGGAGGCTTAGCCAGGTGGATATTCGGCTGAAGCTGCTTCTTGCATTGCTTGCCGGTGCAGGCCTTGGCCTGTTGGTCGATAACAACTTCGGCTGGTTGTTGGGCGGCGACTGACCCATTAACTCAATCTCGCATAGCCGCGGGCCCAGCCTATATTGCAAATGATTCGCAATTAAGACTTCAAACGGATGATGGTTAGGAATGCGTTAACGTGAGCAAAAATACTGTTGCAGGCTTCGATCCCGGAAGCTCAGCCCACGCGAAAATAGCCAGCCAG
>JBCCIN010000156.1:0-11125 GCA_039028235.1 Pseudomonadota bacterium
CGAGCCACGTGCCGGGACACCGGTGAAACGCTCGTAATGGCCGAGATCGAGGTCGGTCTCCGCCCCGTCGTCCGTGACGTAGACCTCGCCATGCTGATAGGGGCTCATCGTCCCCGGATCGACATTGAGATAAGGATCGAGCTTACGAAGACGGACCGAATAGCCCCGTGCCTGAAGTAGGGCTCCCATGGCCGCCGACGCCAGGCCCTTGCCCAACGACGACACGACGCCACCGGTGATGAAGACGAAGCGTGTCATGGGGGCGAGACTATCGGACAGACTCCGATCTTTGGCAATGGCGCAAGTCGCCCCATGAGGACCGGACGTGTCAGCCTCGACAGGCGACCGGACGTGGTTGATCGCAACACGGCCATCCGCAGCCGTCAGTCCGCCGTGGGTGCTGCCGGTTCTGTTGGCGCGGCTGGTGTTTCAGGCTCCGGCGCGGTCAGTGGCTCGCTTACCGGCTCGTCGAGAATCGACGCCGGTCCGCTGCTGTTGCTCGCGATGATCGCGAGCGTCAGGCTGGTGGCGATGAAGCCGACCGCGAGAAACGCCGTGGTCCGGGTCAGGAGATTGGCCGAGGCGCGGCCGGACATGAAGCCACCAAGTCCGCCGCCGGCACCGCCGCCGCCACCGCCGCCGATGCCAAGCGCACCGCCTTCGCTCCGCTGAAGCAGGATCACGCCCACCAGTGCGAGCGCGATCAAAAGGTGAATGATCAAAAGGATCGTCGTCATCTCTATCGTCCCGAATGGGGATTGCTCATTTCATGGGATCGCGCGGGCCGAAGGCTCCAGCCGATCCCGCCGTCATGATCTCATGCTGCCTTGGCTGCCTGCCCGGCGGCAAAGATCGCCAGAAACTCGTCCGCTTTCAAACTGGCGCCGCCCACCAGAGCGCCGCTCACATCGTCGATCGCCAGGATCTCGCCTGCATTCGCCGCTTTGACCGAGCCGCCATAGAGGATCGGCAGATCGGCGCCGCTCGAAACCAGGCTTGTCAGCCTGCTTCTTAGATGGGCATGGGTGCTGGCGATGTCATCCATGGTCGGCGTTTTCCCGGTACCGATCGCCCAGACCGGCTCGTAAGCGATAATCAGGTTGCCGTCATCGGCGCCCTCCGGCAGGCTCGCCTCGAGCTGGTGATCAAGCACCTGGATGGTCTCGCCTGCGTCCCACTGGGCTTCCGTCTCGCCGATGCAGAGCACCACGTCGAGTCCGGCACGAAAGGCGGCCTCGGCCTTCGCCTTGATCAGCGCGTCGCCTTCGCCATGCCCGTGGCGCCGCTCGGAATGGCCGACCAGCGTGAAACCGCACCCGGCATCGCGCAGCATCGGCGCGCTGGTATCCCCGGTGAAGGCCCCCCTCGCCTCGACCGCACAATCCTGGCCGCCGAGCCTGACGTCGCTCCGGGCGAGTAGCTCGCTTACCGTGGTCAGGAGTGTCGCCGGCGGACAGACGCCGATCGTGCCGCTTCCCGAATGCCCCACGAGACCGCGCAGGAGATCGCGCACCAGCGCATCACTCTCGGCGCGCAGGCCATTCATTTTCCAATTGCCGAAGACGATCGGCGAGCTTTGCGGCATTGCGGGACACCCGGTTGACATCGGATTGGCAGACATCCAAGCGGCGTCTCTCTAGCATAGTGCCCCGAAGCTTGCCAGTGCCGGTTGAATAGCAGCGAAAGTCTCGGAAAACTTGACGGTTGCCGATCGGTGACGCTCTGCCTAGATTGTGTTGTTTCGGAAACCGGCCCTCTCTTCGGCCCAACAGACAAGTCTCGGATCGCCATGCTCACCGCCCTTCGCAAACAGGCCAAATCCTGGGTCGTCAAAGCGTTCCTGCTGCTGCTGGTCGCGAGCTTCGCCATCTGGGGCATCGGCGACATCTTCTATAGCAGCCCAACCGAAGAAACGGTGGCCAGCGTCGGCTCAGCCGAGATCACCGGCGCCGAGGTCAACAACGCCTTCAACCGCAGCCTCTCCAACCTGCAGAGACAGTTTGGCGGCCGGCTCGATCGCGACGAGGCGATCGGCATCGGCTTGATGCAGCAGACCCTGCAGGAACAGATCGGCCAGCGTCTGATCGATGTCGAAGCCGCCGATATGGGGATCTCGGTCGACGATGATACGCTCAGGCGCCTGATCACCGAAAACCCGAATTTCCAGTCGTCCGGCCGCTTCGATCGCCTGCGCTTCGATCAGCTCCTTTACTCCACCGGCCTTAGCGAGCAGGGCTATCTCGAAGCACTTCGTCGGGACCTGGCGCGCAATGCGCTCACATCGAGCATCGCCGCCGCCGCCACCGTTCCCGATGCGCAGGTGGACGCGATCTATCGCTATCGCAATGAGGAGCGCCGCGGCCGCTACCTTAAGATCGCCGATGCCGACATCGACGATATCGAAGCCCCCGAGGACACCGCTCTCGAAGCGCTCCATCAGGAAAACGAGCAGCGCTTCACCGCACCCGAATACCGAACCATCACCTATGTGACTCTGGAGCCAAAAGATCTCCTGGAGGAGGTCGAGATCACGGAGGAAGACGTCCGCGCGTCCTATGATGACCGTTCCGCCCGATATATCACGCCCGAGACCCGGAGCGTGCAGCAGCTCCTTGCGTCCGACGAGAACGTGGCCGCCGAGGCTGAGGCCCTCATCGAAGAGGGCACGGACTTTGCTGCGGTCGCCGACGAGCTGGACGGGGTCAGCTTCACCGATCTCGGCGACGTCACGGAAGGCAACATGCCAGCGGGTATCGGCGCCGAGGCTTTCACCGTGAACGAGGGCGAAGTGACCGACCCGGCAAAGAGTCCCTTCGGCTATCATCTCTTCAAGGTCACCGCGATCACACCGGAAGAGGTTACACCGTTCGAGGATGTGCGGGACGAGATCCGAAACGAGCTCTCCCTGGTCGAGGCGGAAGATCGCCTGCCCGCCTTCGCCACCCAACTCGACGACGAACTCGCTGCCGGCTCCGGTGTGCGCGAAGCCGCCGAGGCGATCGGCGTGACCGCCAGCACCGAAGACATGATCGATCGTCAGGGCCGCGGCGAAGATGGTGAGCCCGTCCCGGCGCTCAGCGGCTGGTCCATGCTCCTGCAGACGGCCTTCGACGCCGCCAAGGACGAACCTTCGCTGCTCGAGGAAACCGACGAGGGCGCTTATTACGTGGTCCAGGTGGACGACATCGTCGAGCCGAGACTGAAGCCACTGGTTGAGGTTCGGGATGATGTCGTGTCGCTCTATGAGGAGCAAAAGCGCCGTGAAGGCGCCAAAGCCCGGGCCGAAGAAATCCGCGCGAAGCTTCAGGAAGCGGCGAGCCTCGAGACCGCCGCCGCCGATGCCGGGCTCACGATCGAGACCATCGAGCCCCTGAAGCGGTCGGACGACGGCGCTGCCAGCGGCATCAACCGCACTGCCATCGAAGCTCTGTTCGCGACGGATGCAGGCGCCGCCGCCGACGAGGTGATCGAGATCGAAGACGGCGTGCTGGTCATCGCCAACGACGAAATTCTGGAGAAGACGGCCGGCGACGATCGGGAAGGCATCGATCTGTTGAAGGCCGAACTCGAAAGGCAGGTGCGCGCCGATCTGCTCGATCAATACGGCGTCGCCCTTCAGGACGCTCATCCGATAACGATCAACGAAGCGGCACTGCAGCGTCTGATCGACTACGATCCGGCAGCCCACGGCTATGCCGGCGGTGGGATGGCACCGGGCGGCACGGCACCCGGCATGTTCTGACGGCCTCACGATGACACCGTTCCCTGATTCTGAAACATTCACGAAACGCTACGCCGACGGAAAGCCTCAGGTCGTCTGGACATCGCTGGTCGCCGATCTGGAGACGCCGGTTTCGGCCATGCTCAAGCTCGCCGAAGGGCGCCCCTACAGCTTTCTTCTCGAATCGGTGACGGGCGGCGACGTGCGCGGACGCTATTCGCTGATCGGCATGAAGCCTGATCTGATCTGGCGCTGCCGCGGCGATCACGTCGAGATCAATCGCGATGCGCGCCACGATCACGACAACTTTGAAACCTTGCCAGGCAAGCCGCTCGACGAGCTCAGAAAGCTGATCGCCGAAAGCCGGATCGATCTCGACGACGAGCTGCCGCCCATGGCCGCCGGTCTGTTCGGCTTCATGACCTACGACATGGTCCGCCAGATGGAGCACCTGCCGGACGACAATCCGGACACGCTTGGCATTCCCGATGCCGTGTTCATGCGCCCGACGGTCATGGCAATCTTCGATACCATCCAGGACCGGGTGATCATCGTCACCCCGGTCTGGCCGTCCGACGACCGCAGCCCAGCCCACGCTTATGACCTTGCACGCGAGCGCCTTGCCGACGTCGTCGCCGACTTCGGCCGCGGCCTGCCGCGTCAGGTGGAAGCACATCGAAGCGCCAAGGCCCTGCCGGAACCGACCGCCAGGATCACGCGCGAGCACTATCATCAGATGGTCGAACGCGCGAAGGAGTACATTCGCGCCGGCGATATCTTCCAGGTGGTGCCGTCTCTGCGCTTCACCCTGCCCTTCGAGCTGCCATCCTTTTCCCTCTACCGCGCACTTCGCCGCCTGAACCCCTCGCCGTTTCTGTTCCATCTCGATCTCGGCGGTTTCGCGATCGTTGGCTCCAGCCCCGAAATCCTGGTGCGCCTGCGCGACGACACTGTCACCGTCCGCCCCATCGCCGGCACGCGCCGACGCGGCGCTACGCGGACTGAGGACAAGGCGCTTGAGGACGACCTTATGGCCGATCCGAAAGAACTGGCCGAGCATCTCATGCTCCTCGATCTTGGGCGGAACGACGTCGGCCGGGTGGCGAAGATCGGCACGGTCGAGGTGACCGAACAGATGAACGTGGAGTATTACAGCCACGTCATGCACATCGTCTCCAATGTCGAAGGCAATATCCGGGACGACAAGGACGCCGTCGACGCGCTCGCCGCTGGCTTTCCCGCGGGCACCGTTTCGGGGGCGCCTAAGATCCGGGCGATGGAGATCATCGACGAGTTGGAGCCTGAGCGCCGAAGCTTCTATGCCGGTGCCGTCGGCTACCTTTCCGCCGACGGCGACATGGACACCTGCATCGCGCTCAGAACCGCGCTGGTGAAAGACGGCAAGATGTACGTCCAGGCCGGCGGCGGCGTGGTCGCCGACAGCGACCCGGAGGCGGAATACCAGGAAAGCTGCAACAAGGCGAAGGCATTGCTCCGTGCCGCCGAGGAGGCGGTCAGGTTCGCGAACTCGGGATAGTACCAGCTCAATCTCGGGCTTTACCAACGAATCCTTGCCAACCAGCCCCCACCCCGCCACCTTCGCCCAATCATGACCGGAACTTCCCCGCAATCGGACGCTGAGCAGCCGTTCAAGCTCGAAGAAGTCAACGCTTCAGGGCGCATCCTGGCGGGGATGGTGGAGCATGTGGTCTATCGGAGCGAGGAGAGCGGCTATCACGTTCTCCGCGTGAAATCCGACGGTGAGAGCGAGGCGGTGACCGTTGTCGGCTATGCCGCCAGCGTCGCACCCGGCGAGCGCATCCGGGCGGAAGGTGCATGGGGAACCCATCGAAGCTACGGCCGCCAGTTCACGGCTGATGTCCTGTCCGTGATCCCGCCGTCGTCACTCGACGAGATCGAGGCCTATCTCGCCTCCGGCATGATCAAGGGCATCGGCCGATCCATGGCGAAGAAGCTGGTCAACCGGTTCGGCGAGCAGGTGTTCGAGGTGATCGAACGACAGCCCGAGCGGCTGACCGACGTGCCGGGCCTCGGCAAAGCCCTGGCCAAACGTATTACCGAGGCCTGGGAGGAACAGCGTGCGGTCAAGGACATCATGCTGTTCCTTCAGTCGAAGGGACTGAGCCGCCTTCGCGCCGATCGCATTTTCGAAGCCTATGGCGCCAAAGCGATCGATACAGTCAGCACCAATCCCTACCGCCTCGCCCGGGACATTCGCGGCATCGGCTTTGCGCTCGCCGACGAACTGGCGGCGAAGCTCGAGATTGCCAAGGACAGCCCCTTTCGCCTCGCCGCCGGCCTTCGCCATGTGCTGGAGGAAGCAATGATGCAGGGCCATGTCGGCCTGCCGCGCGCTTGGTTGATCGACCGCGCCGCCGACCTCCTCCAACAAGCAAGGGAGGCCCTTGATCCTGTACTTGACGGAGAAGTCGACGAACGTCGGTTGATCCTGGACAAGGTCGGCGACACCGACTGCCTATTTCTTCCGGAGATGCACGAGGCGGAGGACGATATCGCCAGTGCCCTCATCGAACGTGCCTGGCAGGCCCCGCCCTGGCGCATCCGTGACATCGAGGACGCTGTCAGGTCAGCGGAATCCGCGCTCGGATTGGAGCTGGCGGAGGAGCAGCTGGAAGCCCTTCGCCTCGCCTACAAGAGCCGGCTTCTGGTGATCACCGGCGGCCCTGGCACCGGCAAGACCACGCTGGTGAGAGCGATCCTGAAAGGGCTTGAGCGGAACCAGCTCGACATCATGCTCGCAGCACCCACGGGGCGGGCAGCAAGGCGGCTGGGCGAGAGTTCGGGCCGGGAGGCGAGCACGCTGCATCGTCTGCTCGAAGCGGAGCCTGGCCGCGGCTTTCGACGGGATGCCGAGCGCCCGCTCAGTGGCGATCTCCTGATCGTCGATGAGATGTCCATGGTCGACATCCCGCTGATGCAGGCCTTGTGCAACGGATTGCCGGAGGAGTCAGCGCTGTTTCTCGTCGGCGATGTCGATCAACTCCCCTCGATCGGACCTGGGCAGGTCCTGCTCGACCTGATCGAGTCCGGCAAACTACCCGTGATTCGCCTCGAAAAAATTTTCCGACAGGCCGCGGAAAGCCGGATCATCGAAAACGCCCATCGCATCAACAAGGGCGAGATGCCCGACCTCTCCCGGTCCGAGGCGGATCTTGTCGACTTTTATGCGATTAGAGCATCCACGCCGGAGCGCTCGGCCGAGACACTGGTGGAGCTCGTGGCCGAGCGCGTTCCCGAACGCTTCGACGTCGATCCGATCGATGGGATCCAGGTGCTCTGCCCGACCAATCGCGGCCCGATCGGCACGCGAACGCTGAACGAAAAGCTGCAAGCGGTCCTGAACCCCGGCGCTGCCGACCGCATCGAGCAGAAAGGACTGGCTTACGCCACCGGCGACAAGGTCATGCAGATCGAGAACAATTACGAGCGCGAGGTCTATAACGGCGACATCGGCCGCCTCACGCTGATCGATCGCGCACAAAAGCAGGTGACCGTCAGCATCGATGGCCGAGAACTGATCTACGGCTTCGACGAGCTCGACAGCCTGGTGCCGGCCTACGCGATTACCGTGCACAAGGCTCAGGGCTCGGAATACCCGGTCGTCGTCCTGCCGCTCGCCCGTCAGCAGGGCCGCATGCTCCGGCGCAACCTGGTCTATACCGCGATTACGCGGGCCAAGCGTCTGGTGGTGCTGCTTGTGGAACCGGGCGCGCTGGAAACCGCGATTGAACAGCGCCCGGAAGCCAGGCGCTGGTCACGGCTTCGAGATTTGCTGTCGGCATAGCGGGAAGAGAACCGGGACGCGATCCCGGAATCGATCAATTCATCGACCTTTTTCCAAGGCACGATCCCTCTCACGCAAAGACTTATTGGGCGACTTCCGATTTCTCGCATTTTGCTAAAACGCAATGGTTGACTTTGGCCTGTCGAAAGGTTTAACACCTTGCTCATTCGCTCAAGGAGAGAAAGGCCGATGAAACGTTTCCTGCTAGCCAGTCTCATTTTCGTCCTTGCCGCCTCCCATCAGGCTCCCGCACAGACAGCCGCGGAGAAGCGGACTCAAGTCAATGACGGTGTCGTCGGCCTGGTCGCTGCCAGGCGGACGGGAACCATGACCGTCTTTGCCGACGACATGGCAGCGATATTGAATGAAGTTCCCGGCCTTCGCGTGCTACCGATCCTCGGGCGCGGCTCCCTTGGCAATATCGAGGACCTGCTCTATCTCCGCGGCGTCGATGTCGCGCTGACCCAGGGCGATGTTCTCGACTTCTACAAGACGTTCAAGATCGAATCGAATGTGGATGCCAAACTCGGCTACATCGCGGCCCTCGGTCTCGAAGAAGCCCATCTGCTTGCCCGTCAGGACATTCGCTCGGTCGACGAGCTCGAAGGCAGGAAGGTGAATTTCGGCTGGAACGGCTCGGGATCGTTTCTGTCGGCAAGCATCATTTTCGACAATCTCGGCGTGAAGGTCGACGCTGGCGTGGACATTCACAAAGTGGCGATGGTCAAGCTCCAGAACGGCGAGATCGACGCCATGTTCTGGATGGGTGGCAGCCCGATCGACAGCTTCGAAGAGCTTCGGGGTGACGAAGGATTGCATCTGCTTCCGATTCCCAATGATCGTATCAGCGCGAGCACCTACGCACCGACCACGCTCGACAACAGCGACTACCCCAATCTCATCCCGCCAGGTCAGACGATCGAGACCGTCGAGGTTTCGACCGTCATGGCCGCCTATAAGTGGCCGGAGGGGCATCCTCGCCGGACGGCCGTCGGCCTCTTTGCCCGCTCGCTTTTCGAGAATGCCGAGACGTTCCATCAGGACCCCTACCATCCCAAGTGGAAGACCATGGATCTCGCCGCCGACGTTCCCGGCTGGTCCAGGGTGTTCCCGCTAGTCCAGCTGACCAGTCGTTAGCCTTGCGCCGGCGTTCAACCGATCTCGCGACAAAGCCCGCCAACGCTCGGCGGGCTTTTTTGCAGCTATTGCCCTTCTACCAACCCGACGGGGCAATGACCGTTGCAGCATCCTTCACGGAACCCAGTCTGAAATCACGTGGTCGATAAGAAAATGCTGTAAAACCAAGCAGGATAGAGCATGCAGTCCGATCGCTTAAGATCGGGAACTGCTGCAGCCGCCTGAGCGTTTTTTCGGTGTTACCCCCCTGGTTAACCAATACCTGTCACCAAGGCATTCTGGTCCACTCGATTCTTCGAATCCAAGCCTCGCTCCGGCCCTTTTCTGCGGACGGGTGAATTCTCAAGATCCCATGGACCATTGAGAGGTGTAGCAAAGCGAGGCTAATGTCGGTTTATGAAAACCAGGTCATCGTCGTGACGCAAATTATCAAGCAGAAAGGTCAAGTCTGAGATCGGCTGGTATTATTGACTGCTGTCCTCAAAGCGCTTCATGGGATTGAGCAGCCGCAGAACGTTGGGATCACGCTGCCATGGGTCGGGCAGGCGCCTCCAGATATCGCTTTCCCGCCATTTTGGATGAAATCCCCGATCGTGAGATCGGAGTGCTGGCAGCTGAGCGAGCAGGGCTTCGATGAATTGATTGAGCGCCTGCCGCCGGCTTGAGTCGTCGGGCCAGTTGTAGGCGATCAGAACGGTCGGCACACCGATCGTCTCAATCTCGTCACCGGATGCGAGAAGATCGGGATAGTCCTGGCTGCTGATGGTGCTGGTGGCATAGCCCGTTGTCAGATCGGTGCCAGGCACGGGCATCAGGCGGACGCCATCGTCCAGGGACGCGAACTCTAGCAGTTTGCTCGGTTTGCCATCGACGATGGCCATCGCGTCAATATCGCCTGACTTCAGCATGGCATAGGCCTCTTGATGGGGCATCGTCATCGCCGTCACGTCGATCTGGCGATTGGCAAAGAGTTCGGTCGCCGTCAGATAGGTTCCCTCGAGATTGGGACCAAAATTGACCTTCTTGCCCTCAAGCATCTCCAAATCGACGATGTCAGACTTCGCCAGCAAATGCAGCTCCGCCTTATAGGCAACCATTATGTAGTTAATTTTTTCCCTAATTCCCTCGTCAACACCAACATTCATCAAATAATCAAGCGTGTCGATTTGAACAAACGCCAGGTCGACAAAGTCACGTGAAAGAATATCATCCACATTGGCGATGTCTCCATTGCCGATGGAAGGAAAGATTCGAAAATCTCTCCACTCCGAGAGAGCTGAGCGAAGATCATCAGCAAGATGTGCTGACGTTGAAAGACCTGGACCGGCTAGCACCGTCAGGGCAAGTGGAAGCACGAGGTCTGACCGTTTCTTCTCCTCAGCAAGTGCAGCCGGAAGGAGCATGATGAGTGAGAGAATAAACACAAGTACCGAGCGACAAAATTCGCCGCGCATACGCGATAATCCTTCAGGAATGTCTTTTTTGACTCGTAGCGGCATCGATCTCTGACCTTCCCGAGACGTTTGCGCGACTATGCACGTTTCTATCGTAGCAAATCAAGAAGTTGCCCGTCGCCCCTTTCGAAGATTTGATTCGATCACCGTCCCGATATCGCCCGAACCGCGGCGGGGTCGTGGCAATGGAACCGAGGCCGAAAGCCGATCACGCCTGCCAGCCCAATTGCTCGACTGCGATCGATCTCACATGCTTGATCGCCATGGTCGAGCCGTGTTTCCCTTCACAGATGTACACGGATTCTGAAGACGACAAGCCGATAGCGGAAACGCTGTCGTCCGGTTGGACTTATGGTGAGCTTGCCGGGGATGGTCGAACGAAAAAGCCGCCTCGGCGGCAAGGGAGACCGCAAAGGTCCTCCCCTTCGTTCGCGAGCCGAGAGCGCCTGCAATCGATGTCGATCGGATGAACGAACCATTGGCACTGATCGATCTGCTCTCCGTGCCAGGCGCCATCCTGGTGATCACGGCGTTCCTTGCGGCACTCCTGAGCACCTCGATCGGTGCTGGCGGCGGATTGCTGTTGCTCGGTCTTGCGAACTTCATGCCTGCATCGGCCGTGATCCCGACCCATGCAAGCGTCATGCTCTTCGGCAGCCTGTTCGGCTGGAACCTGCTCAGAGAGTCTGCCGACCATAAGGTCATTACTCCCTTTGTCCTCGGTTCGATCATCGGCCTCGGGCTGGCCGCATCATTCGTGGGCAAGCTCAGCCATCACACGCTATCGCTCATCCTGGCCGGCTTTCTTCTGATAACCACCTGGATCCGGCTGCCCCAATCCCTGACACTTAGCCGTCACTATTCCTGGCAATGCGGCCTCGTCTCGTCCTTTCTCTCGGTCTTTGTCGGGGCGACGCGCCCGATGCTGCTGACCATGTTCAGCAAGACATTCGACGATCACAAGACGGTGGTGGCGACGGTCAATGC
>JBCCIN010000157.1:0-11084 GCA_039028235.1 Pseudomonadota bacterium
AGCCAGCGACTTGCTAGAACTGCTTCATTCCGCCCGCGCGTAGAAGCTGCTGTCGATAGCGGAGGAGTAGTCATCGAGCGCGTTCTCGATTTCGCCCTGCTCCGCAAAGAAATCCGCGACCTCCTTGACGAAGGTCTGGACCCCGCCTTGAAGCCATGAGGCGGTGAGTTGCTCATTGCGGGTGTAGAAATCGAAGAGTGAAAGTACGATGTTGGACTGCTTGAGATCAAGCCCTGCGGCCTCCGCGATTACCGGTTGGGCTTCATCGGGATTGTCTTCGAGATACTCGACTGCGCGATCGGTCACCTCGAGGAACTGCGTCACTAGCTCTGCATGGTTTTTGGCAAAATCTTCAGTCACCGCGACAATATCGAAAGCACGAATGCCGAGGCGCTCCTGCTCATAGGCGCTCAATAGCTCCCAGCCATGACCCTTCATGCGCCGAAGCGGGCCGCCCCAAGAGCAACCCATGGCAAGCTCGCCTTTAATGAATGCCTCACTGATCGTCTGCGGCGCCATGTCGACGATGTCGACCTTGCTGACATCAACACCGAGGAAGGTGAGGGTCTTCAGCATCTTGTAGTGGGTGACCGTGTTGAGCGGCACGCCGACCTTTCGGCCCTCCAGCTCATGCGCGTTAGCGCGGTCGATCGCTTCTTTCTTGTAAATTACGCAATTGTCGTTCTCGGCGTAGGAAACCGCGACCCCGACCGCCTTGATCGGCGTGCCCGCAGTGACCGCAAGGGCAAACGGCACCACGCCCATTGAATAGGCGATGTCGACCTCGCCCGCTGCCATCGCCTCCGCCATCGCGACACCGGTTTCGAATGCGCGCCATTCGAACGGCACGCCGAGGGTTTGGTCATACCATTTCTCCGCCTGCGCCACCTGATTGGCGGTTGGCCATTCGGGGAAATAGGCCACCCTGATCTTTTCAGGATCAGCCGCTAGTCCGGGTGTCGCGAGAAGGGTTATGGCCGACGCTGCAATCAATCGGATCAATCGAGTCATAAAAGAATCCTCCGCCGATGCGGGTGTGCTCAGTCGGTTTCGGCAAGCGGCACGATCAGGGTCGGCACATGCGAGCGGTGGAGTACGCCCTTGGCGACCGAGCCCAGGAAGGAGTGGCTGAGACCGTGCTCATGAGAACCCATGACGATCAGGTCGCAATCATGGGCTTTGCTTGCCTTCAGGATTTCGTCGACGGGATGTGACTCGCAGACCAATACTGATTTGATTTGAGAACGGACCTTCTTGTCTTCCTCGCTTTGCTTCGCCCAGAACTTGTCTTGCTTCTCATCCAGAAGTTTTTGCGCACGCTCGATTCGAAGATCGAGCATGTCGTGGCGCTTCTTGTCGTCCTGTACGTAGACCTGGATCGCAAAAGCTGCGTCGTCAGACAGGCGTTCGAGCACATGCAGGATATGGATGTCGGCGCCGGTCAGCTTCGCCAGATAGACGGCATAGCCGAAAGCGATCGGTGCGTTTCGCGACAGATCCGTCGAATAGAGGATATTCTTGATACTGAGCTGCATGGCTTCGCTCCTTCAAGTCAGGGGACCGGTGCACCGCAAGGTGGTCTGGTCCCACCAGTTAGTAGCCGAACAGGCTTGGTAGCCAGAGCGTCAGTTGTGGGAAGAAGGCGATTAGGAAAATGGCGATCACGTTGATCACGGTGAACGGCACGATCCGTGTGAAGATCTCCTCGATCGTCGCGTTCGAAACGCCTGAGGCGATGAAGATGTTTTCGCCGAGCGGCGGCGTCTGAAAACCGACGGCGAGCGCGCAGACCACGACGATGCCGAAATGGGTCGGATCGATACCGAGATTGTAGCCGATGGGGAGGAGAACCGGCGTCAGGATCAGGATGGTCGCGAGCGTCTCCATGAACATGCCGACGAACAGCAGAAACAGGATGATGATCGCCCAGAGGATGTAGAGATTGTCCGTGGCGCTCAGCATGCCCTCTGCAATAATCGCCGGAATGCGGTTCTCGACCAGCAGACGGCCGAACACAGTGGCGGTGAACAGGATCAGGAGTACGCGGCCGGTGAGCCAGGTGGTGGTGGTCAGGCAGTGGCTGAGCGCTTCCCATTTGAGCTCGCGATGGATCACCACGCCGACGAATAGCGTATAGAAAATGGCGACGATTGCTGCCTCGGTCGGAGTGAAGTAACCGGTGTAGATACCGCCTAGAATTACCAATGGTGCCAGTAACGACCAGAAGCCGCGGGCGAGTGCCGTGCCGATGGTCGAGGCCGACCAGCCTTCATCGGCACCGTGATATCCGTGCTTCCTGCAGATGATGTAGTTCATAATCAAGAGGCTGCCGGCCATGAGCAGGCCCGGGAAGACACCGGCGACGAATAGCTTCGGGATCGACACCGACTGGAAGACACCGAATTTTTCGACAGCTTCCGGCGGTGCCTGCAGACCAAGCGCTGCGATACCGAAGATCACCATCGGGATCGAGGGTGGAATGATGATACCGAGGCTACCGCCGGACGCGGTGACGGCGGACGCGTAGCTCCGGTGATAGCCATTCTTGATCATCGCCGGGATCATCAGGAGACCGACGGCGGCGGTGGTCGCCGGGCCCGAGCCAGAGATGGCGCCGAAAAACAGGCATGCAAATATCGTGGCAGCACCGATGCCGCCGGTGAATGGCCCCGCGAAACTCTCGGCAAGTGCGACGAGCCGCTTCGAGATGCCCGCAGCCTCCATCAAGGCGCCTGCGAGAATGAAGGCGGGCAGCGCCATCAGCGGAAAGGAACCGACCGAGGTAAACGCGATCTGCACGAACTTGATCGGGTTCTCACCGAGATAGATGAAGGACGTGAGGGCTGCGATACCGAGCGCCACCGTGATGGGTGCTCCGATTAAGAGCAGGACGAGAAAGGCGCCGAACAGAATGTAGACGACGGTGCTTTCCATGATCTGGTTTCCCCCCGAGCTTGAAAAAGGCCCGTTGTTTCCCGGTTTGCGTTCTCTTGCCGGCTACTTGGCTTCCTCGATCACCTGGTCGAGTTCCTGCTGATCGGGATCGCGGACGTCGATGCCCTTGACCCAGCGGAGGTAGTTCACCTGGATGATCCGGATCGTCATCAGCGCGAATGCGATCGGCAGGATCATGTAGAAATATTTCATCGGGACGCCGAGCGTCTGCGACTTCCAGAAGAGGTTCATCTTGAAGAACACGAAGTCGATGCTGAGCCAGACGAAATAAATATTGAAAAGAACCCAGAACAAATCCGCGACTGTCTCCGAGACCTTCGCGACCATCTTCGGGAAAGGCTTGAACTGGACGGTCACCCGATTGTGGGCGGAGAGCCTGGCGGCATAGCTTGCGCCAAAGAAGACGAACCAGACGAACATGTAAGTGGAGAGTTCCTCGATCCAGGAGATCGAGTACCCGAAAAGTTCACGCGACACGATCTGTGCAAACAAAAGCGTCACGAAGGTCGCAAGGAGGAAGCGGCAGACATAACTCTCGATGTTCTCGAAGATATGATTGAGAATGGCCATCCGCCCCTCCTGTTTCTTGTTACTTGCCTGACACTGAGGGTAGCGCCTGGTGTCCAGACTCTTGGAGTCCGATCAGTCAGACGCCTCCCTACTGCTTACACCCCGCCTAGGGAAAACCTGGCCGCATACCGCCGACCCAGGCGACAGCGGCCAGAAGTCCATGAGGTGATCATATCACCGGCCGAGGAGGGCCATGGCTGCGTCGAGTTTTTCCTTGCCGCCGATGCTGTCGTAGAACTTGGGCCAGACAGCTTCGGTCGCCTTGGCGATCCAGTCGGTTTCGTCCGGATCGATGATCTCCATGCCCTTGGCGACCAGGTCCTCCTTGATCGAGGCTTCGGAATCGCGGAGGAACTGAGCGCTATGCTCGGTGGCGGCCTGGCCCGCCGCCAGCATCGCTTCCTGGGTGGCGGAATCGAGGCCCTGATAGACGCCCTCGCTGATGACCAGTGGTTCGATCGAGAAGACGTAGCAGATGTCGGTAACGTATTTCTGCACCTCGTAGAACTTCATCGAGTGCACGGTGAGGTACGGATTGTCCTGACCGTCGACCACGCCCTGCTGCAGGGCGGTAAAGGTCTCGGACCAGGCCATTGGCGTCGGGTTGATGCCCCAGGAATTATAGCTGTCGATCATAATCTCGTTCTTCGGCACCCGGATCACCAAGCCCTGCAGATCGTCGAGCGTCTCGACCGGCTTCTTGGAGTTGGTGAGCACACGGCAGCCAGTATAGGTCCAACCGATGATGCGCACGCCGGCGTCCCGGATGGTATTGTCGATCAGCTCCTGACCGATCTCGCTGTTGATCAGCTTTTCTGCATCATCGACACCCTGGATGACATAGGGCAGCGTAAAGATGCCGACGGTCGGCGAGAACGGCGTGATGTTGTTGATCGCCAGGAGGGACATGTCGAGCAGGCCCATCGAGGCGTCGTTGACGGTGTTCTGCTCGCTGCCGAGCTGGCCGTTCAGAAACAGTTCAGCGGTGTAGGCGCCGTCGGTGCGGGCCTCCAGCTCTTCCACGAACTTCTTGCCGAGCTCATGCTGGGCGGAGCCTGCCGCATCACCGACGGCGACCCGGAAGCTGGTTTGCGCTGATGCGTCAAGCGCGGTGCCAAAGAGTACGGTCAAGGCAATGGCTGCCCCGCCGATGGACTTCTGATGAATGTGCACAGCGTGCCTCCTTTGGTTGATTCTATCCCGCCTGAACGGGCCGTCAGGTATTGCGACGTGATCTAGGAGGCTTTGTTGGTTGCGGCGATGCCCGGAGTGTCAAGCTCGCCGACCGGCAGCGCCTCCCTCATCTTCTTCTCAACCTATTCTTATAGTCCTCGTAGTGTAGCAAATAGATCCAGAACAAGCCATTGATGGAACCAGACCTTCTTTCCGATCAATGAGTTCCACCGCCAAGCCATGCGATGCCGGCCAGGATCACAATGCCAATGAACACGGTCTCGGCCAGGATCAGCGTGATTGCCTGACCGCCGACATCGAAGATGCGCTTAATCGACGATTTCATCCCGACTGCGGAGATCGCGATCAGCAGCGCCCAGCGTGATGCGTCGCCTGCGAGATTGGACACGAACTCAGGAATGAGGCCGAACGAGTTGATCGCGGCCAGGATCAAAAAGCCGAGGACGAAGGCCGGTATCAGCGGCGGACGCGAAGCGCCGGGATCGGCCTCGATCGGCAGGGCTCGGATGATCAGCGCGAACACGAGCACGACGGGGGCCAGCATGGTGACGCGGATCAGCTTCACCAGGGTCGCGGTGTCGCCGGCCTCCTGCGAAACGGAAAAGCCTGCACCCACCACCTGAGCGACGTCGTGGATGGTGCCGCCGATGAAAACACCGATCTCGCGATCATCAAGGGAGAATTGCTGCGCAATGATCGGGTAAAGAACCATCGCGATGGTGCTGAGCACGGTCACGCCCATGACGGTGAAGAGCAGATTGCGCTCGGAATGCTCGTTCTTGGGAAGGACAGCCGCAATCGCCATGGCTGCAGATGCGCCGCAAATTGCGACCGAGCCGCCGGTGAGGAGCGCCAGCCGCCAGCCGCGACCGAGCAGGCGCGCGCCGAGCAGGCCAAGGAGGATGGTCGCAATCACTGCACCGATGATGAGAGCGATCGTCGCCGATCCGAGGTCTACGAGAAGACCGAAACTGATTCGCATGCCGAGCAGCGCCACGCCGAGACGGAGTATGGTTTTGGCTGTGAAGTCGATACCTGGTACGCAACGCCCCTCTTCAGCGAGGAAGTGAAAGGCGATGCCGAGCAGGAGCGCCATCAGCATGGCCGGCACGCCGTAATGCTCGGACAGGAACTGCGCAGTCATCGCGACAGTCGTGGCAACCAAAAGGCCGGGGCCATATTTGCGAACGAGGTCGCTTGCCCCATGTGGACTGAGCGTGCCGGCGATGGCTTCGATATTCATAATCTCTCTCCGGTCCGGCGCGGACCGCGTTTACTTGCCTGACACTGACCCACAAGTTCGGCGAGCCAAACTTCAGATCATACGCGTGGTCCGAAGGCTTGGGCGCAAACCGACGGACCAGGCACTGGCAAGTTCAGCCAGCCCCAGCGAGGGGTTGGCGGCGCATGTCGTCTTTGCTGATGCCGGCGACAGCGACGGGGGTTTTCATGGCGTCTCGGCGGAAAGGTTCGCCGAGTTCCTGGTTGAGCACGACCTCGATGAAGGTGGTGACCCGATCCTCCATCTGCTCTTTGATCGCCGTTCGGAGCGCTTCGGTCAGCGCGTCCATGCTCTCGACCTTGACGCCCTTGACGCCACAGGCCTCGGCGACCTTGGCGTAGTCGACGCCGACATTGAGCTCGGTGCCGACGAAGTTGTCGTCGAACCAGAGCGTGGTGTTGCGCTTTTCCGCACCCCATTGGTAGTTGCGGAAGATCACCATGGTGATCGGCTCCCATTCATTACGCCCACATGCGGTCATCTCGTTCATGGAGATGCCGAACGCGCCGTCGCCGGCAAAGCCGACAACCGGCAGATCCGGGCGTCCGATCTTCGCGCCGAGGATCGAAGGGAGGCCGTAGCCGCAGGGGCCGAACAAGCCGGGGGCCAGGTAGTGGCGGCCTTCCTCGAAGGTCGGATAGGCATTGCCGATCGCGCAATTGTTTCCGATGTCCGAGGAGATGATCGCGTTTTCCGGCAGGGCCGCCTGGATCGCACGCCAGGCCTGACGCGGGCTCATGCGCTCCGGCTCGCGATTGCGGGCACGTTCGTTCCAGGTGACGCCGGGGTCGTCGTCCTCGTGATCCATGGAGGACAACTCCTGCGCCCAGCGCGATTTGGCCTGCGCAACCAGATGCTCGCGATCGGCGCGTCCGGTATCGCCGGCGTTGTCCGACAGCTGTTCCAGAATTTGCTCGGCAACCTTCCTCGCATCGCCCTGGATGCCGACGCTGACTTTCTTGGTCAGACCAATACGATCAGCATTGATGTCGACCTGGATGAGCTTGGCATCCTTCGGCCAGTAGTCGGTCTGATAGGCCGGGAGCGACGAGAACGGATTGAGCCGCGTGCCGAGCGCGAGCACGACGTCCGCCTTCGAGATCATCTCCATCGCCGCTTTCGAGCCGTTGTAGCCGAGCGGGCCGCAGGAAAGCGGGTGCGAGCCCGGGAAGGCGTCATTGTGTTGGTAGTTGCAGCAGACCGGCGCAGAGAGACGCTCGGCCAGTGCTGCGGATGCCGGAATGGCGCCTGATAGCACCACACCCGCCCCGTTGAGGATGACGGGGAAGTCGCCTGCCGACAGCAGCTTCGCAGCCTCGGCGATCGCATCGGAGTCGCCGCGCGGATGGGCGATGTCGACGATCTGCGGGAGATCGATCTCGATCACCTGGGTCCAGAAGTCCCGAGGCACGTTGATCTGGGCAGGGGCGCTGCCGCGGCGCGCCTTCAGGATCACGCGGTTCAAAACTTCTGCAATGCGCGTCGCATCGCGCACCTCTTCCTGGTAGCAGACGCAGTCCTCGAACATCGCCATCTGCTTGATCTCCTGGAAACCGCCCTGGCCGATGGTCTTGTTGGCGGCCTGGGGGGTCACGAGCAGGAGCGGCGTGTGGTTCCAGTAGGCTGTTATGATCGGGGTCACCATGTTGGTGATACCGGGGCCGTTCTGGGCGATCGCCATCGACATCCGGCCGGTCGCGCGGGTGTAGCCATCGGCGCTCATGCCGGCGTTCACCTCATGGGCGCAGTCCCAGAATTTGATGCCGGCGGCCGGAAACAGGTCGGAAATCGGCATCATGGCCGAGCCGATAATGCCGAAGGCGTGCTCGATGCCGTGCATCTGCAGGACTTTGACGAACGCCTCTTCCGTGGTCATTTTCATTTGCTCGCTCCTCGTGTTCGTGTGTCGTCAATAGCGAAGTATTTCTACGGACGCCGAAAACCTGGCCGCATACCGGCACTCCGGGTCCATTCGGCCTGAACCCTATGAGGTAGCCATGTCACCTAGAAGCGCTCATCTCTGACGTAGTACCAGATATACATGAAGCGCTGGCCGAGCCTGCGGAACGGGGTCAGGACGCCGTGGCTTGGGAGTGGTGATGTGAAGATCGGAAGATCAAGCTCACCGCCCTTGCCAGCCACCATCTGCGCCATGCGCCGGCCGGCCTGGGCAGAATACATCACGCCATTGCCGCCATAGCCCATGGCATAAAAGATCTGCTCGCCTTTATCCGGCTGGAAGATCCGAGGCATCATGTCGTGACTGACGTCGACCCAGCCCCACCAGGAATAGTCCAGATCGATGTCACGAAGGGCTGGAAACTTCCTGTAGAACCCTTCCTGCAGCAACGTCAGATGTTTCGGATTTTCGGCATCACTGCCGGTAATGGCGCTGCGACTGCCGATCTGCACGCGGCCATCAGGCAAATAACGGTAGTAATGACGAAGCGTGCGGGTGTCGGTGAGCGGCGAGCCGGTCTTGAAGCCGCAAGCCTCCTTCTCGTCATCATCAAGTGGGCGCGTGACGACCGAGTTGGAGAGGATCGGCATCAGCCGATGCTTGGTGAGCCGGCTAAGGCCTGGCGGCGTGTAGCCCGCCGTCGCCAGCGCCACGGACCGCGTTCGCACCGTGCCGCCGGGCGTGGTCAGATGGTGCACGCCGCCGATGGTCTTCCACCCCATGACCGGGCTCGCCGGGTGGATCTTGACGCCGCGCTTTCTCGCCAGGTTCTGATAACCAAAGGCTAGCTTGGCCGCGTGGATGCCGATGCCGTCCGGCTCGAGCATGGCGCCGACCGCTTCTTGATCCTTCACATGGTTTTCATGAAGCTCGTCGCGCCCCATGACGCGCGAGCCGTAGCCGAACACCGTGTTGAGAAGTTCGGATTCCTTTTCCAGCTTCGGCATCATGCTTTGCTTGTGGGCCATATAGAAATGGCCGCCATCCTGCGGCTCGCAGTCAAATTCACCGGATCCGATCAGATCGCGAAAGAGATCGAACGCCTCGCAGATCTCGGCATGCATCTTCTTGGCGACGTCGACGCCCCAACGCTCGATCCACTCGGAACGTTTCAGCCGTCCCGAGGAGATCTGCGCCTGACCTCCATTTCGGGTCGAGCAGCCCCAGGCCACCGTGTTCGCCTCAAGCACGACGGCCTTGATACCGTGCTCCTTGGCGAGGTGGATCGCGGTCGACAGCCCGGTATAGCCGGAGCCGACCACGACGACGTCGGCGTCCATATCCCCTGAGACCGGCCCATCATCCTCCGGCCGCTGGCCGGCGGTATCGATCCAGTACGTCGGCGCGTAGTCCCGGTTATGGCCAGGGCCGGCATCGACGAGAGGGTCGTAATGCGGATCGTAGCTGGCCTTGGGCCAGTGCTTTGGACGGAGACTGTGAGGCATCGCCTTTGTCCCTGGGCGCGATGATTGTCGATGATGAAGAGAGCGGTTCAGGCCGGGATCGGAGGGCGCTGCTTACGGAAGGCGCGCTTGCTGGCAATCTTGCCGCCTTTCAGCGTGAACAGGTCCACGCCCTCGGCCTCGATGCGAGCACCATCGCCACCGGTGCCGCGAAAGACCCATTCCGAGACGGCAAAGTCACCGTTCAGCCGGTGGCTGGTTGTTTCCCAATGGGCGTCTGGAAAGATCGCCCAAACGCCGGCGAAGGCGTCGCGCACGGCATCCCGGCCCTCGACTCGCGTGCCGTAGACTTCGGCGCCGCCAAGCGTCTCGAAAACAACGTCGTCGGTCATGAAGGAAACTGCCGCCTCGGCATCGTGACGGTTGAAGGCCTCGAACAAGGCGTTCAGATCAATCGCGCTACCGCTCATGCTCACCCCTCCAGATGTTGGTTGAAGGGACGCAAAACCCATCAATGGCAGCAAGCGTCCCGTTACATCCGGAAGTTAGGGCGGGCCGTCGCTCTCTCTTAGATCCAGAGGCGGCGCTTCTATGGCTCCAGTCTCGTCAGCGCTTTCTGGAGGCTTTTAGCCGGTCTCACTGACGATTTCGGAGATGATCTTGATGCCTGGCTCGATGCGGGTCGATGGGATTGAGGAGAAGCCTAGGCGGCAATAGTGTCTCGGCGGATCGACACCATGGAAGAAGACGTCGCCGGGCTCAATAAGCACACCCGCTTGTCTTGCTGTCAGGGCAAGAGCCCTGCTGTCCAATCCGTCGGGGCCTCTCACCCAGACGCTGGAACCGCCAACGCCGCAAGTAACATCGAACGCAGGAAGAAGCTGCTCAAACGCGCTCCGCATGGCGGCGGCGCGTTCCGCGAGCACGTCGATGCTCTTCCTGAGCAGACGGTCGAAGTGGCCGAGCGCTAGAAATAGAGCCAGTGCTCGCTGGTTGTTGGTCGGCGGGTGGCGAAGCATCAGCCGGCGAAGCGCGCGCGCCTCGCGCACAATGGCTGGCGGGCCGACGATATAGCCGACCCTAAGACCCGGCGCCAGCGTCTTGGAAAGGCTGCCGACATAGAGCACGCAGCTGCTGCCGTCCATCCCGCGCATCGCGGTGGAGGCATCCTCCGTAAGGCCGAAATTGCTCTCGAAGTCATCTTCGATCACCAGCATGTCCCGGCTCTCGGCCAGCTCCAGTAGGCGTTGTCGGCGCTCGATCGGCAAACGCACGCCAGTCGGACATTGCCGGCTCGGCGTCAGAAAGAGAAGGCGGCAGTCCCTCGGCACATCATCCGGATCGATGCCATCCTTGGTCACCTCCAGCATTCTGAGATCGGCCGACTTCAGCGAGAATATATTGCGCGCATCGGGATAACCGGGTTCCTCCATGCCGACCACCGCGCCCGGGCGTACCAGCAGCTCCGCCAGGAGAAACAGCGCCTGCTGTGCCCCAAGCGTGATCATGATTTCATCAGCACCCGCCCAAATGCCCCGGCGCGGCAGCACGCGGGTTCTGATCTGCTCAACCAGTTCCGGATCGTCGCCGTCAACCAGATCGGCCGCCCAGCCGCGGATTTCGAGCACACTCAAAGCCTGGCGCGCGCATTCCCGCCAGTCATTGATCGGAAACAAGGTCGGATCGGACTGGCCATAGAGAAACGGATACGGAAAATTCA
>JBCCIN010000158.1:0-11023 GCA_039028235.1 Pseudomonadota bacterium
CTGGGTCACCGGGATGCCCCGCGCGTGAAAGCCCTCAATGAGCGCGGTCGGAACGATCGACGATCCGGTGGTGATCTGACGAAGGCTGGAGAGATCCGTCTTCTCGAAGTCAGGATGCTCGATCAGCGCCTTCATCATCGTCGGCACCAGCACAGTGAGTGTCGGCTTGTGATTCGCGATCTGTGCGAGCAGATCAGTGGGATCGAAGCGCGCTTCCAGCAGAACCTCGGCACCGACAGCCAGAGCCGGCAACGTCTGGATATTCAGGCCGCCGACGTGAAAGAGCGGCAGCGCCGTCAGAATGCGATCGGCAGCCGTCAGATCATGCATATCGACGCTGTTGGCCGCGTTCCAGCGAAGAGCGCCCTGGCTGAGAACAGCGCCTTTGGCTTGGCCCGTGGTGCCCGAGGTGTAGACGATCAGCAGAGGATCGTCAGCCATACCCACGACGTCGGGACGGGCAACGTCCACGAGGAGGTCGTCGATCGAGAGCCAACCGTCCTTCGAGAAGTCGAGAGCTATTGGACGCCAGGGAACCGGTTCGGCGGCGAGCGCGGCCACGTGGTCTGCAAACATCGCCTCAACGACGAGGGCCGCTGGCGATGCATCCTTCAGGATGGCCTCTCGTTCCGGTGGAGCGAGGCGCCAGTTCAAGGGCACGACCATCAGGCCGAGACGTGCCGCCGCAAATAGGAGGGTCAGCAGATCCGGATGGTTTCGTCCGAGATAAGCGATCCGATCGCCCCGCTCCAGGCCGAGGACCTCCGTGAGTCCGCCTGCAAGCCGGCTGATCCGCTCAGCGAACGCTGCATAGCCAAGCTTTGATCCTTCGAAGACCAGCGCTGTTCGATCGGGAGCGTTCTCAGCCTGGCGATGAACCCAGGCGCCGAGCGGCCAGGCGGTCGGGTCGATCAGCGTCATGATCAGTGGACGACCAGGGATGTCAGAAAGTCGGCCAGCAGGTGATTGAAGGCTGCAGGACGCTCGAGATGCATGAGATGACCACTTCCCGGAATGGTCTGCAGTCGCGCGTCGGGCAAGGCATCCGCCATGCGCTGCATCACCCGAGGCGGTGCGGCCGGGTCCTTTTCCCCCGCGATCAGGAGCGTCGGCGTGCGGATACCGGCAAGGGCGGCTTGCTGATCAAAGCTGGTGAGGCAATGAACAGCGGCGCGATAGCCGGCCTCAGGAACAGACGCCATGCTCAAGATCGCCTGCTCCACACCTTTAGGATCGGGCTTGTCGCCGACCAGGCCCTGCACCAGCTTCGGTGCGAGCTCCGCCATGGAAGCCCCCCGGTCAAGCGGTCCGAGCCGCTGCTCGACGAAGCTGTCGCGCCAAGACATATCTAGCCCACCATCCACGCGTTTGCCGAAAGCGGCACTGGTGCCGGCAAGCGTAAGCGAACGCAGACGTTCCGGATGGGCGAGCGCAAAAGCCTGCGCAATCATGCCACCGAGCGAGTGGCCGACAAGATGAGCACGCTCCACGGAAAGCCGGTCGAGCAACACGGCTAGTGATTCGACCAGTGCAGAAAACGTCATCTCGTCGAGAGGTGCTGAATCCCCATAGCCGGGCATGTCCCAGGCAATCGCGCGGTATTCACCCGAAAAGCCATCGAGCTGGGGCCGCCAGCTCTCGGCATCTCCGCCGATCCCGTGGAGGAACACCAGGGGCAGGCCCTGATCGCCGGCGATCTGAAAAGCGATCCAGTTGCTCAAGCTCGCGCGCCTCCTGTTGCCGGGCCGACATTTGAAAGGTCAATCATCAGCTGCAGACCTCGCCTCACCTGGCCTCTTGACGGTTCCCTGGCCGGCGAATTCGCTCAGTGCCAGCCCACCCAGGATCAAAGCAAGCGCGAGCAGCGCCGTCCAGCGCGGCTGCTCACTCAGGAGCAGAATGCCGATCAACACGGCCCAGAGCGGGATCAGATAGTTGATGAAGGCGACGAAGCTCGGCCCGGCAAGTGCGATCAGCCGCAGAAAGACCACAGGCGCCACGGCGCTGGCCAGAATGGCGAGTGCGAGTGCTGCGATGAGACCGCTCGCGGAGGCATTCAGGGTCTGGGCGGGCAGATCCCAGACACCCAGCGGCAGCATGATCACCGCGCCGACAATCATGGTGCCGGCAGCAGCGACGATCGGATCGGCAGGCGGGCGGTGGCGTGCAATGATCGCGTTGGTCGCATAGCAAAAAGCAGCGAACAGCGTGCCGACCTGCGCCCAAAACGCCGTCCCCTGCCCCTGAAGCTCCAGGAGCGCTTCGGGGCCGATCAGCACGATGATCCCGACAAAACCGAGAAGAAAGCCTATTAGCTTGCCGCCGCTCAGCGTCTCTCCCGGTACAAACAGATGGGCCAGCAAAAGGGTCGTGAGCGGCATGATCGACATCAGAATACCGGCGAGACCGCTGTCGATCTGCAACTGGGCCTTGGAGATCAGCCAGAAGGGGAGGCAGTTGCCCGCAATCGCCATGCCCAGACAGAAAATCCAAAAACGCGCGGTCTTTGGAAAGGGCTGGCCGCGAAAGGCTGCCACCAGCGTCAGCAAGGCCGCGGCGAGGATCATCCTGCCGGTCACCAGCGCCGTCGGCGTGAAGGCTTCGATCGCGAGCTCAGTGACGCCAAAGGCGCTTCCCCAAAGGGCGACGATGGTCAGGAGAAGCAGCCAGTGACTCAGCGGGCGGGCATTCATCGACGTCGAACCTCGAGTTCGCCATGGACGTGAGCGGTAGAGTGAGGAAAATTAAGGGTAGTAGATTCACGAGATGGCAAGGATGATTGTGCTATAGCCGGTTTACCACTGGCGAGCAGCCGAGGGGAGGCGAGAGATTGAGCGAACCGACCGTTTTGCTGGCACTGGGAGATGGAATCGCGACCATCACCCTGAATCGCCCGGATAGGCTGAATGCATTCAACGAGACCATGCACGGTGAACTCGCACACGCACTCGACCGCATCGAGCTCGATCGCGCGATTCGAGCAGTCCTGCTCACCGGTGCCGGTCGCGGCTTCTGCTCGGGTCAGGACTTGAATGATCGCGCCGGTGTGGAGCGATCGGACCTCGGTGATACGATCAATCGCCTTTACAACCCTCTCGTACGCCGGCTGAAGGCGCTGGAACGCCCGGTGATCGCCGCGGTCAACGGTGTCGCTGCCGGCGCCGGTGCCAATCTGGCGCTCGCCTGCGATATCGTGCTGGCGGCCAAGTCCGCCTTGTTCGTCCAGGCCTTCGTTCGCATCGGCCTGATACCCGATGTTGGCGGCACCTATTCTCTGCCCCGGCTGGTCGGGCAGGCGCGCGCCATGGGCCTTGCCATGCTCGGTGAAGAGATCACCGCCGAGCAGGCAGCGGACTGGGGTATGATCTGGCGCGCGGTCGACGATGATCAGCTCATGGATGAGGCGACCGCGATGGCCCGCCACCTCGCAGCGCAGCCGACCGTGGCACTTGGCCTGATCAAGCGCGCGATCCATGCGTCCGCCACCAATGATCTCGACCAGCAGCTCGAACTCGAGCGCGATCTGCAGCGCCAAGCCGGCCTGACCGAGGATTTCGCCGAAGGCGTCGATGCTTTTCTCGACCGCCGCCCCGCGGTTTTCAAAGGTCGATAGGCGACGCCATGGCACGACTGGATGGTGGAAGCGCAGGCGGCGAGGTGCTCTGTCCTGGCATGTTCTCGAATGGCTGATCCCAAGGCCCAGCGCCTCGCCGAGGATGTTGGCCGCAGCATGTACGCGCGGGATCGGGCCTCGAACGCGCTCGGCATGAGCATCGAGGAGATCAGGCCCGGCTATGCGCGCCTCGCGATGACCGTGCGCGACGACATGCTGAACGGCCATGAAACCTGCCATGGCGGGCTGATTTTCACGCTTGCCGACAGCGCCTTTGCCTTCGCCTGCAATGCCTGCAATCGGGTGACCGTGGCGCTCGGCGCGCAGATCACATTCGTCGAGCCTGGACGGTTGGGCGATCGGCTGATCGCCGAAGCCTACGAGCAAAGCCGGACCAGGCGAACCGGCGTCTACGATGTCGAGGTCAAAAGCACTGATGGCAGGACCGTAGCGCTTTTTCGAGGCAATGCATACGAAACCAAAGGCAGCGTCATCAAGTCCGAATAGGCACCCGGTTCCGTCCGAGAGCGCCCGGTTCCGCTGAAATCATCATCCACATTCGACAACAATTGCAGCATCTGTTGCTCAAGACAGCGCTGTAAAGATCATTCCTTTCCAAGCCCGCGTCCACGCTATTGAAACGACTGGAGCCGAAAGCCAGTTTGAGCGCATCGTCAGGTCGGAAAGGATCTAGCCATGCGCCTCGCATCATCCTCCCTCGGCTGGCTGACCAGCCTGCTCCTCCTTATCGCAACCCCTGTGGTGGCGTCGGATCTCGAGCCGCTTGTCGACGTCGACTGGGTCAAGGCCAATGCCGACCGCGATGACGTCGTGTTGCTCGACATCCGCAACAAGATCGACGGCGGATCGGCAGAGAGCTTCGCCAAAGGCCATATCCCGGGCGCCGTGCACAGCGACTATCTGAAAGACGGCTGGCGCACCAAGGTCGATGGCGTGATCGCTCAGGCACCGTCCGCATCAGTGCTAGAAGCGTTGATAGGCGATCTTGGCATTGACAATGACACCACGGTCGTGGTGATCCCTGCCGGTGTGAGTTCGACCGATTTCGGCAGTGCTGCTCGCGTCTACTGGACGTTCAACTATGCCGGCCATGACAAGGTAGCTATCCTCGATGGCGGCTATCGTGCCTGGGTGGCGGATCCGAGCAATCCGATCGCAACCGGGCCGAGCGAGCCGCAGGCCACCATCTTCGAAGCCAGCCTTCGCCCGGAGATGCGTGTCGACAGCAAGATGATCGAAGCCTCTCTCGGTGACAGCGACAAACTGCTGTTGGACGGACGGCCCATCAAGCAATTCACCGGGCTCGAAAAACACAAAGCCGCGAAAGCCGCCGGCCACATCCCCGGCGCCACCCATTTTGATCAGAGCCAGACCTTCGACGACAAGACCGGCAAGCTGATCGATATCGCCCGGCTGCAAGAACTCCTGCCGGCCGGTCTGGGTGACGCCGAGGAGGTCTACAGCTACTGCAACACCGGCCACTGGGCTGCGGTCAACTGGTTCGTCCTGAGTGAGGTGGCTGGGAAGGACAACATCAAGCTCTATGACGGGTCGATGGTCGAGTGGACCCAGGATCCTTCAAGGCCGCTCGCAAAATAGCCTCGCCGACGACCGCTTCACCCCACCAGTATTCTGATCACGGTCGGTCGATGACAGCGAAGTGAGGCTGTCGGGCATGCGCTGCAGGTATTAGTGCGCCGAATCAGCCAACCGGTGCTTTTAGAGCTTCGCTTACTCGATCTCGCCGGCGCCAGATCACGACGAACGCGCCGGCGCCGATCATAGCGCCGGCAGCCAGGGGCCAACGGAGGCCGGTCAGCTCGGATGCCAGCCCCATCAGGAGGGCACCGATCGCCGGCCCGCTTCTGAAGACGAGGCCAAACAGGCTGAGCACGCGACCGCGCACCGCCTCGTCCACGGCGGTCTGCATCAGCGTCTGAGTGCCCGCGCCAGCCACCACCATGCCGAAGCCGCCCGACATCACGGCGATGATCGCCATCCAAAAGGAGGGGCTGAGCGCCAACCCCAGGGCGGAGAGCGCTGTCAGCAGGGCGGCCAGCATTGCCGTTTCGGCGAGACCTTCTCTTGGGCCACGCTGCGCCAAAAACAGCCCCGCGGCAATCGCGCCCAAGCCGACCGCCGAACTCAGCATGGCAAGACCGCCTGCGCCCCGGTCGAACACAGCACCGGCAAAGCCCGGCAGAAGCTCGACATATGGCCTGGCGGACACCGATATCGTCGCAGCCAGGGCGAGCAACGGCCCGATGCCAGGATGCCTGATGACGTAGCGCATACCCTCGCCGATCGCCTGCAGCATCGGCGGAGGTGGAACGCCTTTAGCGCGATCGACAGGCTTCGGCAGATTGAGACTGTTGAGGGCAATCAGAAAGCTGATGAAGCTCAGCGCGTTCAGCAGAAAGACCAGGGCCGTGCCGAAACGCAGAATGACCAAGCCGGCGATGGCCGGGCCGATAAAGCGCGCGAGATTGAACACCAGACTGTTGATCGCCACCGCCGTCGGCAGGTGCTCTCGTGACACCAGAGCGGAGATCAGGGACAGCCTGGCAGGCTGATTGATGCCGATGACCGCGCCGTTGACCCCAATGATCAGCACCAGGAGCGGGACGGACATGAGGCCGCCGGCGGTAAGAGCAGCGAGCAGGAAGGACAGCAGCATGTTGATGCTCTGCCCGATGATCAGCAGCCGCCGCCGGTCGAAGCGATCGGCAAGTGCGCCGCCGAAAGGGCCGATCATCAAGGTCGGCGCCAGATCAGCGAACGCCACCAACCCAAGTACGGCGCCCGATCCGCTCAGCTCCCAGGCAAGCCAGCCGACCGCGACCCGCTGCATCCAGGAGCCGATCAGCGACAGGCTGTTGCCTGCGACATAGGGACCGTAATTGGGTTGCCGGAGCGTTTGAGGAATATGGCGAAGGCCGGCAAGCGAAGGCATGGCGGCATTCGCCTGCAGATCGTCTCTTCCGTCAAGCCTGAAGGTGGTGCCGGAACCCGAACAATGCCCATCGCCAGATTGTCGATTAGATATTAAAAGTTGTATAAAATCACCATAATATAAACTTTATAGCTTCTTTCTGTCTCATCGCCGTGAGGGGATTCAGGCAGATTTTGAGGAGACATGATGCTTTCCGTGCACAGTCCGACCAAATCCGTCGCCGAGGGGCGGGTCAGGCTCGCCGCAGCTGTCGATTCCGAGGACGGCTGCCGCACGCTCTGGTTCTCCCTGCCTGAGGCCTTTGCCGATCATGTCGACCCGGCGTGCCTCGATCCCTTCGTGATTACCCTTCTCTTCGAAGCCAGCCGCAATGGTCAGGACTTGACCGTCAAGGGCCGCATGTCGACGCGGCTTTTCTACAATTTCAGCCATGGATACGCCTATCTCCTCTCTCGTCTGACCGAAGACAGCAAGATCATCAGACTGCTGCCATCGGATCTGGGCGACAGGTCAGGCAGTGCTGGTGGCGATCATGTCGCCGCGGGATTTTCCGCTGGCATCGATTCCTTCCAGACCTTCATCGATCACAATGTCGACCCGGCGATCGAGGGCTACCGCATCTCCCATTTTCTTCTGAACGACGTCGGCTCCCACGGTGCTTCGATGACCGCCGCCGAGGTGTTTACCGACAGGTGGCGCCGCGTCACTCGGTTCGCCAACGAGATGGGCATGCCGCTGATCGACATTCAATCCAATATGGCTGACTTCTTCTGCGGCACGCCCTTTCAACTCACGCATACCCTGCGCAACGTGGCCGCTGCGACCTTGCTTCAGGGCTATATCGGAAAGTTTCTCTATTCTTCGTCCTTCAAATATGATGAGTGCTTCGTCGGACCGACCTATGACGTCGGCTATTCGGAACCTTATGCCCTGCACCTGCTCTCGACGGACGATCTCACCTGCATCTCCTCTGGTTCTCGATACTCGCGCCTGGAAAAAACCATCAATATCAGCCAGTTCGAGCCGACCTATCGATATCTCGACGTCTGCGTCGATCCTGCAGCCGGCGGCGACAAACCGAATTGCTCCCGCTGCTGGAAATGCTCGCGAGCACTCCTGACCTTCGAGGCCCTGGGCGTGCTCGACCGCTATCACGAGGTGTTCGATCTTGACGTCTTCCGTGCGCATCGTGACCGATACATCGCAACGACATTGCACGACATGAGCCGAAAAAATCCGAACGACGCTGATGTCCTGCAGTTTTCCCGCGATCGCCTGATCAACCCACCATCGGCCGCCAAGATCATCGCCTTACGCTCACGGCAGAAGCTGGCTTCACTGCGACGGTGACGATCCGGAATCTGGCCAGAAAAGCGCTGTGCCACCGCTGATGCAGCTACATGCTCAAGCACCGCGTGGACGGACACCCGCTCCGTTCCGGGTCACTGGCGGGGTGCTGTGATCGGTCGACGGCAGATTCGGAACCGTTCGGGCATTTGGCGCGCGTGCCTATGTCCGCGGTCCGGCCCGCAAAAAGCCGACGGCTCGTTGGCCCTCATTCGTCGTCACCAAAGCCGAAGGTCGGACCACCTCCGCCAGCAAGCACGACGATCTTTCGGTATGGCAGGCGCAGCCGCGAGAACACGAGGGTCGGCGTGTCGCTGTAGAGGGTTTCGTAGCGCCCGGTCATTAGGGCGGCAAAGCGTTCGACGCCGATCCGCGAGAAGTAATGCATGGGGATGACGATCGAGGGTGAGATCTGCTCGACCACCTTGGCCATGAGTTCCTGCGCCATGGTGTAGACGCCATCGATCGGCACCAGGAGCACGTCGATCAGTCCCAGTTCCTGCAGATGCTGGTCGGTCAGTGTGTGGTGCAGATGGCCGAGATGGGCAATGCAGAGATCGGCGAGTTCGAACACGAAGATTGAGTTCGAGTTGTAGCGGGTCCCGCCGAACTCACGGACGTTGGTGGGGATGTTGCGCACGCGCACGTCCTTATAAGCGAGATCATGCTCGGCGATCGTACCATCTTCGCCCCAACCGCGCAGAATATGTGCGACGCCAGGCTCGACCGTCTCGGAAAAATGCGTGCTGTGGGCGTTGTTCATGGTGACGATGTCAGGCGCGAAAGGTGCCCGATGCACGCCGTTATAGTCGGTGACCGCCGCGACACCGCCCGAGCTTTCGATCAAAAAGCTGGAGTGGCCCAGATAGCTCAGCCTCACATCGCCTTCTTTAGGCAGAGCGACCGGTACGATCCTGGGATCCGCCTGGACCATCGGCAGACATTGCGCGAGAGCGCCGCCGGCACCTGAAATCAATACTGCGAGAAACGTCAGGACCTGAACGAACGGACCCGACAAAAGCCGCCTCAACCCACCCATCGCCGTCACCTCCCGTGAACGATGTGGCCGATTTTGCGTTCAGCCTTCGCGTCGACGTGTCAACGGCTGAACGCATCCAGGAACCAGTCCCTAAAGGCATCCATCCGCCGAGCGTCGCCGCTTGGGTCAGGATGCATGCCAGGCACAAGTCCCCAATTGAGGAATGGTTGCAACAGCGCCGGATTTCCAGTCACGATGTGTAGCGGAACGTCGCGGGTCACCCCTTCACCGGTTACCAGCGGGGCCGGCTGATGGTCGCCGACCACGATCATGACAGTGTTCTCATCCACATGCTCGGCGGCGTAGGAGGTCAGCATCTCCAGCACATAGCGGATCGATTGGCCGTATTGCTCACGCACGCGGTCTGGATCGGCCCACACAACATGCGGCGGATCGCCGATCTCGGCCCAGGTCGAAAAAACCTCGCCGTCGCCGATCGATGACCAGTCTTCGACCACCGGCGGAATGTGGGTCCAGGGCGCATGACTACTGATCAGCGAAAACTCCGCAAAGACCGGTCGATCGCGCTCGCTGGACGACCTCTCGAACTGCTCGAACGCCGACATGGTATACTGGTCCGGCATGGTCACCCAATTGTAGGGAAGGCCAGCGTAACCCATGTCGGCGGCCGCATAGATCTGCTCGAAACCGAAATGCGGCCCCTCCGGCCAGGGCATGGTGATCGCCGGCTTCATCGCAACCGTTCGATGGCCACGCTTTTTGAAGGCCTTGGTAAGGGTCAGCCGATCGGTCGCGAGGAGCGCGTTGTAGTAGCTTTGATGCGGCAGCCAGAGCCCGCTTTCCAGCGTGCTGTGGGCGAGCCAGGACTGGCCACCCATGATCGGCGAAGTCAGAAAGCCGGATGCGCTGACGAGGCCAGACTGATCGAGCGCCTGCTCGAAGCCGTCAAGCGACGGCAGGCTGAACCTTTGGAATCTGTCCTGGTCCAGGACACTCCGGCCGTAGCTCTCGAAGAAGACCAGGAGCACGTCGACGTCGCCGAGATCGGCCAGCAGGCGCTCTGGCGGCAGATCGGGAAATTGGTCGACGGCGATTGTCTTCTCGAAGGCCTCCAGCGCAGTCAGCATGCGCCAGCTGCGATCGACCTGGCGCCAGACCGTGCTGCTTGCCTGGGCGTGGATCAGACGGTCGAGGCCACTCGCGACCAACCCTGAGGGCAGCCATTTGCTACCGGCGTAGCCGAGGATCAGTATGCCGGTGACCAGAAGCGTCGCCCGCCCCCAGCGCCGGCCTGAGGTCACACGCTGGATACAACGAAGGGCACCAAGGGACAGGCCGTAGATCAGAAGCGCCAGAAGGATCTGCGCAGCCGTCAGGAACCAGCCGGTCAGCCCCTTGAACGACCCCTTCTGCAGATCGACCACATTGGCATAGATCCCGAGATCCAAAAGCGGGGCAAAAGGGCGGCCAAGCACCATGCGAATGCCGAGATCGGTAAGACAGAGCACCACCAGCAGGAGGGTGATCAGAGCGATCCCGTGGCGAAGAATCGCGGACACCTGCCCTGAGCGCAGGGCCGGCACCAGAGCGATCGCGAAGGTCAACAGGAGGATCTCGAAGGCAATGCCGTCGATGAAGCTGGCGCTGACCACGATGGCGGACAATGCCGGCAGCAGCAATGCCGGCCAATTGGTCGACACCGCTTCGGCGTTCAGATCCCTGAGATCGACCGGCAGATTCCAGAGCATCGAAAGCCAAAAGATCGCGCCGATCAGCAGCAATGGCTTGACGGCGCGCTTCAGCCAGCGAGGCAGCCCATAGGCGCCCGCCAGACCGATGGGCCTGGAGGCAGCTTCTGCCAGCTCAGCTCTCGAGACGCGCGTAGACATCGCCGGAACGATGACCTCCCCGTTGGTTTGCCAACCAGTCCCGCATCCGATCGGCATCTCGCCAATCGGTCAGGTCAAACGCCATGCCTTCGCCGAATGAAACGTTGTATCGATAGCTGCCGAGCCGCTCGAGCAGATCGACCGCCTCGATGGCGACGTCGATCGCAGCCGGCAAAAATTCAAGGGATAAAGCCTTAATC